>JBGVAV010000136.1:0-14229 GCA_045224915.1 Treponema sp.
ATCGAATCCATCGTAAAAAAATCCAAAAATACTTTTCAAATTCTCACAAAATGAGAGTCTTTTGCACTATATTTATAGGTAGATTCACGGGGATTAATGATTTATCTGCATATAAAAGGTACAATTATATGCAGAAAACTTGCTTTTATGTGCATATAGATTTATAATTTATATGCACATAAATAGGGGTGTATATGCATAAATTTGATTATTCGTTTTTGAACAATGGAATGTTGCCTTCTTCGCTTGTGAATGTTACGGCTTCTATTTCATCCTTAAAAATGGCGTCTCAGTTCAGAAAAAACGATTTTGTTAAGGTTTTTACGGAGCTTGAAATAATTGCAAAGATTCAGTCTGTAAAACATTCTAACGAAATTGAAGGTATTGTAACGACTGATGAGCGAATTGTTCAGATTGTTCAACAGAATAGCGCGCCTTTGAATCACAACGAAGAAGAGATTCTTGGCTATAGGGATGCCCTGAATCTGATTCACACTGATTACCAGAATATTCAGTTTAATGAAAAAACGGTTCTGGAGCTGCACAAGATTTTGCTTGGTGCAACTGATTACGGATACGGCGGTTCCTACAAAACTGAAGACAATGTAATTCTTGAAATTGACGCGCAGGGAAATAAGAAAGTTCGGTTTGCTCCTGTTCCTGCGGGGCAAACTAAGGATTCTATGGAACAACTTTTTCTTGCTTACATGGAAGCGGCTGGTGATTCTAATATTAACTCGCTGCTTTTGATTCCCTGCGTTGTTCTAGATTTTCTTTGTATTCATCCTTTTAGGGACGGAAACGGAAGAATGTCGCGTCTTTTGTCTTTGCTGCTTTTGTATAAAAACGGATTTGATGTTGGAAAGTATATCTCTTTTGAAGAGCAGATAAACAAAAAAAAGGCATGGTATTATGAGGCGTTAAAAGAATCTTCGCAGAACTGGCACGAGAGCAGGAATAATTACTTTCCGTTTATGCAGAACTTTTTGAGTATTCTGTATGAATGTTATGTTGAACTTGATAAGCGTTTTGCTGTTGTTAATTCTAATAAAATTACAAAGGCTGGTCGTATTGAAGCAACTGTCCTTAATTCCCTGCTGCCAATTTCTAAAGCTCAGATTTGTCAGCTTTTGCCTGATATAAGCCCCACAACCGTAGAAGCTGTCCTTGGCAAAATGGTAAAAAGCGGCGTCATCACAATCGTAGGTTCTGGGCGCGGAAGTAAATACTTGAGGAAGTAATAGGAGTTATTTATGAAATTGTTCTATAATCCGGCCTTTTCGAATGGGGCTTATGTTGATTTTTCTGACAGTCCGATTTTGTTTGATGCTAAGGTTGTTAATACGGCGGGACTTTGTAAGGTGCTGCGTCTGCATGCGGGGCTGAGTTCTGACGTACAGGATTATGGAAAGCGCTTTGTAGATTACTACGCTGCCATGAAAAGGTTCATGCAAAAAAATCCGGGCAATGCGTTTGCGGATTCTTTTGCCATTGACAAATTAAATACTGCAAAAAAGTGCCTTGAGTGGCGCGATATTCTGGCTGGGGCGGGATGGACTAAAGCGTGTACGGCTCCTACTGCGCGAATGCAGGCCCTTGCCGGCATAGAGGATTTTTTTGAAGACAAGTGTGACGGTCAGGAGCTGTGGGAGCTTGTTGCGGCTGTTCGTGATGGATGCCCGTTGCCGGAGCTTGAAATAATTGTTCCTTGTTATTACGAGAATTTTTCTCCTGCAGAAGTCGCGCTGATTGATGCGCTTAAGGGGCGCAAGGTTAGCGTTGTGCCGGAGCAGATTGTTCCGGGGCAGAATAACATTGTCAGGGTTTGTGATGTGCTTAGCAGGAAAGCTGGATCTGATGGCGCGGCCGGGGATCCAATTGAGCTTGACCCTAACGATGATTCTTTTGAAATCTGGAACTTTGAAGAGCGCGATGATGCCATAAAATATCTGAGCCATCTTGATACAGGTGATTTTGACGTTTGGATCAACGCCGACAACAAGGAGTTTGATAACTGGCAAAAGCTCCAGGGCAAGCGCCTGAGTGGTTCAGAAGTTTCTGGCATTCCTCACACCGCCCAGCTTTTGAACATAGCCCTTACAATTTTTGAGCGCCCGCTTAATGTTTACAATATTGTTGAGTGGTTGAATACCGAGCCTAACCCGCTGCCACCAAGTTTTAGACATGAACTTGCAGGCTGCATCTGCAATTCAGGCGGTTATTACAACGATTCGTGCCGTAGTTGTATTAAGAACTACGTTGCTAAATACCCCGACACCGCCGAAAAAATCGCCAAATTCCTTCCCGACATCAACAACCCCGTGTTTGAAGAAGGCGAAGTTGATGTTGCCCAGGTAAGAGAGTTTGTGAAGAATCTGAGCGGGTGGTGTGGGCAGGCACAGGCAAATCTTTTTCTTATGTTGTTGAATGAGTATGAATCCAATACAATCCCATATTCTGACCTCATGCAGTTAGCCTCTGCCTTTTCAAACGAAATTACATTGGAACAATATTCGTCTCAGGCAGGTTGTAAGAAAATTGTCCCTTCTTATGCCGATTTTTGCCAAAGTGCCAAAAAGACTGTTTGGTGCGATTTTTATGCATGTGGAAATGCCGGTAAACTTACTTATTCATTTCTTTCTCCGGTCGAAGAAGAGGCTTTAAAAAAAGAGCTTAAGCTTTGGGAGCCAGACAGTGAACGCAGCTTTATCAGAAATCTTTTATTAACTCCTTTTGTAAAAACTACCGACAAACTTGTGCTCGTGACTGTGAACAAGGTTGGTTCTGCCGATGCTCCAAAAAATCCTGTTTATATTCAACTAGAAAAATATTTTGCAGACAAAGAAGATAACAAGGAATTTAAAAAGAACAAGCTGTATCCTTTTGTAAAACAGAAAAAGTTTGATAAAGCGCTGCTTAAGCAGGTAGAAAAAATTGATAACCGCATGGACAACAATCAGGAGTTTGTTCACATAAATAAGAAAAGTTTTATCAAAAACAATTGGGAAGATCACCAGAGTTATTCAAGCCTTGAGTCTTTTATTCAGCATCCCCTTGATTATGTGATTGATCATTACGTTAAGTTTTCTGCAAATCCACTTGATACTATGCCCGACCTTTCTACAACCAAAGGTTATGTTGCTCATGATATTATTGAAAAACTATTTGGTCCTCGTGAAGATGAAAAGGAAAGTGGCACTGTTTCATATATCCGTAAGCAGATAGGTGCACGGTTCGAAGATGTGTTCAAACAAACTGTACAATCTAGGGGTGCCATTCTTTTGCTCGAAGAAAATAAAATGGAGCTCAACCGTTTTAAAGCACAGGTAAAAGAAAGTCTTGATGCTTTGTTAAAAGTTATTGACGCAAATAAGCTTAAGGTTGTCTTCTGCGAGAAGGGAATTGGATATCAGACAGACAGGGATGGTAATATTCTTTCGCACGGAATTATAGGTAACCTTGATGTTAAGGGTTTTGCCGATATGGTGCTTGTAGATGATGACGGGTATCCGTATATTTTTGATTTTAAGTGGACATCATCTTCTAAGCGTCATGCAACTATTCTTGAAGAGAAAAAATCTGTTCAGCTTACTTTGTACAAAGAACTTGTTTCTAAAGAGATGAAGAAAAAGGTAAAGGCTGTTGCATACTTTTTAATGCCTGCCGCTCAGTTTATTTCTTATGAAGAGCTACATGGGGTAAAACAGATAATGGTACAGCCCGAACGAAAAAATAAAGATTTACTTAAAGAAATACAGAACTCTTATGAGTATCGCAAGGACGAAGTTTTTAAAGGCAAGCTTGAAGAAGCTACCGGTTGGGGTCAGGAAAAGATAACCTACGAACAAAAGCGTGATGAAGAAGAACGCATGCCGTTGGATTATTATAATGAAGAAAAATGCGGACCTTATTCTGATGTAGGTTTGATTAAGAGCAGAAAGTAGGGGAAGAGTAAAATGAAGAATATCAAATATATAAGCGCCAGTGCCGGAAGCGGTAAAACATACAGATTAACTGAAGAACTTACAAAGGCAATTCAATCTAACGCCGTGCAGCCAGAAAATGTAATTTTGACAACCTTTACAAAAGCCGCCGCCGCAGAGTTTAAAGAGAAGGCCAAGGCTATGCTTTATGAGCACGGAATGGTGGAGGCCGCAGATCGTCTGGATCAGGCTTTGATTGGAACAATTCATAGTGTTGCCGAATCTTTTATTTTGAAATACTGGTATGTTCTTGGCCTTAGCCCAAACATTAATGCTATTGCAGAAGAGGATCTGGAGTTTTTCAAAAATCAGTCGCTTGTTACTTTGCTTTCTTATGATGACCTTAATTTCTTAAGCGATTTTGCAGAGGAATTTAACATCACTCAATTTATGAGTAGTAAAATCAATTATGACTTTTGGAAAGGTGATTTGTCTAAGATTCTTGAGCTTGCTGCAAATTATGATATTACCAATCTTGAAGAAAGCCGTGCAAAGTCAAAAGCGCAGGCAGAGAGCTTTAAGAAAAAAGGCTGCCATATTAAAATTGAGAAGGATTTGTTAGAAAAGCTGCTCGACCTGGCATTAAAGTTGAATAGAGCAACAGACGATCCAGACGCAAAAGAAAAGCTCAAGGTTGAAATTAATAATCAAAAGCGTGAGCTGCAAAAAAATAAAAATACTTCATTAAAATATGCAAAGAGTCTTAAAAAGTTTTTGGGAACTCTTAAGTTCAATGATGATGAGTTTATTGAAGCTAAGAATAAAATCCTTTCTAGCTTGAATGATATTTATGCTTCTCAGGAAGTTATTTCTTTGATTACCAGGTACATAGACTTGATGTTTGACCTGGCAGAAAAATGGATGAACATATACGAAGAGTACAAAACCAAAAATCATCTTATAGACTTTTCTGATATGGAAAAAAAGTTCTGTGAGCTTTTGCAGGATAAAGAAGTTGTTGCAGACATCAAAGCAACCTATAAATATGTTTTTGTAGATGAGTTTCAGGATTGTTCTCCAAAGCAGGTGCGCATTTTTGATGTCCTTTCTGATATTGTGGAACACAGCATTTGGGTTGGTGATAAGAAGCAGGCAATCTACGGTTTTCGCGGCTCCGACACCGAGCTTACCACAGCAGTAATGGATATTATCAAAGATAATAAAGAGCGTGGACTTGATGGCTGTACTACCGATATTTTGCACGACAGCTGGCGGTCACTTCCTGCCATTGTTGATTTTACGAATGAAGTGTTTGTAAAGGTTTTTAATAAGAAGACTCAGAAAGAGCAGGATGAAGTTCGGCTTACATCTCAAAGAAAAGGTGAGGAAGTAGGCGAAGGACACACGGCATTCTGGTGGCTGCCTGATTCCAAAAAAGAAAATCGTATTGCGCAGCTGTCAGCCAATATTGTTGCTATGGTAAATAACAATATTCCTCCTGAAGATATCGCAGTGTTAGCAAGGACTAACTATGATCTTGAACAAATCGCCGAAGCCTTACGTGAATATGGGTTACCTGTTTTTATTGATGAAGGAGAACAGGCGCAGTCTAATACTGTAAGCCTTGTTACTTCGCTGCTTCAGATTATTGCAGATCCAACTGCGGAGCTTCCAAAGGCTCAGGTTGCTTTTCTTACTTTGCCAGACTACAAGCTTGGGAAGATTTTGGATGATAAGCTTGAGTTTAGGCAAAAAGCAAAGGAAGACGATGTTTTTTATGATGATATTCCTCTGGTAAAAAAAGTGATGCAGGAGCGTGAGAGATATTTGCTGCAGTCTATCTCATCAATGGTGCAAAGTCTTATTATTGAGTTAGATTTGTTTAACACGGCCTGCCAGCTTAATGATTCGGTAGATACTGCAAAGCTGCTTCACGCTGTAATAGATACTGCGACAGAATATGAAGAGCATTGTGCCTTAATGAATCTTCCAAGTTCTGTTACTGGATTCTTAGCATACATTGGTCAGAATAATATTTCGATTTCTGGTTCTCAAAAGGGAATCCAGCTTTTTACATATCATCGTTCTAAGGGTTTGGAATGGAAAAATGTAATTGTATGGGGCTGCGATAAAAAAATCAAAGATAATAGCGATATTGTTAAGCATAATATGCTTGGTGTAAAGCTTATAAAAATGTCGCAGTCTAGAAAAGAAAATTTGTATCCCGAGGTTTGGATTAGTGTTCTGCCATATATTTTTACCGGAAGGTCAAATGTTGCAGATGAATGGCTTAGTAAAATTTCGGGAACTGATGTGTACAAATGTCTTGAACAAAAAGAAATTGAAGAAACTAAACGCCTTATGTATGTAGCCATGACACGTCCAAGGGATAATCTGATTATTGCACTTTGCGGAAGAAGAGGGGCTCCTCTTCCATTACAACTCTTCACCGATTTTGGTATTACAGTTGCAAATGATTTTCTTGAAGGTCCAAGCGATTTGTTCAAGGCAGGAGTCGTTTCCGAAAAGTGGGACAACGCTGAGTTGGAAATTGAATATAAACATGATGCAAAAGGACCTGTTGTTTTGGATATTGCTACCAGAGGGGAACCTGCAAAGGATGTCCCTCTACGCGACATTACCCCAAGCAGCATGGAAGGCGGAGACGTCCAGGCCCAGCTGATTGATTGCGGGGCTCCTATTACAGTTACCGGCTCCTACGAATCAGACGCGCTTGGTACCTGCATCCACGACATCTTCTGTGTTACCGACAGCAAATCGGACCAAGAGGTTGCCCAGATGGTGAAGGCATATGGGTTTGAAAAAAATCTTCCTGAGTGTGGCCAGATTAAAGCTGCGTGGGGTGCGCTAACTGGTTGGCTAAGTGCAAACTTCGGCCCCGCTCAAAAACAGTATCACGAATTGCCTTTCAAACATCAGTGGTCAACTGCTCAGATTGTTACCGGCAGCATGGATTTTGTGTGGGAGACTGCTGACGGATGCATCGTGGTAGATTACAAAACCTTCCCTGGTCAAAAACAAGATCTCCTCGATAAATCCAGCAAATACTATGTTGGCAAATACAAAGGTCAGCTGGATTGTTACGAAAAGGCTCTGGTTGCTGCCGGCAAAAATGTTCTTGGCAAATATCTGTACTACCCGATGGTGGGCGTGCTGGTGAAGATGTAATAATTATAATTGGCAGGATTAATCTCTATTAAATTTGATATAAGAACATTCTTGTTTTTTGAAGAAAATAATTCATCTCCACTATCATTAAATGATAGTGTCTTCTAGTATTATTAGACTAAACCTAGATTTCACTGGAGAAAAATATGAATAAAACTGTTTTTATGAAATTAACCCTGCCGGCCATTGTAGTTTTTGTGGTCATGCTGTTCGTGCCAATTCCAGTTCTTATGGTTGATATTATGTACGCCATTGTGTGGGTGCTTTCGTTTGGTGTTTTGATTTTAACTATTAAACATGGCCAGGATTTTGTGACGCTGCCAAGAGTCCTGCTTTATTTGTCTATGTGGATTCTGGCCGTTGCAATAGCATTTACAAGAACCATTTTGAGTATGCATAGAAGCGTGCTTTTTAAGTATATTTCAGTGGTCAATTTTAATTGGATTATTAATGTTGTGGTTGCTGCAGTCTTTTTGATTGGTGCAGTGATTCTGGTCAAAAGGGGAGTTGGTACTACAACCGAAATTGCTCTTAAGTTTTCATTAGATACAATGTCACAACGTTTTTACGATGTAGACAACCAGCTTTCAAAAGGCGAAATCACAGCCGACCAGGCCTCCGAACAAAAATCGCGAATCCGGACCGATATTGATTATTGCAGCAGGATGGATGGAGTTTCAAGATTTCTTGCGGGAAATGTAAAAGCGCTTGTATTGATCTATCTTGTTTCAATGATTGGAGGCGCCCTTGTTGAAGTTTTATACAACGGGCTTTCTGTGTGGCAGTCCTTGAAGCAGGTGAGCTTTCTTGGCATGTGGAATGCGGTGCTAGGGACAGTACCGGTTATTGTGCTTAGTGTTGCGGTGGTTTGCGGGATGAAGGGGTGAGAAGGGAGAAATGAATCTCTGTAGTTCTTTATTCATTTGATAAAATTTGGTTTATTAAATTATAAAATTGACTGGTAAAAATATGTGATATATAATTTTAAATGATATTGGGTAAACTTATGGAAAATGAAATTGTTGTAAGAACTTATAATGATGTAATCCCATTCTTAGAAAATGAATCCAAGAAGAATTTATTACTTGTTAATAATACGTTTATTGATAAAGTAAATTCTATTGAAGAAAAGTTTCTTTCGACCAATACAATTAATAAAGTTGTATCTAAAGTAGCAAATGGGGTTGCAATAGCAAATCAAGCCAAAAATGCAAAATCACATTTGGAAGCAATATTAACTCCTGAGATGAAAAAAGCCTTAAAGGAGGGTACTGCAAAACTGTATAATTCACATAAAGATGGAAAAATCTTCCCCGAAATTCGATTTGAAGATGGTAGAACAGAGTTTCTTAGACTAGAAAGAATAGCAGATCCACAAGCTGTTGCAAATATTACAGTTTTATCAAATCAAATGATGATGCAACAACAATTAAGTGAAATTCAGGATACATTAACCTATTTATCTGAAAAAACAAATGAGGAATTTAATAATTTAAGATATGAGTTACATAAAGAAAAAATAGATAAAGTTGAAACTGCAAAAGCTGATCTTGAAACCTATCTGAGAGAAGGTAATAATTATAGAGACCAGGTTTTTTCTCACATAAATGAAGCTTTCCCAAGTTTAAAACGAGAATTAATTGATAAACTTAATGAATTAAATATTTCTTATAAAAAAATAATGGATGGTTTAAAGTCAAAACAAATAAAAGAAGAAATGTCAAAACAAGAAAACGATATAAAATACATACTTGAAGACTTAACCAATTTACAAGTGCTATATCATATTGAACTTTATTTAACTTATACAGGAAACTATGTTTCCGAAGAGAAGAAAGATGATAATTATAAAATTATACAAAATAAATACTCGGATGTTTTTATCGAGATTTTTACAGAAGATAACTTGGAATTGTTATCTGGGTTATATAAAGGCTCAAGGAACATCTGGTATGAAGATTGTTTACCAGGAATAAAAAGTCTAAAAGAAAATAAAAAGGAGTATCTATTATGTCAAAAGAATGTCCAGGAAAATATCATGGTAGCGCAGTAAAGTATATCAATGATGATGAAAAATTTTGTTTGATATGTCAGCAAGAAATGGCACTTAAAAAACAAAAAACAAAGGAGATTTGGGCGGGCATAGGAAAAGGAGTTGTGGCTGTAGGTGGTATTGCCTTGACAATCGCAAAGATTTTTGGGGGAGGCAAAAATGGAGGGAATGATCAAGCATAATAATTCTTTTTGCTTTACTTGATTTTTAGATTTAAAAATCTATTATAAATTTCTTATAACTATCACTAAATGAGAGTTCTCCATTGTATATTTCATAATATATATAAGATGAATTTAGGAGGACAACATTATGTTCAAATTCAGACATAGTAGACAGGAAGAACTCACCGAAGAGGAAGCAAGAAGGGTAAACGAAAAATTTAATTCGTTTAAAAATAAGAAATATTCAGAAGATGATATGCATAAAGTTTTTGATAACGAAGAAACCATCTTGAATAAAATGAATAATAAGTATCTTAAAGACTTTTTAGAGGAAGTAAAGCTGTACTTTTCGATGCTCAAGGATTTTTTCACAAAAAAATATACACAAGTTCCAATTGGAACAATTGTATCAATTGCAGCTACGCTTTTGTATGTGTTGGCTCCTCTCGACTTGATTCCTGACTTTATGCCTTTTGTAGGTTATCTAGATGATGCGGGAATTGTTACTCTTTGTATCAAAGGCTTTAAGGCTGACCTGGAAACATACAAGGAATTCAAAGGACTTAATTAATGTCTGAATACTTAAAGCGAGTAGGTACCCGACTTTCTGGTTTGGGAAGAGCAATGGTAAATGCTGCAATCACTTTTGCTATAAATGTTGTAGGGGTTCTGTTTCTGATTTTGCAGCCATTTGGAAAGGATGTTTCTAAATGGATTAGCCTGTTTTCTTTGCAGTAGCTTTTATCTTCTGGATAGTTCGCGTGATTTTATATTGCAAGAATTATGGTTGGACGACTCTGGCAATAAGCAAGAACGTTGTAAAACAAAAGAGTCTTTCAAAGGGAATCAGTAAGTTTATCACAGATAAATACCCCTTGGTAACTTTGACTTATGCTGGGATAGATTTTGCTGCGTCCTAGTTCAGCGCACTTAAGGAAATCCCACGGTTGAGTGAGCTGGTAAAACTGTTTATTCAAAACTTTTGGAAAAGAATTGTTTTATTTGCAGGATTATTTACTTTTTACACAATTACAGTGTATTGGCTTATAAAGCCGATTCTTCTGAGAATTTATTTCTAGAAGAATTATATTGTCTCATATTAGAATTATAGAAGTTAGAATTGTATTGCTATATAAAAATAATTTATTTTACAAATAAAAGAAGTGCATATATAATTAGAAATTGAATAGATTAGGAGGATTTGATATGGATATTGAAGTTATTACAAAAGGATTAAAGTTATTAGCTGAAACCCCAAAGCTGGTAGAATCTTTCCCAACACTACCAAATGTAAACTTTCCGACTATGGGTGGTAAAGTTTTCTGGAATGATCTCGCTAATGTTAATGGGTGGAGAGTTCAAAAAAATAATGTTACTGGACATTGTAGAGTTCTTGATCCGAATAATATAAGACATGCTTGGGGTGGAGAGGATGCTATTATGGAATTATTTGAAAAATTACTAAAACAATAGAGTATATTTTTTTATCCAATATAGAAGGTCATTTAACAAGAATTAAAGATTATGCAAATAAGTATTATAATAATACATATTTTGATATTTTTCCTGTCCAGTTAAGAGCGGCTCAATTGGCATTAACAGAGACCGATGATGAAATTAAACATAAATTAGAAATAGGGTCTCGATTAAAATATTTTAAGGATAACCTACAAATCCAGATACTTGAAAACGGAAAAATAAAACGTTCACAAACTATGTTAACTGGAACAATTTATTCTATTGGTTATTATCGAAATGCCTTTATTGCTCAAATCAAGGAACTTGAAGCTATTTAAGCGCCTCCTGTTTGTTTAAGTTTATATATGTATTATATTCAGCGTTACTCTCAAATTGTGATAGGGGTTTTAGGGCGCAGCCTTAGGAGATGGGGTAGCGGAAAACGCCGCAGGCGTTTGTAGCGAGGGGAAGGCTTTCCCCTCCTTATTTTTCTATCATGCCTGTGCTATAATAAAGAATCAAAAAATAGGAGAACCACCCATGCCAATGATAGAAGCCAAGGTAACCATGCAGTTACCTACAGAAAAAAGAGACATTTTAAAAGCCGAGTTTGGTAAAGCAATAACCATTATGGGAAAGCCGGAATCTTATTTGATGATTAATTTAATCGACAATCAAGATTTGTACTTTGGCGGAAACAAGCTTGATAAAGGTGCTTATGTAGAAGTAAAAGTTCTTGGTGGTATCGACAGTGGTGCCAGCGATAAAATTACAGCAAAGGTTTGCGAGATTTTGCAGAATGAGCTAGGGATTCCTGGTGATGCGGTTTATGTTTCTTATTGGGGAACAAGTAACTGGGGATGGAACGGCGGTGACTTCTAGATGGCTTTCACAAAGGTAATGTAAATTTTACAAAAGTGTGATATAATAATTCTACGAGAAAAATAATTTATTTGGAACATAAATAAATGGGTTTATCAAGAGGTATAGCAAATATTGTGACATGTGGAGCAGTTTCAAAAGTTGATGCTGCGGCCGAATCTTATAAGAGAGCTTTCTCCAAATATGAAGAGTATAGAAACTTAGGGCAAGAGATAAAATCTCTTCAAGATGAAATAAATCAGTTAAAATCTGAATTAAAGAAAAAGAAAGCTCTTATTAAAAAAATATATTCAAATCCTAAAACAAGAGAACGCCTTTCGTCAATCGAGACAAAAGCGTTGCAAGAATATAAGAATTGTACAAATCATTTACCAAATGTTCCTGAATTTTCGACAAATACTTTAGGATATTGGGATTGGGAAGACTCGATAGCACAAAATTTAAGTATTATAATAGCTACAACAGTTATACCCATAGGAGGTGTAATTGGGGCTCATGAAAGTGCAAATGAAAAAGTCATTGAAATTCAAAATAAGGAAAAGGAAGTCCTGGATGCAATTAGGAAAATTCAACCACAAGCACTTAAAATGATAAAAATAAAGGAAGAATATAAATTATCATTAAAAACACTTTCAACAGTTGAATCTGTAATTGAAAGATTTAGTAATGAATAGAGAATCATGAAGGAGAAAAAAATGGAAGAAGCATCATTAAGTTTAATAACTAAAACGTTCGAACCAGCTATTAATAACTTAGTTTCGAGTTTTATAAAAATTGTAAAAAATAATAATTCCACAAAAGTTGCATTGGCAAAAATCGACGCTGACATGAATACTGTAATTTCGCAAATTAAAAATAAAGGTGAAATTGCTGGATCTATAATTCAAGTATGTTCAGATAAAATGAGAGATGCATTAAACATGTCTTCTTTAACATTTGAACAAAAAACTGCTCTTATTGATAAATTCACAACAGCAATGCTTGATACTTTAGATAAGTTTTAATATATCGAGGCGGTTCTATGTGTAAAGTATTTTCAAAGCTTTCGAGAGAAATATCTGCTGCAAATCAGAAAAAAGCAGACATTGAAAATATTACCAGCTCTGTTGTTGACCAAATAAATAAAGATACAAATGAGTTTTTAGAATTGAGTGAACAATGCACGGAAAACGATAAGAAAAGAATCGGGAAACTATCTGAAAAAATTGAAGTATCTATTGATGAAAACGATTTCACATCTATTGATTCTCAAATACATGATATGATGTCTATTTTAGAAGAAGATAAAGAGCAATTGATAAAACAAAAAATTGCTGATAGCAAATTAAAAAGTGCTAATCTCTAGGTTTTCACAAAAACGTTTTATAATTAGATAAGAGGGATTCCTTTTTCCCCTTCTTATCATCAAAAAAAAATCTCATCAATATCACAAAATGATAGTCTCGCTACCTATATTTATATATATCAAGGAGGCGCATTATGGGTAAGTGGAGTGAAGAGCTTAGGGAAATGACAAGAGAGGAGCTTTTTCCTGGAGCTGTTGTGAAAAACGAGGACCATGATTTTGGGTTTGTTATGACTATGAATCCAAGAATTGTTATTAACGGGATTCAGCCAGGAAGTATTATGCCGTTTCCGTCAGAAGAAGTTATTGCAACCTTTGATACTGTGAATCAAAAGGCGCTTATGTAGAAGTTAAAGTTCTTGGTGGAGTAGACGGTGGTGCCAGCGACAAAATGACGGCCAAACTGTGCGAGATTTTACAGAATGAACTTGGAATCCCGGGCAATGCGGTTTATGTTTCTTACTGGGGCACGGCCAACTGGGGCTGGAACAGCGGGAACTTTTAGATAGCCTTAAATGAAAATAATAATCAGCGCCTACCTTGCCGGAGATAACTGCAATTATAACGGCGGGTACAGGGTTTTGGATATTGAAGATTTGGATAAGGTGGGAATATAATTACATATGAAGCCCTCTAAACTTCAAAATCCAGACACGCTCTGCTTGCAGTAAACGGCCTTACTTTAGTATCTGCAACAGCCACATGCTCCGGATGCTTTGAGTAGTCCTTAAGCGCCTGGGCCGAATCAAAAGTCGAATCAAGCATCAAATCTGCAGTAGAAGACTCAAGGCGCCCCTGGGTATTCACTTTGATATCAACAAGCCCCGGGATTTTCCCTTCAAGTCCTTCCTTAATTCCCTTTTTCACCAATTCCTTTTGAGAATCGCTCATGTCCTTTAATGTCCATAAAATAATGTGTTTTACCATGGGGGCATTTTAGCATAATTTTGCGCAGGTGCTCCATAGCCTAATGCAGGGGATAACATTACTAAGACAATACTTTTATAAAGAACCAAAAGAGTTTATCATTGTAGATATAAAGGACAAACAACCATGGACGACAAAAAACCAAACATGGAAACCATCATCAGCCCTGACGGCATTGTAATGCGCTGGCCCAAGAAAAAGGAAGAAAAGCTGGCGGTGCTTGATTATCTTATTACTAAGTTTGAGCCTGGGGTTGAGTATAAAGAAATTCAGGTAAATATGATTTTG
>JBGVAV010000137.1:0-35264 GCA_045224915.1 Treponema sp.
TGATCCTTATTATGAAGAATATGAAGATAGATATGTATATATAACCCTTCGACGGGCTCAAGAACCGCAGGGTATGGAGGAATAATAATGAAAGTTTTGGTAATTGGTGGTGCCGGATATATTGGCAGCCACGTTGTAAAAGAAATGATGAAAGCAGGACATAAAGTTACTGTATTTGATAATCTTTCGAGTGGTTTGCGCTGCAATCTCTTTCCACAGAATGATTTTATTTATGGAAATATTTTGATTCCTGCAGACCTTGATGCTGCTTTTTCACAGGGCTTTGATGCTTTTGTACATCTTGCGGCTTTTAAGGCAGCGGGAGAAAGCATGTTCCTGCCAGAAAAATATAGTGTAAACAATATCACAGGTACATTAAATATCATGAATGCGGCTGTAAAATATAATTGTAAGAAAATGATTTTTTCTTCTTCAGCTGCAGTTTTTGGTGCGCCTGAATATCTTCCAATTGATGAAGATCATCCAAAAAATCCGGAAAACTACTACGGATTTACAAAGCTTGAAATTGAACGCTTTATGGCCTGGTACGATAAGCTTAAAGGACTTCGTTTTGCTGCTTTGCGATATTTTAATGCGGCTGGTTATGATCCTGATGGAGAAATCCGTGGACTTGAACAGAATCCTGCAAATCTGCTTCCTCGTGTAATGGAGGTTGCTGCCGGAATGAAGCCTGGTATGAAGGTTTTTGGAACTGATTATGATACACGTGACGGAACTTGTATCCGCGACTATGTTCACGTAACAGACCTTGCGCGTGCTCATGTTATGGCTTTGGATTATATTGCTAAAAACGACAAGAGCCTTGCTTTGAATCTTGGAACAGAAAACGGCACAACTGTAAAAGAAATTATTGATGCCGCAAGAAAGATTACCGGTAAAGAAATTCCTTCTGAAGATGTGGAACGCCGCCCTGGAGATCCAGCCTGCCTTTATGCAACTTCTAAACGTGCAAAAGAACTTTTGGGCTGGGAACCAAAATTCAGCGATGTAGAAACACTCGTAAAAACAACCTGGGAAGTTTATAAATGACACCAATTGATTTTTTGAATAATTCTCGTGCAAAGATTGTCGAGCTTGAGACACTGCTTACAAGTATTCCTGCTATTGCCCCAGAAGGTGGTGGCGACGGAGAAAGTAAAAAGTGCGATGCGCTGGAGGCCTGGCTCAAAGAAAATGGCTTTTTGAATATTGAGCGTTTTGAAGCGCCTGATAGTCGTGTAAGCTCCGGTAAGCGTCCGTCTCTTGTTGTAACAATTCCTGGTAAAGATTCTTCTAAAAGCATTTGGGTTATGGCTCATATTGATGTTGTTCCAACAGGAGATTTATCTCTTTGGAAAACTGACCCATGGAAGGTTGAAGAAAAAGACGGAAAGCTTTATGGCCGTGGAGTAGAGGATAATCAGCAGGGCTTGTGTTCTGCAATTTTTGCGGGGCTTTACCTTGTAAAAAATGGAATTGTTCCTGAAAACACAGTAAAGCTTCTTCTTGTTGCAGATGAAGAAAATGGAAGTGAGTACGGTGTAAAATGGCTTATGAAAAACACAAAGCTGTTTAATAAAGCAGACCTTATTCTTATTCCAGATGGCGGCGACAGTCTAGGGCAGACTATTGAAATTGCAGAAAAAAATCTTTTGTGGCTCAGCCTTCATGTCATGGGAAAGCAGACTCATGGTTCAAGACCAGACAGTGGTGCAAATGCATGTCTTGCAGCATGTGCCCTTAGCCTTGAACTTCATAATCTTGAAAGCATTTTTAATAAGCATGATTCTCTTTTTGAACCTGACTATTCTACATTCCAGCCTACAAAGCGTGAAAAGAATGTAGACAGTATAAATATAATTCCTGGTGAAGACTGGTTTTGTTTGGACTGTCGAATCTTACCTTGCTATTCACTTTCTGAGGTACTTGCAAAGGTTGATGAAGCCTGTCGTAAAATTGAAAAAGAATATGGCGTAAAGGTTGAATATACAACTCCACAAAAATCAGAGAGCCCTGCAACTCCTGTAGAATCAGAAGTTGCACAAAAGCTTGCCGGTGCAATTAAAAAGGTTCATGGTCTTGAAGCGCGCTTTATTGGAATTGGCGGAGGAACTGTTGGAGCAGAATTCCGCCGCGAAGGATACAATGCAGTTGTATGGAGCACCCTTGACGATCAGGCACATCAGCCGAATGAATATTGCGTCATTGATAATTTGATTAAGGATGCTCAGACTCTTGTAGAGCTTTTTATCGAATCTTAAAGAAGATTCCAAGAATTGCACAGGTTATAAGAATCTGCATAATCATGAACTTGATGAGAACCTGTGTTGGTGACCAGCCTCTGTTTTTGCGCATATGGTCATGAAGCGGGAATCTTATATTTTCAAAAATCTTGATTTTGAAGAAGCGGAGGAGTGCGACTTTTAAAAGTCCCATGCCTCCGTTTACAAAAATGATTGAGCTTGTTGCAAGAATAAGGAATGGGTTTCCGCTGATCATTACGCATACGCCAATAAAAAATCCAAGTGCGCGGCTGCCGGCATCTCCCATAAGACATTTACTAGGAAAAGCGTTGAGCCACAAATATCCCATTACAACTCCAGCCATTGCAAAAAGCATGATTGCCCAGTTTGCACCGCTTGGAAAATGTGGAAGCAAAAGGTAAGCAGAAATTTCAACGTGACCAAGAACAAAATAGAAAACTGCACCAAGAGTTAAAAGAGCAATTAAAACAAGAGTTGCAGAAAGTCCGTCTACACCGTCTGTACAGTTTGTTGTGTTTATAGAAGCCCAGATCATTATAGTACAAAGGATAATATAAACTACAGGATGAACTGTAATAAGGTTTGGTGTAAATGGAAGCCAGAATCTTACAATACCATCAGGTGAAGATTGTTTTAAGCCATAATACAAAACAAAAGCTGCGGCAAGGCTCAAAATCAAATCGAGAGCACCTTTAAGATATTCTCCCCAGGATGTAATGCTGCGGTCATCAAGATAGCCTGTGAGCATTGTAAGCCATGTAAGTGCAAGAATGGCACCGCGTACCCAGGTCAATGGAACTAATAAAAGACAAAGAACTGTAAAAATAGAAATAAAGACAATTCCTGCCCCTGTAGGTTTTCCTTTTGCGGCTTCGGCGTTATCTTTTAATGTAAACTCGCGGCCTCTGTCGTGAGGAAGCTTATCAAAAAATTTTGGAATTAATTTGTATGCTGCAAAATATCCGGAATAAAGTGCAACTGCTATAAGAACTGCGTAAGAGCATAAAAGTCGGGCCGGACCCCAGAACTGCTGTAAATATTGACCTAAGTAAAAAATCATAAAAGCCTTCTATATAAAATAATATTTGCGCACTAGTTTACCGTAATTCAAAAATAAAATCAGTAACTTATGTGCGGCATATTTGTAAAAATCATCGAAATTAAATGATCATTGCAATAATTAATAAATTCTTCATCGTTTTGTGTGCCACCCGGCTGGATGATTGCCTTGAGTCCCATATCTGCAAGCTGCTTGATTGAGTCACAAAGTGGAGTTGCACAGTCGCATACAAGAACATCTGCAATTGTTGTCTGTGCATTATCTGCATTCTGATCTTTATGAAGCATTGCTTCTGATAATGCAAGGTCAACTGCGCGTACAGGAGATTTACAAGCCTGTGAAATACCTACGACAGAATTGTCTTTTAATAAAACTGCAGAGAAGGAACGCGAACCCATTGAAAGAATTGTTCCAAATGCCATCTGATCTGCGAGTATCTGACCTGGTCTTGTTTTTGTTTTAACATCCCAGTGATCAAATAAAACATTATCCTTTGTCTGGAAAAGGAGGCCTCCGTTTATGAGTTCCATTTCGTAGTCAGAAGCAGTAATGCGTGATATTTGAATAAGCTCCAGTTTTTTTACAGTTGAAAGAATATCTTTTGCGCCCTGTGTAAAGCCTGGTGCTACTACTGCGGCAAAGCTTCCTTTTGCAATTTCGGCAGCGGCTGTTTCATCAATTACGGCACTGCTTGCTAAAGTTACACGTTTGATATTTTCTGTATCATAGGTGTGGGTGTTCTGGAAGGAGCTTAAAATGCTCGAAGAAAGTGATGCACCCAAAATTGATTTATATTTTACTGCAATTGTAAATACTGTTCCTGTGAGCGGAGTAAATTGTGTTTCAAATTTATAGCCGTCGCAGTTCACGCTTTTTACAGAAAATTGATTTTTGAGGTTTGTGGAAAGCATACAGATCTGCTCCCACGCAAACGAAATATCAGAAATTGTATTGTAGCTGAGTTCCTTGCCCTGCTGCTTTTGAAGCGAACCGATTGTTCCTGTTCCACCTGGGAATCGGTAAAGGCATGAGCTTTGGTGAGGGTTTGTTCCTTTTTGAAGAACATATTGTTTTTCAAAAGGATAGGTGAGGTAACTCATAAAATCCTTTTCGCCCTTTGTGTTCATAAGGATTGAACTTGCGATACCACCATCAAATGCAGAAACAAGATTGAGGGCCTTTGCAGCAAGGTATACACGGAATTCTTTATCGATGCTGTCTGTTCGGAGCTGAATCATTGCTTCTTTATAATCTGCAGGATCGCAGAGAATCATGATGTTTTCGTAATTTAAAAAGGCATTTCTAAGAATTGTAGAAACAAAAAAGTTGAACGGTCTTGTGATTGCCTTGAATTTTTTTTCGGAATTAATGTTATGAATTGTAGGAAGGACATTCATGCAGATAAGCCCAACACATCCACTTGCCTGATTTGCAGGAGAGTTAGGTTCATCAATAAACGAAGACGACATAATGCGCTGTATTAAACCGGAAGTATCATTAAGATAAAGGTTATTCTCAACAAGAGCCTGTTCGTGCATTACCGGGATTTTTGCCTTTTTAAGAATTTCTTCGGTTCTGTTGGCACTTAAGATATACCAGCCCATGTCCGAAAGGAACTTGGCAAATTCTACTACGCCTTCTGTATTATCTACATGAAATATCGCCTGTTTAGTCATACAATTATTTTAACAGATAAAAGTAAAAAATGCTATAAAGAAAAAAATGGCTACAGGCCATTATAAGAGCCGCATTATAAATATGGATATAATAAGCGGGTCCCAGCGACTGAAAAAAAAGCAAGGTATCCCCCGGCAGCCGTGCGCCAGCCGACGTAAACGCGGCTGACCCACTGCCGGTCCCCCCTTACTTTCTTTTTCCTGCGTCCCGCATATTCCTTCTTTTTTATAATGCGGAAGGACAACATTCGGCTTCCCGCCATTTTTTTTGAATGCCTACATTTTCATTCATCTGTTAAAATAATGCGTGCCAGGAGTGGGATATGGTCGGAATAGCCGAGGCCTGTATATATTTTATAGGGGATGGGGTGGCCTTGGGGGGAACTCCAGGGTTGGATGGCGTAGGGGGTGAAGGAGATGGGGGTGATGCTGCCGGTTATCATTATGTTGTCTATGCGTTCCCATTCGTCATCGTAAAAGTAGCTGCCTTTGGTAGAAGCGTAATCTCCGTAATCGGTAAACCATAGGGAGTTTACATCAGTGTAATCGGAATATCCAAAACCGGCGTAACGTAAAATTATGTTTTTAAGATTTTTTTGAAAACCTTTTTGATTGCTTAAGTTACATACAAAATCAGCAGTGTCGCGGTTAAAATCTCCGCAGATTAGAATTGCATGATTGTCCTGGTTTGTAAGTTCGTTTATTCTTTTTGCCAGAATACTTTCCTGCCAGTCGCGCCAGATTTCAGTTTCTTCTTCGCCACCAGATTTTGATTTCCAGTGATTTGCAAGAATTGTAAGCTGCTTTTTTTGTACTGTTACTTGTGCTTCAAGAATGGCCCTTGTTGTTGGCTGCGAGTTATGGTGAATACGGATATCCATGGAATGAGCTTTTATATTACTGATTGGGTATCGTGAAAGAATGCCTATTCCAATTGCAGTTCCTTCCTGCTTTTGAAAAACAGAATAATTCCAGAATTTTTTCTGATTCCAATTGTGACCTGCGCCCGCCAGCTGATTGCTTATGTCGTAAATTATTGCTTCATTTTCGAGCTCTTCAAAAATATAAATGTCGGCATCTGTTTGCGTTATAAAATCACAAAGCCGTTCAAGCCGTACCTTATAAGTTTCTTCATTCCATTCCGAAGCTTTCTGGTACTCCTTATATTCACAACCATCCTTTTTACCGTCAAAAAATGTCTGCAGGTTCCAGTTTGCAATAAGAATTGGGGTGCCACCTGCGGAAACATCCTCTCCAATAGTTAAAAATTTGTTTTGTCCCAGACATCCATCAGAACATGAACAAAACAAAATCCCCACCAGCGCAACAAAAAATTTCCTCAAAGTTCTCATAAATCCTTCCTTTAAAAAAGTCTGTATAGTATTAGATTTATTTTTCAAAAATAGGAAGTTTTTGGAGGAGAATTTAGATTTTTTTTTATTTTATTGTGCTATTGGTAAAATATTTGGTTCTTCAACACCAAGAAAAGCTTTTAAGGCATCCTGGAATATTTTTGAACAGTTAACTTTTTTCTCATCAGCAAGAGCTGCAAGCCACGCAGGAAGAGAAAGAGTTTTTTTTACAAATGAAGTTTTTACAGCACATCGAACAGATGGCATAAAGACATCTATTACAATTGGGGCACAGTTTTTATCAAGATGGATTTTGTTGAGTGGAGTAGGTTCCGGAATAGATTCATTATCCTGTTCTATGCCAAATAAATAAAGCCCTAATGCATCTTTTGCGTTTGTAACTGCTTCCTGAGTATTATTAGGTTTTGCACAAGAAATACATCCTGGTAAATCTGGAAATGTAATATTGATTCCATCTTCTGCATATTCAAAAATAGCAATGAATGTGTATTCGTTTTTCATTTTTTGTTCTCCTTAGGCGATATACCAGCCTGCCTAAAAATACTTTTCACAGTTCCAATCGGAAGTTTTCGTTTTGGATGAGGTATTGTTACTCGTCCTTTTTTTTCAGGATGTTTGTATTGATGATGACTTCCAGTACACGAAACTTCATACCATCCATCAGCTTCGATCATTCTAATAACATCTTTCGAGGAATATTCCATTTATACTCCTATTACATAAAATACGTAATAAATTATGTATTGTCAAGTTATTTTGCTTTATTTTTTTCCAGCATATAGTATTAGAATTAATTTTCGAAAATAAGAAGTTTTTGGAGGAAAGTTGGAAAAAAATTAAAAAGTGAAAATATTACGATTTGACTTGATGCCCAGTAGAGATTAAAATATTTGATGTCAGGGGATAACTCGTATTGAAAAGAAACTGACAGATGTGTATAATAATAGTAACTAATATACTAGTATGTTAGTTACTGATTTTATAAATTGAGGCTTATATGAATGATACATTAAAACAGATAGGTGCAACTGGAATTGTTCCTGTTGTTGTTTTGAATAAGGTAAGCGATGCAGAACCTTTGGCGCAGGCACTTATTGCCGGGGGACTTCCTTGTGCAGAAGTTACTTTCCGTACTGATGCTGCCGAAGAGAGCATTCGTGCAATTGCAAAAAAGTTTCCGGATATGTTTGTTGGTGCTGGCACTGTTTTAACTACTGAACAGGTTGACCGCGCTATTGGAGCTGGTGCAAAGTTTATTGTAAGTCCTGGTCTTAATCCAAAGGTTGTGGAATATTGTATTAAAAAAGGTTATCCGATTTGCCCTGGAATTATGACTCCAACAGAACTCGAGGTTGCACTTGGTTTTGGTCTTGATGTTGTAAAGTTTTTCCCTGCAGAAAATGCGGGTGGCTTAAAAATGATTAAAGCTATGAGTGCTCCTTACACAATGATGAAGTTCATGCCAACTGGAGGAATCAATGCAACAAACGTTCGCGATTACCTTGCGTGTGATAAGATTCTTGCATGCGGTGGCAGCTGGATGGTGAAGGGTGACCTTGTTAATGCTGGTAAGTTTGATGAAATAGAAAAGCTTACACGCGAAGCTGCTGATATTGTAAAAGAAATAAGAGGATAAATATGAAAGTAGTAACATTTGGAGAAATAATGCTTCGTCTTGAACCAGAGGGATATTTCCGTTTTGTTCAGGTAGATAAAATGACTTCTACATTTGGAGGCGGTGAGGCTAACGTTGCAGTTTCGCTTGCAAATTATGGGCTTGATGCTTATTACGTTACAAAGCTTCCAAAGCACGAAATTGGGCAGGCTGCAATAAACAGCTTGCGCCGATACGGAGTAAACACAGAATATATTGTTCGTGGTGGCGACAGAGTAGGTATTTACTACAACGAGCGTGGAGCAAGCCAGCGCGGATCAAAATGTATTTACGACCGTGCACATTCTTCTATTGCAGAAGCAAAGCCTGAGGATTTTGACTGGGCTGCGATTTTTAAAGATTGCAAATGGTTCCATCTTACAGGAATCACTCCGGCTCTTGGCGGTAACCTTGTTCAGATTTGTATTGAAGCATGTAAGGCTGCAAAGGCTGCGGGTGCTACAGTAAGCTGTGATTTAAACTATCGCGGAAAGCTCTGGACTCGTGAACAGGCACGCGAAGCAATGACTGAAATTTGTAAATATGTTGATGTTTGCATTTCTAACGAAGAAGATGCAAAAGATGTTTTTGGAATTGAAGCAGAAAATACAGATATAACCGGTGGAAAGCTTAATAAAGAAGGTTATAAGTCTGTTGCAAAACAGCTTGCAGATAAATTTGGTTTTAAGAAGGTTGCAATTACTCTTAGAACTTCAATTAATGCAAACCGCAACAACTGGGCCGCTTTGCTTTATGATGGAAAAGATTACTGCTTTAGCAAGGAATACGAAATGTATATCGTAGACCGCGTTGGTGGAGGAGACAGCTTCGGTGGTGGTTTGATTTACTCATTACTCAACGGTAAGTCAACACAGGATGCAGTAGAATTTGCTGTAGCCGCAAGCTGTCTCAAACACACCATCGAAGGCGATTACAACATGGTAAGCGTTGATGAAGTAGAGAAGCTTGCAGCAGGTAATGGCTCTGGCAGAATTCAGCGTTAGAAGCGTTCTGCTTTTTTACCTTTTTTTACAAAGGCGCTGGCGTTGTTACCAGATTTTCTTGAAGACGACCGCTCTGTTTGTGAATGCACATTCGGGCGGTTTGTTTTTTTAACATCGGCCTTTTTGGAAGATCGTTCACCGCGAGATGATTTTCTTCCATCTCGTTTTTCTTCGCGAGGTTTATCTTCTGCATGACGTCGTGTATTTCTTTTACGGCCACCACCTTCTTCTTTTACATCAATGTGCATGTGAGGAAGCTTTTTGTTTTTGCGTGACAGTTCAATTGCTTTTTTTGCGGATGCTGCAGGAAGTGATAAAAGTGAAAACTCCTGTGCAACATCAATATCATCAACCATGCGGCCTGGAATATGAAGCAGGTTGCTGAAGTAGTCTGCAAGCTCTCGTGCACGATAGCCGTCTTTTTTTCCAAGAGAAACAAAAATACGAAGCTGGTCGCCGTGTGGACCCATATCCTTTGTGCTGATTTTTCCGTAATGCTTTGGACTGAGTTTTTCGCCATACATGATTGAAAGGAGTCCTGCAACAACAGCCTGTGCATCCTGGTCTTTGCAGATTTCCTGTGCAAGGGTTGTGAACTTTTCAGGAACTTCCGTCATTGCGAGCGGAGCGACGCAATCCACAGCTTCATCAACTTGTGCTCTTTCTACAAAAAGCTTTTCCTTCAGTTCCTTCATCACACGCTGTTCTTTAATAGTAAGAACTTCATTTACTGTAGGAACTTTTTCTTCTGTAAGCTTTTTCTTTGTAGCGCGTTCAGCGTTCTTAATAAAATATCCAAGCTTACGTCTTTCTTCAGGGCGAACAAAAGTAACTGCAATACCTGTTGTTCCGGCACGGCCTGTACGACCAATGCGGTGAACATAAGTTGCGGTATCAAAAGGAAGAGAGTAGTTTACAACGTGTGATAATCCCGAAATATCAATACCACGGGCTGCAACGTCTGTAGCAACAAGAATGCGTGTCTTTTTCATTCTGAATCGTTCAAGAACTTTTTCACGCTGGTTTTGCATAATGTCGCCATGAAGGGCTGCGGCTTCGTAACCACGCATATCAAGCTCGCGGGTAACTCTGTCGGCATCCATTTTTGTCATTGTAAAAACTAGTCCGTAAAAATCAGGAGAAGAATCTATAAGACGAACAAGCGCTTCTGTTTTTTCACTTTCTTTTACAAACCAGTATTTCTGATCAATTAGCAAAGCTTCATCAACAACATTTTCTTCTTCGATGATATCGTACTCGCCCATAAAATCAGCCGCAATTTTTAAGATTGGGGCTGGCATTGTTGCACTGAACAAAAGAATACGTGCATCAATATTTGACTTTTCAAAAATCTCACGGATATCGTCAATAAAGCCCATGTCGAGCATTTCGTCGCCTTCATCAAGAATAAAATATTTGATGTGGCTAAGGTCAAGAGTTTTTCGTTCAAGGTGATCTTTAATGCGGCCAGGAGTTCCTACAACAATTTCGCATCCAGCCTTAAGCTCGCGGATTTGTGCTGCATAAGAAGCGCCACCATAAAGAACTGTTGTGCGCGGATACTTTGTACTTGTAAAAGATTTCATCTCTTCGCACGTCTGCATTGCAAGCTCACGTGTAGGCTCAAGAACAAGCGCCTCCACATGTTCCGATTTATCGTGAATATTCTGAATAATAGGCAAACCAAAAGCGGCAGTCTTTCCAGTACCTGTACGGGCACGCGCAATAAGATTAGAATCTCCATTCAAAAGTCGTGGTATAGCAAGCACCTGAATAGGTGAAGGTGTTACAAATCCTTTTTTTGCAACTGCTTTAAGAGCATATTCATCAAGTCCAAGATCTTCAAAAGAAATAGAGTCGTCGGCTCCTTCTTCAATTTCAACATCGCCGGCAGTTTGAGTTTCTTCAATAATTTCTGTGTTTTCTTCTAATTTTTCAGTCATAGAGATTACACTATACTTTAAATACAAGGTAAAATCAAGCAAATGATTGAAAATCTCGCATTTAATGCAGTTTTATACCTGGACCTCTTAAAAAAATCCGTGCTTTATTTATAATTCAAGGTTATAATATTTATAGATGAAGAAGATTCTATCGGTTTTATTATTCTTATTAGCTTTCCCTTTATTTGCCTCGACTCCTGCAAGCCCACTTGTTCGAATTGGTTATTATGAAAATGAAGTGTTTCAGGAAGGCGCGCAGAAAGATACTGTCAAAAGAGGCTATGCCTATGAATATTACCAGAAGCTTTCGGAATATACCGGCTGGAAATATGAATATGTTTATGGAGAATTCGGCGAGCTTTATCAAAAGCTTCTTGATGGGCAGATTGATTTTCTTGCGGGTTTAGCGTGGAGGGCAGACAGACAGGAGCTTATAGGATATCCGGATGCTGCAATGGGGAATGAAAGCTATAACCTTGTAAAGCATATTTCGGAAGATAAAATAACTACAAATCCTTCGACTCTGGAAGGTAAAAAAATCGGAGTCCTTGATAGTGCCATGGCCTTTGTGCTTGATGACTATCTTAAAAAGCATGAAATTAAAAGTCAGGTTATTCGCTTTGCCGACTATGAACCTTTGTTCCAAGCCTTTGATAATTATGATATTGATGTTCTTGCGGCCGAAGGAGACGGTGCCTATGGAAGAACAAATGCAGAACTTCTTTTTTCCTTCGGTTTTTCTGATTATTACCTTTGTGTAAATAAATCTAAACCGGATTTGTTACTTGAACTTAACAAAGCACAGACTGAACTTAACATTAATGAACCGAATTATATTAATACGCTTAAAAGCAGATACTATCCTGTAAGCATTGCAAGCAGGGCTTTTTCTGATGCAGAAAAAAAATGGCTCAAGGAAAATAAAAGGCTTAGAGTAGGGTATCTTAATCATTATCTTCCATACAGTGATACTGACGAAAAAGGACGCCCCTCCGGCCTTGTTACAGATATTATTCTTAGAATGATGTCGGGACTGGATATTACAAGTTTAGAGCTTTCTTTTACGGGCTTTGACAGTTATGATACCATGATTTCTTCTTTAGCTTTAGATCGCATTGACCTGGCTTTTCCTGTTGGTGGAGGAATGTATTATTCAGAAGAAAACGGAATATTTCAATCAAGTCCAGTTGTTTCTGCAGCCACAGAACTTGTTCATAAGGGTGAATATAGCGATGAAACAATTACTCATTTTTCTGTTAATGAAAAAAACAAAATGCAGTATTACTTTATAAAAACCTATTATCCTCATGCAGAGATTACATTTTATCCTTCTATTGAAGATTGTCTAAAATCAGTACGCGAAGGCAAGACAACTTGTACAACCCTAAATGGTCTTAGAGCAAATAATATTTTGAAAAACTCACGCTACAAAGGTCTTTCTTTACTGCAGACAAGTCACGACGATGACAGATGTTTTGGTGTAAAGATTGGAAACGCCGGACTTCTAATGCTCATAAACCGCGGTATAAATATTCTTGGACCTGAATATGCACAGAATCTTGCCTTCAGATATACTGATCAGCTTTATTCTTATTCAATCATAGATATGATTCACAATCATTTACCGCTTTTTGCTGCAATAGTTTTGACCCTTGCTGCGTTAATTATTCTCTTTCTTATTTATGATAGAGAAAGAAAGCAGCGTAATCTTGAAGAAAGAATTGCATTAAATAATTCTCTGGTTGAAGCCCTTCATATGGCAGAAGATGCAAACAGAGCAAAGACCGCTTTCCTTTCTAATATGAGTCATGAAATCAGGACTCCTATGAATGCCATAATCGGTCTTAATAACCTGGCTTTGCTGAATAAAAGTCTTCCTGCAGAGACGAAGGAATATCTTGAAAAAATCGGCGACAGTGCAAATCATCTTCTGGAAATTATAAATGATATTCTTGATGTAAGCAGAATTGAATCAGGCAATTTTAGTATAAAAAAGAAAGAGTTTTCTCTGACAGCTATGCTTGAACAGATAAATACAATGGTAACTTCGCAATGTAAAGAAAAAGGTCTTGTTTATGAATATAAGCTCCTTAATGAAGTTAGTGATTTTTATATTGGAGATGACGTTAAACTCAAGCAGATTATTCTTAATATTCTTTCGAATGCAATTAAGTTTACAGACCCTCCAGGTAATGTTTTGATGACTGTGGAGCGCACTGCTTTGTATGGAGATCATTCTACCCTCAAATTCTGCATTAAAGATAGTGGAATTGGAATGGATAAATCTTTTATTCCAAAAATCTTTGATGTATTTACTCAGGAAGACAGCAACCGGAATACGAAATATGGCAGTACCGGACTTGGAATGGCAATTACAAAAAATATTGTAGAACTTATGAACGGTAAGATTTCTGTTGAATCCGAGAAAGGAAAAGGTACCCAGGTTACTGTTCTTATTTCGCTTACAAACTGTGAAGAAGAAAGGTCTTCAATTTCTATGCAAAATCCTGCAGAAGAAAATCCTGAAGAAGAAAAAACTGTAGACCTCAGGGGTAAGCGCATTCTTATGGCCGAAGATGTTGATGTTAATGCAGAAATTATGGAGCAGCTGATTACAATGAGAGAGGCAAAAATTGATCGTGCTCAAAACGGAAAGCTTGCAGTGGAGATGTTTGAAAAAAGCAATTTCGGATATTACGATGCAATTCTCATGGATGTTCGCATGCCGGAGATGGATGGTCTTGAAGCAACAGTTAGAATTCGTGCACTTGAAAGACCTGATGCAAAAACAGTTCCGATTATTGCAATGACCGCCAATGCCTTTGACGAAGATGTTCAGCGCTCTTTGCAGGTTGGCATGAATGCACATCTTTCAAAACCTGTTGAACCAGAGCTTTTATATAATACGCTTGAAGAATATATTAAGAAATAAAAAATTAAATCTCGGCAAGCTTAGACAAGGCTTTTGATGCAGCCTTGGGAGATTTTTTCATAAGCTCTTTAAACTCTGCGGCTGTAAAGATAATGAGCTTGCAGTCTGTTGTTGCAACGCCTGTACCGCGGTAGCGTTCGTCTAAAAGGCATTGTGTGTCGCCAACAAAAGATCCCTTTTCAAAAATCTGGCTTTCTCCGTTTTCAAACTTTTCGGTAATTGTACCAGTTCTGATGTAATAAACATTTTCTGCTTTATCGCCTGCATTAAAGACGGCGTCACCTGTCTGGCAGGTTTTTGTGTTTGTTGCAGTTTTAAGTGCAGCGGGATTTATAAAAAGCATGCGGCGCAGTTGAAGCATCCAGCCATGGCGTTCTCTTGCAGGTAAAAGATAAACTTCGCATTTGAGTAACAGATTGAAATTTTGTGTTACATAAATCATCTGTGCAAAGAACAGGAAGAATACAAAGAAGAAATAAACCTTCATCATCAAAACAATAATTGTGCTGATTGTTCCATACACAATGTTGTAGTTAGTGAGATTTATAAATTTAGAAACCCACAAAGAAATTAAATAAAAACAAAGGGTGTCGAGCAATGCGTAAATAAAACACATCCACAAAGGAGGGTGGATGCCCGAAATAAATTTATAGGCCAAAAGAGTACAGAAGAATATTATAAAGTACATTGCAATTGTTACAATTGTATGAGAGTTCTGACTTACGATTGAAGGAAGAAATTCCTGTAAGGGTTCAAAAAAGTTAGATGTAACTAACTGATTGAATGAAAATGTAAAAATGATAATTGCGGCAATTATTATTACAATTATGAATTCCGAAATAAACATAATTGCCTGGTTTAATATACCGCGTCGTTTTGTAACAGAATTAAAGATTTTATTAAGCGCACGTACAATTGATTGGAAAAGCTTTCGTGCCATCCAGATAATCCAGAATGCAAGAAAAACATCTACAATATGAAAGTTGCGCTTGTTTATGATGTTGTTTAAGAATGGTCTGATATCTACAATAGATTCAATTTCCTGGGCAAAAACATTTACGTATTCTAAAATGCCAGGCGATACCCTGATGATTCCCACAAGAACTGTAAGAATAATCAGGGCAAGCGGTACGAATGAAAAAATAAATCCAAACGAACAGGAAGACGCACTTTCCCAAAGATTATTTGCTTCAAAGTTGGAGCAGGTAAGGTAAACTATCTGCCCCATCTTTGTGAGCTTTTGCGAGCGCTTTAGCTTAATCTTAATAATCGGTGCGTTCTTTTTCTTCATTAAAAATCCGCAAGCTTAGGAGCTCTTGGGTAAGGAATTACATCACGGATGTTTTCCATACCTGTTACATAGCGCATAAGGCGTTCAAATCCAAGACCAAATCCTGAATGAGGAACTGTACCAAACTTACGCAAATCAAGATACCAGTCGTAAATGCTTTCATCCATTCCACGACGGTTGATTTCTGCAAGCAGCTTGTCGTAATCTTCTTCGCGTTCAGAACCACCGATGAGCTCGCCGATTCCAGGAACAAGTACGTCTACTGCTTTTACAGTTTTTCCATCCTCATTCTGTTTCATATAGAAAGATTTGATTTCTTTTGGATAGTTGAATACCATTACAGGACCGTTGTAAATCTGTTCTGTAAGATAGCGTTCATGCTCTGTTGCAATGTCGCAGCCCCAGAAAGGCTTGAACTCAAACTTGTGTCCTGCAGCAGCAGCTTTTTCCAAGTCTTCAATTGCCTGAGTATAACTTATGCGTGTGAACTTAGCCTTTGCAACCTTTTCAAGACTTTCAATAAGGCCTGGCTGGATTCTCTTGTCAAAGAATTCAAGATCTTCGCGACACTTTGTCAAAGCCCAGTTCAAAAGATATTTTACAAAGTCTTCCTGAATGTCCATATCGTCATCAAGATCATAAAAAGCCATTTCCGGTTCAATCATCCAGAACTCTGCAAGGTGACGTGGAGTATTTGAGTTTTCTGCACGGAAAGTTGGTCCAAATGTATAAACGCGGCTCAAGGCAGTAGCTAAAGTTTCTGCTTCGAGCTGGCCTGATACTGTGAGACTGGCTTTCTTTCCAAAAAAGTCCTTCTTGTAGTCAACAATCTTGTAAGCATCTTCCGGTTTCATTCCGCCGGCACCAGCCTTAACACCCATTTCTGCAATTTTTTCCATGCTCAATGTTGTTACCTGGAACATTTCTCCGGCACCTTCACAGTCAGAACAAGTAATTTCTGGTGCGTTGATGTACTGGAAGCCGCGCTCCTGGAAGAATGAATGAACTGCAAATGCCATCTGGTTACGAACACGGTAAACTGCACCAAATGTATTTGTGCGTGCACGAAGGTGTGCTACATCGCGAAGATATTCCATAGACATCTTGTTTTTCTGTAATGGATATTCATCTGGATTACATTTTCCAAGACATTCAATGCTTTCGAGAGTAACTTCAACAGCCTGTCCGCTTGCTGGAGATTCAATAAGAGTTCCAATTGCGCGAACACTTGCACCTGTGTTCAAAACCTTAAGAGTTTCTTCAATATTATTTACATTTGCATTATTAGAAGGATTATTGCGGTCAAATGTAAGCTGAATATTAGCAAAGCAGCTTCCATCGTTAACCTGAATGAAGACAAGACCCTTTGAGTCACGAACCGAACGGATCCAGCCACAAACTTTAACGGTCTGTCCCTCCGGCTTAGAAGATAATAAATCTTTAATTAATACTGGTACCATATGAGTACCCTCCTAAAAATGAAATGTATTCGTACATAATATCATTTTTCGAAGGTTGTTTCAAATACTACTTTCCAGTAGAAAATCCGTTTATCATATCTGAAACTTTGCTTGTGGCAGAAAGGTTCCTGTCTGAGGCATTTGCGGCTGCACTTGCTGTCTCTTTCATTTCTGACATCTGAGTAGTAACATCAGAAGATTTTGAATGAGTTTTTTCGGCAAGCTCTTTGAGCATCTGTATGTCTTCAAATACCTGTGCGCTTTCTCCCTTCATATGGGCCGAAGCCTGGTTAATATCCTTTGTGGTGCCTTCAAGAGTAACCATTGCATTCAAAATATTTTCAGCGCCAATTCTTTCTTCGTTCATGCCACCTTGAACCTCACTAATAAGCTGTTCAAGGCGCATAATTTTTTCACTAACGCTTGCAAAATTGGCAGCAGATTTTTTGGAAGAATCAACAATTCCTGTAATAGATTCCCTGATATCCTGGAGCAGGTGAGAAATAGAATCAGACTGTCTTGCACTTGTTTCTGCAAGAGTTCGAATTTCTGCCGCAACAACAGCAAAGCCTTTTCCGGCTTCACCAGCATGAGATGCTTCAATAGCAGCATTCATAGCAAGAAGATTAGTCTGTTTTGCAATAGACGCAATTGCAGCGTTTGCATTCATAAGGTTGTCGCTCTGCTGTTCAATGTTTCCAATCTGAGTTGTTACGCTCTTTTGCTGCTGCTGGCCTTCATCTGCTTCGGCAACAAGCTTTTTATATTCCATAAGAATTTCGCTTACGTTTTGATCAACAGAGCGAATATTTGCAGTAATTTCTTCTATTACAGATGAGGACTGTGAAATAGCCTGTGACTGCATAGAAAGCTTTTTTTCAAGGCTGTCAATTTCGGCTTCTACAGATTGCATTCCGTTTGTAATAGATTCAACTTTGCTTGTCTGCTCTGTAATATGATCAGAGATTTCAGAAATCTGAGCGGCTGTTGCATCAAGAACGCCAACGTGGTTTTCCATTTTTGTAGAAAGCTCGTTACCTGTTTCATTAAGAATGCCTGTTTCTCCCTGAAGCTGTGAAACAAGATTATTAAGACTTTGAATTACAGCATTACAGTTTGCCGCAAGATTTGAAAGTTCGTTTTTTCCTTTTTGAGGTATGCGGAAGGTGAGGTCTGCTTTTCCTGAGGCAATGTTTTCCATAGCACCGGAAATAGACTTCATCGTACCAAAGATATCTGCAGTAAATAAAATAATCAGGAGAATACCAAGTGCAAGAATTATGATGCTCACAATAGCAATGTTAATTATTCGTTTTCTAAGCATTGTCAGAATATCATCAACATTAAAATCGCAGCCAATAAAACCTATTACCTGACCTTTTGAATTTTTAATTCCGCCATAAGAAGAAATTGTGTAACCCCATTCTGCCTGATGCTCAAGCCCCGAGGAATGAATGTTTCCATCGGCCATAGCTTTAAGAGGGCCTTCGCCATAATCTTCAATATCTTCTTCTGTTCCAAGCGGAGAAAAATGTTCTTCATCACTAGGATCGCAGGAACCGTCAATAATGTATTTAAAGAGAGTTCCTTTGACAGGAACCATTGTATAAAGATATTGACAGTTTACTGTCTTTTTAAGATCCAGAAGTGCAAGTCGTGTACTTTCATAAAAAGGATTTTCTTCGGACGGATTCTTGCAAAAAGCTTCAAATGCATCGCCATCAATAATTTCCATGGCTTTTTGAATTGCCGGAGTTCCGTGTTCGGTACATACTGCAACTCCTGTATTGACTATACTAACGCCTGAAAAAATACCCATTACCGAGCATGAAATGATAATAAACAATCCAAAAAAAACTATAAATCGAGTTCTAAGTGAATGCATATTTACACCTCAAATATTATTCTACATCACGAAAATCTGTTTTTCAATAAAAATCATATGTATAATTTGCGCCTGTGATATATTGGTGTTATAATGTTACTATGAATAGTAAGAAATCATTTATTACCGCTTTTGCACTTTTTTTAATTTCTGTCTCTGCCTTTTCGCAGATTATTCCTCAGGTAAAAACAGATCAGACTTTTACCGCTGATTATGTAAGTAAAAACTGGACAACCGAAGATGGGCTTCCCGGTATGACTATTACTACAGTTCTCCAGGATAATACCGGTTATATGTGGATTGGAACCTACGATGGTCTTGTACGCTTTGATGGGGTAGAGTTTAAAACCTTCAGCCGTTCAAATGATGCCCGTTTTGATTTTGCCTCTGCCCGTTCTCTTTGCCAGGCTTCCGATGGAAAAATCTGGATTGGCCACAATGATGAAGGTGTTACTTCTTATGTTCCAAACGGGGAAATAAAAAAATATACAATGGACCTGGGACTTCCTAACAATAAAGTTAATTCAGTTTGCGAAGATCTTCAGCATAATATCTGGGTAGGTACTGCCAGCGGTTTGTGTTACATCACACCGGAAAATGAAATTAAATTTCCAAACGGACTTACAGAACTTGGTCAGGAAAAAATCCTGGTACAGGAAATTTACTGCGATACAGCCGGACGTATGTGGATTACTACCGGACTTGAAAATGATTTTTTTGTTTACGAAAACAATGTGCTTCAGCGATACGAAGGGATAAAGGCTTTTAAAAATCCTACTGTTCGTTGTGTTACCCAGGATGATACAGGTGCTTTCTGGTTTGGCGTAGACCCTCACTATGCAGTAAAAAGCAAAAATGGCGAAGAAACTGTTTTTGATATTAGTCACGACCATCATGCCGGAACAATGGTAAATGAGATTATCCAGGATGCAAAAGGAAATATCTGGTTTGGACTTGATTCAGGTCTTACAGTTCTTCACAACAGTACCTACGCTTATTTTGACAAACGCAATGGTATGCCGGATGAAATTGTAAGTAAGATTCTTGAAGATAAAGAAGGAAATATCTGGATTGGTTTTGATCGCGGCGGACTTTTAAAAATCAGCCGAAGTAAGTTTTCTACAGTTCCATATAAATCAAGTGTAAACGTAATCTGCGAAGATGTGGAACGTCATTGTACCTGGCTTGGAACCGACAGTGGTGTTGCCTGTTATAAAGATAATGACTTTGTAGAAAACAATGTTACTAAAATTACAAAAGGATATCGTGTACGCCATATTGAATTAACAGCCGATAACGAACTTTTAATCTGTTCTTATTCTGATGAACCTCTTATCTGCGTATATCCTGATGATAAGGTAAAAGTATGGACAACAAAAGACGGCATTGCAAATACTAAGTGTCGTCTTGCTAAGAAAACTTCTTTTGGAGATTATTACGTTGCTACAACTTCGGGGCTCAGCATAATTCACCACGAAGACGGACACATATCAACTCTTACCCGTGATGACGGATTTTCAAATCACTACATCATGTGGATTTACGAGGATGATAAAAATCAGGTTTGGGTTGGTACAAATGGCGGCGGTGTTCATGTCCTTAAAGATGAAAAAATCATAAAGCATTATTCAACAAATGAAAACGAAGGCGGACTTGCCGGAAATGTTATATTTAAAATTCTCAACAATAACAATAGCATTTGGATTGGTACCGGAACGGGGCTTTCTAAGTATATAGAAGAAAGTGATTCCTTTGTTAATTATACTTCTCGCAACGGAATTGGAACCGACAGTGTTTTCCAGATGATCTGTGATTATACTCAGACTGTATGGATGACAACTAATAAAGGTATTTTCTCTTCTTCTCTTGCCGAGATGGAAGAGGTTGCTGCCGGTAAACGTGATAAGATTACTGTAAAATATTACGGGGCTTCTGACGGACTCATTACAAGTGGTGTAACTTCTACTTCTCTTTCTTCAAAGGATTCTTTGGGCCGGGTATGGTTTACTCTTGTAGATGGCTTTGCAATATATGATCCTGTAAAGTCCGAAAAAAAGAGTGCTGCGCCAAAAGCTGTTTTCCAGCAGTATACAATTGATGATGAAACTTATGAATGTAATGGAAACAATGTTCGTGTTGCACCTGCCGACAAGCGTCTTTCTTTAAAGTTTACAGCACTCAGTTATATTTCTCCGGAAAATACTTTGTTCAGTTATATGCTCGAAGGCTTTGAAAAAAAGTATTCAGAATGGACAAATGCAAGAACCGTTTCTTATACAAACTTAAAGCCCGGAACCTATCGTTTTTCTGTTATAACTCAGAATTCTGATGGGGTTATAAGTGAGCCAAGTTATCTTATAATTACTAAAGAGCCTTTTGTATGGCAGCAGCCCTGGTTCTGGGGTACAAGTATTATTCTTATAGGCTTCCTTGTATATTTAATAGCTAATTTAGTTATTAAACTCAGAATTAAAAAAATCGAAGCTAAAACAGAAGAAGAACGCCGCTTTAACAAAGCTATTATTGGTGCCTTTGCAAACTGTGTAGATGGTAAGGATGAGTATACAAATGGTCACTCCCAGCGGGTTGCAAAATATACAAAGATGCTTGCCGAAAAACTTGGAGAAGATGCTCAGACTGTAGAAAAGTTCTACAATATTGCCCTGCTTCATGATATTGGAAAAATTGGTATTCCTGATGCTATTTTGCAAAAACCCGGAAAACTCACCGATGATGAATTTTCTACAATGAAAGGTCATCCTTCCCGCGGTTATGAAATCTTAAAGGATGTTCAGATTCAGGAAGACCTTGCAGCCGGAGCCCATTATCATCACGAGCGATTTGACGGAAAAGGATATCCTGATGGTCTTGTAGGAGAAAATATTCCATGGGTAGCACGAATAATTGCAGTTGCCGACACCTTTGATGCTATGAGTTCAAATCGTCCGTACCGTAAAAAGCTGCCGGAAGATTACATTATAAACGAAATCAAACAATGCGCAGGAAGTCAGCTTGATCCAAAGGTTGTAGAAAAATTCCTTGAATTATATAAGGAAGGAGCTTTTTCAGAAGTATTTTCTAAATATTGATTTTCTGTTATAATTTTTCTATGTATCGTTTATATGTAGAAAGAAGACCTGGTTTTGAAAACGAGGCAAAGAGCTATTTAGCACAGATTAATGGATTTTTGGGAATTTCTGGTGTAACTGGAGTTCGTTATTTCAACCGCTACGATATTGAAAATGTAAGTGACCAAGTTGCAAAGATTGCAGCAACACGCATTTTCTCTGAGCCACAGAGCGACTTTGTTTTTACAGAAAAGCTCCCAAAGAATAAAAGCTCAAATCAAATCATATGGGAATACCTTCCTGGACAGTACGATCAGCGTGCAGATAGTGCAGAGCAGTGTATCTCATTGCTTCGTGCAGGACTTAAGAATGTAAAGGTTAATTCTGAGCCTCCTGTTGTACGTTGTGCAAAAATTGTTCTTCTTGACGGAAAAATTTCTGATGCAGAACTTAAAAAAATCAAAGATTATCTTATAAACCCTGTAGATTCTCGTCTTACAGATGATACAAAGCCTAAGACTTTAAAAATGACTGCAGAAAATCCTGCTGATATTCCTGTTGTTGAAGGCTTTATTAAAATGGATGATGATGCGCTTGAAGCCTACCGCAACAAGATGGGCCTTGCAATGGATCATCTTGATATCAAGTTCCTGCAGGACTACTTTAAGGGTGAAGGACGCGACCCTGTAGAAACAGAAATCCGCGTACTCGATACATACTGGTCTGACCACTGCCGTCATACTACATTCCTTACTGAACTTAAAGATATCAAAATTGAAGACGGTCCTTATGCTCCGCTCTTTAAGAAATCACTTGAAAACTATACTAACATGCGTACCGAAATGTATGCGGGCCGCACAGATAAGCCTGTATGCCTTATGGATATGGCTGTAATTGGAATGAAGTATCTTAAAAAGCACGGAATGCTTGAAGATATGGAAGTCTCAGAAGAAAACAACGCATGTTCAGTTTATATAGACGTACATTACACTGCAGATGAAAACGGAAAGCCACTTGCCGCAGATGATCCAAAAGCTACAGAACGCTGGCTTATGATGTTCAAGAATGAAACTCATAACCATCCTACAGAAATTGAACCTTTTGGTGGCGCTGCAACTTGTCTTGGTGGTGCAATCCGCGATCCTCTTTCTGGCCGTTCATGGGTTTACCAGTCAATGCGTATTACTGGTGCTGCAGACCCAACAGTTCCTTTGAGTGCTACAATGAAGGGTAAGCTCCCTCAGATTAAACTCTGCCGTGAAGCTGCTCAGGGCTTCTCTTCATACGGAAACCAGATTGGTCTTACAACAGGTCAGGTAGAAGAAATCTATCATCCTGGTTACGCTGCAAAACGTATGGAGCTTGGTGCCGTAATTGCCGCTGCTCCTGTAGATACAGTTATCCGCGAACGCCCGGAGCCGGGTGACATCATCATTCTTCTTGGTGGTGGAACTGGCCGTGACGGTATTGGTGGTGCAACAGGTTCTTCTAAAGTTCATACAGTAAAATCTGTTACAACTGCTGCTGCCGAAGTTCAGAAGGGTAACGCTGTAGAAGAGCGCAAGATTCAGCGTCTCTTCCGCAATAAAGAAGTTAGTTTGATGATTCGCCGCTGTAACGACTTTGGTGCAGGTGGTGTTTCTGTTGCAATTGGTGAGCTTGCTCCTGGTCTTGAAATTGACCTGGACAAGGTTCCAAAGAAGTACGAAGGCTTGAATGGTACAGAGCTTGCAATTTCTGAAAGTCAGGAACGTATGGCTGTTGTTGTTCGCAAAGCTGATGTTGACCGCTTTATTGCCGAAGCTCAGAAAGAAAACTTGAACGCTGTAGTTGTTGCAGAAGTTACAGATACAAACCGCCTTGTTATGAAATGGCGCGGTAAAACTATTGTTGATATTGGACGTGAATTCCTTGATGCCGCTGGTGCTCATCACGAAGCTACTGCTCTTATTGAACAGCCTGCTGAACCTGCTAAGTCACCATTGCTCAATCCTTTGGAGAGCGTTGCCGCAGAACTCGACAAGCCTGTTAAGTGCGAAGGTTGTGTAGACAATCACCTGCGCGATGCATGGCTTAAAAATATGAATGACCTTGCATGTTGTTCTCAGCGTGGACTTGGTGAACGCTTTGACGGTTCTATTGGTGCAAGTTCAGTTCTTTTCCCTTATGGTGGAAAATATCAGAATACTCCGGAAGCAGGTATGTCTGCTAAGATTCCTGTAATGACTCCACGCGAAACTTCTACTGCAAGTCTTATGACTTATGGTTTTGATCCACGTGTTGGTCAGTGGTCTCCATGGCATGGTGCAAAAACTGCTGTTCTTAGCTCTCTTGCAAAAATCACATGTCTGGGTGGAAAGGCACGCACAAGCCGCTTAAGCTTCCAGGAATTCTTTGGTCGTGCAGTAAACGAAAAACGCTGGGGTTATCCAGCTGCTGCTCTTCTTGGTTCTATTGATGCTCAGGTAGAAAGTGGTTGTGCTTCAATTGGTGGTAAAGACTCAATGTCTGGTACTTTTGAAGATATCAACGTTCCACATACACTTGTAAGCTTTGCAGTAAATCATGATGAAGTAAAGAACGTAACAAGCGGTGCATTTAAAGTTTATGGAAACAGAATCTTTATGGTAAGCGTTCCATATTCTGATCTCCTTGAACCTGATTACGAAACCTTCCTTAAAAACAGCGATATCATTTATGAATTAAATAAGAAGGGAATGATAAGCTCTATGTATCCTGTAGGCCCTGGCGGTATTGCAGAAGCAGTAACAAAAATGTCTATGGGAAATATGGTTGGTGCCAGAATTGATGCAACAGAAGATGTTCATTCTCTCTTTGTTCCAACATACGGAAACATCATTATCGAAGTTCCAAGCGCTTACGTTTCTGATATTGAAAAGGCTGGCTTTGCTGAAGGAACTCTTAAACAACTTGGTGCAACAATTGATGAACCAAGAATTGTTATTAGAAATGCTGTTCTTGCTGGTGTTACAAAGGATGAAGTTTCTGTAAGCCTTTATGATTGTGTTGATTCATGGGAAGATAAGCTTAAGGAAGTATTCCCTCGTGTTAGCGGTGCTCCTTTACAGCCTGAATTACCTGAATGGGCAACTAATATTCATCAGTCTTTGAGCGATGTTCGCAAGGCTCCTGCATTTGTTCAGCCAACATCACATCCAAAGGTATTGCTTCCAGTATTCCCAGGAACAAACTGTGAAATTGATATGATGCGTGCCTTTAATCTTGCAGGCGCAGATACAAAGATACTTGTTCTTCGCAATAAAAATCCCCAAATGCTTGCAGAATCTTTGGCGGAGCTTGAACGCGAGCTTAAAGATACACAGATTCTTGCTCTTAGCGGTGGTTTCTCTGCCGGTGATGAGCCTGATGGTTCTGCAAAGTTTATTGCAAACGTACTTAAGGCTGGAAACATCAGCGAAGAAATAATGAATCTTCTTAAAAAGCGCGATGGTCTTGTTCTTGGTATTTGTAACGGTTTCCAGGCACTTGTAAAAACAGGTCTTGCAGTTTACGGCGATATCCGCGATATGACAGACGATATGCCAACTCTTACATACAACAGAATTGGCCGCCATATTTCACGAATTGTCCGCACACGTATAGTTTCAGCAACTTCGCCTTGGGCAATGCATCCAAGTGTAGTTGATTCACGTAACCACCTTATTGCAATTTCGCACGGTGAAGGCCGCTTTGTTTGTGATGAAGCTACTGCAAAACGCCTCTTCGAAAACGGTCAGGTATTCACTCAGTATGTAGATGAGTTTGGTCGTCCTGCAATTACCGAGCCAGACAATCCAAACGGTTCTGCATTTGCAATTGAAGGTATTACTTCGCCAGACGGACACGTACTTGGAAAGATGGGACACTCTGAACGCGGAGTAGGTATGGCAATGAACGGTGCAAGCATGGACTTGTTCAAGAACGTTGGAGGAAATCCTCTTACAAACGAAAACGAAACAACCTGCGAAAACCTCTTCGCCGCCGGTGTAAGTTACTTTAAATAAGGAAATGTCATGAAGAAATATATCCTGTCATTTACAACAATCCTGTTGACACTCCTTTTCATTTCCTGTGGAAAAAAGCCTCTCACAGACGACTACGGCTGTTTTGCAGATTATGACGAGGCAATAACTCATGCAGGTAAAAAAAATCAGCCTATTTTGATTTTCTTTACTTCACAGGGGGATGATGATCAAAGCTCATTGCTCGTAGCTGATGTTTTGAAGAACGCTTCTTTTAAAGAAAAGATACTCTCAAAATACACAGTAATGCATGCAGATTTTTCGCAGAATGCTTTTCAAAAAACTGTAGCGCCAGATAACTCAACTGCCGAAGAACAGAAGCTTGCAAATACATATACAACAATAATGCAGAATAACTATCAGCTTGCAGTTCTTTTTAATGTAAGCCAGATGCCTGCAGTTTTCCTTTGTACAAAAGATGGTTATGTAGTTAATCGCCTTGATGACAGTAACGGTTTTTCAAGCTTTGATGATTTTGAAAACGAACTTGATTCTAACAGCAGTGAGCTTGATCATTTTAATAATCTTGTTGCTCAGACAGGAAAAGGCGCTGCACTTAAAAAGGTAGAAGCAATTGATACTCTTTATATTGCAACTCAGCCAGAATATCGTTCATTCCTGCTGCCACTTGTTAAGTATGCTGTAGAACTTGATAAAAATAATGAGTCTGGATTATGCGGAAAATTTATTCTTGCTCAGGCAGAAGCCGAAGCAATGTCTGCATATTCACAGGGTGATGTAGAAACTGCTGTTCAAAAATATCTTACAGCTGCAAATAATGAATTTGTTCGTGCCGAAGAAAAACAGGAATGCTTCTTTACAGCCGCATATCTTGTTGCTTACAGCGACACTGATGATTATGAAGGTATAATTTCATATCTTAAAACTGCATACGAACTTGCCCCAGAATCATCAAAGGCACAGGCAATCCAGGATGCCATAACTTATTTTGAAACTGTGCTTGAAAAAACAGGACAGCGCAGCGCAGAATAAAGGATAGTTATAGTTTGGACGACATACCCTCGTATTTGTTTATAATTGCATTTTCTCTGATTGTACTCTCCATGTTGTTTTCAATTTCGGAGAGTGCATTTTTGGGAATGAATAAGCTACGTCTTAGAATCCTTCGTAAAAATAAAAACAAGCGTGCTCTACGTGCTGGCAAGCTTCTTGATAAAAAAGAACATCTTATAAATACAATCCTCATTTCAAACGACCTTGTAAATATTTTTCTTTCTGCAATTCTTACTTCAATTGCGCTTTCGCTTTTTGGACAGAAGGGTGTTACTATTGCAACGTTTACGGCAACTGTGCTTCTTCTTATTTTTGGCGAAATTACACCAAAGACAATTGCTACACGTTGTCCTGATCCTATTGCGTATGGACTTAGCGGATTTGTAAGTATTTTTGTAAAGCTCATGTATCCGCTTGTATGGATTATTACAGCCTTTGCCCAGGTTGTGCTGCGCCTTTTTGGAATCAAACCAGACAAGCATAAAAAGTCATATACCGAAGAAGAAATCAAAACTTTTTTTGAAATGAGCTCAGAGTCTGGAATTATTGAAGAAGATGAAAACCGCTTTATGAATCAGATTTTTAAATTTTCTGATTTACAGGCAGAAGACATAATGGTTCCTCGTACAAGAATTAAGGTTGTGCCATATACTGCAACTTACCGTGATATTATTGAACTTTCGCAGCGCCTTGGTTTTACTCGTTTTCCTGTTTGCCGAAAATCTGTGGATGATATAGTTGGAATTATCTATTTAAAAGACATGATTAAATACAAAAGCTGTCCTCAGGATTTTAATTTACAAAAGGTAATGCGCCCGCCGCTTTTCATTCTTGGTACAAAGACAATGTCGCAGGTTCAGCAGATGATGTTTGAAAATCATCAGTCTATTGCAATTATTGTAGATGAATATTCGGGTACAGACGGCATTGTAACAGAAAAAGATATTTCGCGAGAGATTTTTGCAATGCCAGGTGACGATTCTCTTCGTGGTAAAGTTTTTGATTTTGATAATGTAGAAGATAAACGTGATTTTGAAATAAACGGTTCTGTTCTTTTGCGCGTGCTTAAGGAAGACTTAAAAATAAATCTAGTCAGCGATATTAACGAAACAATTGGCGGATGGTTTACAGAAAAAATAAATCGTATGCCTGTTGCTGGTGATGTATTGGAATACGAAGGCTGGACCTTTGAAGTTAAAAAAATCCAGGCACACAGAATTGAGCGCATGAGAATATATAAACACAAGCATACAGAGGAGGAATAATAATGAGCTTTGATATTTTTGACATTATAACCTTCGCTGTAATTATTGTTTTGATTTTCTTTGTTGGTTTTTTTACTTCTTCAGAAACAGCATATATTTCTCTTTCAAGAATCAAACTGCGCCGCATGCAGGAAGAAGGTAAAAAGAAAGCACGTGTTGTAACAAAGCTTCATTCAAATATGCCGCGCCTTTTAACAACTGTGTTAATTGGAACTAACTTTTTGAATGCACTTATTTCTGCTCTTGCAACAGCTCTTGTTGTAAAGGTTTTTGGAGGAAGGGGAGTTGGCCTTCCTACGCTTCTTACTGCATTTGTAATAACTACGTTTGGACAGATTATTCCAAAAACAATTGCAGGCCGTGACCCGGAGAAAAAATGTCTTTCAAGTGCTGTGCCTCTTTTTGCACTGGAAAAAATCTTCTTTCCTGTTGTGTTCCTTTTTGAACGTTTATCTCATGGTGCAGTGTGGCTTGTTGAAAAAATCATAAAACCTCGTGAACACCTTATTACAGAAGAAGAGCTTAAAACTCTAATTGATGTTGGCGAAAAAGAAGGTACAATCGAAAAGAACGAAAGCCGCATGCTTAATAAAATTATTAAGTTCAACGATTTATCTGCAACCGATATTATGAAGCACCGTGCATTTGTAAGCATGGTAAGTGCTTCTGCAACTTATGATGAAGTTGTTCAGGAATTTTTGGATTCCGGATTTTCTACACTTACAGTTTATAAAGATCAGAGTGAAAATGTTGTAGGAATTATTCATTATAAAAAAGTTTTGTACGGCAATGATGAAATTGAAAAAGGCGAAGGTTATGCAGGACGCGTTATGGATGATGTTTTGTATGTTCCCGGAACCTTCAGTGCACTTGAACTTTTGCAGAAGCTTCGCGAAGATGAAAATAGATTTGCAGTAGTTTTGAACGAACAGGGCCAGACTGCAGGAATTGTAACAATAGAAGATGTAATTCGTGTAGTATTCGGCCGCATGACAGATGAAAACTCTTATGACAATATTCCTGCCGAAGAAAAAATCCAGTTAGTTAGCGCTAACTCTTTTATAGTTCCTGGTGACCTTAAGTTAGACGAGGTTAACACAATTCTTCATTTAAATCTTCATTCAGAAGAAATGAATACTCTTGGTGGATGGGTTCTTGAGCAGTTTGGATATTTGCCATCTCCTGGAATGGTTGTTGTAAAAAATAAAGTTTTATTTACTGTAGAAGATGTTGCTCAGCGTCGTATTACAAGCGTAAGAATCAGAATCTAAAAACTAAATACATACACAAAGCTGTAATTCCAGAGAAGACGGCTTGTACCGCCTAAAGAAGAAGTATCTGGCGAAGTTGATGTAGTAGAGCCATAAGTAAAGCCGTAAGCTGGTGGAATATATGTAATGTTGCCTTTTAATCCCAATTTATGCATCTGGTTGATTTTATAATACATACCAATATTTCCGCCAAACTTCCATGCATTTTGAATTCTATCATTATATTGAGCATTTTTTGCATGATGTATATCCATACAATCGATTTGTTTAATCCAGGATGCGTCAAGCTTTAAGGTTGTTTCAAAATGCTTTGCATAATTAAAATCGGCTTCAAGAGAAAGAACTGGGGCATAATAGTTTTGCGAATAAGAAATTACTTTCTTGTCTTCAAAAGAATATTTTTTCCAGTTATCCTTTTTGTATGTTTTCCAGCCGCCAATTCCAACAAAGGAATAATTTTCCATCTCTAATCCCAGACTTGGCGTAAGAGAAATGTTTTTGTTTTTATCAAGAAAAAACATCAGCCCAAGAGAAAAATCAGCATAACCATAATTATTCAAATGATTTGTATGAATAGAATAATTTGTAAGTTCATCCTTATCATCATCAGGCCAATCGATTGGATTCAGCCAGTCATAATCTTCCATTTTGCCACAGTTGTAGGAGTTTGCATTTTTAAATCCAAAAGAAAATTTAAAAAGTTCATTTAGACAGAAATCAAAAGAAAGTCCGTAATACATTGAGTTTTTCATCTGCCAGTCAAGGCGGCTCATAGGATCTGTTGCAGTTAAAGTAATTACATCTTGGTTTTCTGATTTTTCTACATACCAGACATTTTCTATAATCTTTCCGTTTATAAATCCAAACTCTGGAGTAATAGAAACATTAGTTTTTGCCTGACATAAGGCCTGTGATTCAAAAAAGATAAATCCAAGAGAAATAAGGAATATAAAAAGTCCGGGATTTTTTTTCATTCTGCAGAATAACTAAACGGATCTACGCCAAAAATTTTTGAAAGCTGATTTCTTGTCGCTTCCATATCCTTAGGGTAGGGAGCCGTAAAGCTTACATTTTCACCAGTAACAGGATGTTCAAATTCAATTTTATATGCATGAAGTGCAAGTCTGCTCAAAAGAGGTCGTTCTTCAACTTCATCGCCATTCCATTTTCGTTTGATTTCACTAAGTCGTACAGGCTTCTGATTTCCGCTGTAAAGTGGATCACATACAATAGAAAATCCGTTTGCTGCTAAATGCGCGCGAATCTGGTGTGTGCGTCCTGTCTTAGGTTCAGCAATAATCCACGAATATGGGCCGCACGAACCAACATTATAAAAATCGGTAACAGAAGGTTTTCCATATTTTTTATTTACAACTGTTCTATGGCGCACATCTCCATCAGGCAGCAAAGGTAAATCAACATTAAGCTTATCCCAAAGCGGATGCCCATAAACAAGTGCATGATAAGTTTTATGAACAAGCCTCTTCTCAAACTGCTGTGAAAGATTTTTATGAGCCTCCGGTGTCCGTGCATACACAATTATCCCCGAAGTATCCTTATCTATTCTATGAACAGCATAAAGCTTCCCAAATTCCTTTTCAGCAATAAGGTCCAATCGAGGAGCTTCCTCATTATACCTATCAGCCGCAATCAAAATGCCAGAGCGTTTGTTTAGTACAACAATATTATCATCTGAGAAAAGTGTAGTATAATCATTATTCTTTGCGCACATATAATTATTCTATCAGAAATGTTTTTATATATAAATAGTATCTGAAGAATTATAATTGTAATTATTTTTTTATAAATTCCATGTAGAAAAAATAGCGCGAGCCGATTGTAGGCCTTCCGCATTATATTAATAAAGTAATATGCGGGACGCAGGAAAAAGAAAGTAAGGGGGGACCGGCAGTGGGCCGGCCGCGTTTACGCCGGACGGAACACGGCTGCCGGGGGATACCTTGCTTTTTTTTCCGTCGCTGGGACCCGCTTATTGAATTCATATATAATGCGGATATTAGAAGATTCGACGGGAGCAATTTTTTTTCTATATGAATGCATATGAAATTACATATAATAATAGTCTCCCATATTTTTCATTGTAAAAACACTAATAATCAATTATAATTATATGTACTCAAAAGAGGCACATATGATAAAGGAATTTCTTGAATACGACACTGTTCGCAACAACGCATTAAAACTTGCAAATAAGATTTATAAAGACGGTTTTATCCCTGATGTTATTTACTGTTCGCTCCGTGGTGGAGCTTATATGGCAAATATTATCAGTGAATATTTCAAAATCATCGCTAAAGTGAATAAATTTCATCCTGTTTTATATGCAGGCGTAGTTGCACGTTCATATTCTGATGTTGCACAGCATACTAAGGTTTTTATTGACGGTTGGACATATCCACCGGAAAATCTTCGTCCGGGAGACAAAATCCTTCTTGTAGATGACATTTTTGACTCAGGCCGCACAATCAATTGCCTTGTAGAAACACTTATGAACAGCAGAGGTATGCCTCGCGAAGATATAAAGGTTGTTGTTCATGATTACAAGTATTTTACATACTATAATGAACAGCTTCCTATCCAGCCAGATTATTACTGCCGCAAATTCGAAATCAATTCTCCGGAAGAAAACCGCTGGATTCATTATATGAGCCATGAGCTTGTCGGACTTTCTAAAAAAGAGCTTGAAGAATATTATTTTAAGGACGATCCTGAACTTATTGATGTTCTTTCACCGTACCTTGGAGACAAATGAAAAAGCTGATTCTTCTATTAACATGCCTGTTTTTCTCAACATCAGTTTTCGCACAGCTTAAGGTAATCAGTCCTATAGAAGGAACCTTTGCAAACAGACAGATGCTCGTGCTCGAAACAGATGGAACAGGAGACTGTTATTATTCCCTCAACGGTTCTGATCCAGAAACATTTGGTTTTGCATACGACGGTCCTGTTCTTATAGATCTTGACGGACCTGTAGAAATCAGAATATCAAAAACTGGAAAATTTAAAGAAGAAACTGTCGTAAAATATACAGTTCTTCCAGATAACGCATTAACTACTCAATACGGTACCTTTATTTCTTCCTTTTTTGATACAGGCATTTTAAACTACACAGCCGGTTCTGTTCTTTCTGTACCTGAACAGTTAAAGTTCAGTTTTGGACTTCCGCCAGATTCTTTTTTGAAGGGACGAAATCTTTCAATTTCTCAAAGCTCTGTTCTTACAAGATATATTCCATGTACTCTGCTTGATGAAACAAGTGGAAAAAAATGGCGTTTTATAATCAAAACCTTCCCGCAGACAGCTGGAGTTTATAGCCGCCGCGATGTTCCATTTGTTATTACAGACTGGGATTTAATTACATTTACAAACGATAATTACATTTATAAAATCGATTCAGAATATTGGGGACTTCCTAAAAACAGTATTAAGCTTGACCGTACAGTAAGTCATATGATCCGCTGGCAGAATCTTGAGTACGATGCCGGAAATCCTATAGACTTTTTTGTTCTTCCTCCAATGCCAGAAATCAATCAGACAACGGAAGCAGATGGAAGCCTTCTGTTTACTTTGGAAGGAGATCCGTCTTATTCGATGAGCGTGCTTTCTGCTGGTGACGGGGCATCTGAAACAACCTCTGCCTCTCAATACCAGGAGCTTTTTACACAGCTTGGTGTAGATACTTTTTATGGCGATCAGATTGCCGGAACTCTTGAAATTGGATTTTATACAAATTCAGTTTATCAGGGTAAGGTTCAGGTGCCATACACAATTAATAAAAGGCCTCCTTCTACGCCACTCATTTCTACAAGCTCTCCAACCTTCTATTCTCGAGAGCCTGTTGCCCTTACAATTAAGGGTGAAAGCATGAGTGAACTTTATTATGCAGTAAGTGAACCTTATACAATTCAGTCTGTTTCTGAAACATATTCTGCAAGTTCAGATATTTTTGATTCAATCAAGGCTGATAATTTTGTAAAGGCAGATTCTTCTTCATTAAGCATGGTTCTTAATCCAGAGGGAAGTGGAGCTGTTTATTTTAAGGTTGCTGCTTATTCACGAAATGATAAGAATATCAGTGCTGTTGCGACCTACAGTGTGATTATTGATCAGTACAATTATTATTATAATTCTTTTGCAGATGCTTCTATTGCAGACGGTACTGCTCTTCGTCCTTATGCCTCGTTTGAGCAGTGTCTGGAATCAATCAATAAAGGCCGATATGCATGTCTTCGTGTAAAAGGCCCTCTTAAGGTTCCCGCAGGCGTTCACTATATTCTTTCTAATTGTGTTTTTGAAAACGAGGATGATGCTTCACTTGAGTTTGAGCAGGGCGCTTCTCTTGTTGTAAAAAATTCAAACCTGACTCTTGAAAACTTTACAGTTTGTCCTGCAAGCAATGCAAAGAATATTTATAAGATAGAAGGAATTGTTCCTTATTTTAAGCTTGAAGATTCTGTGCTTGATATTAACAGATGTCAGATTGCGGCTTTGTTTGATGCAAACGGTCTTTTTGCCGAAGCAGTCCGTTCTTCTGTAAATGTAAATGGAACTATAGCTTCTGTTTCTTCTTCTGTTTATGCTTCGTTTATTTCGGGCATAAAAACAAATGTTACAATTAAGAATTCTTCTATAAATGCTGCTGCTCCAACTTCTGTTGTTGTTTCGCTTAATCAGGGTGATGTAAATTTTACAAATAATTCCTTTAAGATTTCTGGCGAAAAGGGAAGGGTTGCAGAATTCTTTGCTGTAAACGGATCTCTTGTATCAAATAATTACAAGGCAAGCTTGCGCAATTCTTCAAATGCAGCTCCTGTTTACGCAGATAAAAAATCGAACATAAAGCAATCAAATGAAGACAGCTATGAATTCTAATAATTCTTCAAAAATCCTTGTAGTTGGTTTTGATGAAGCTGGCCGGGGACCTCTTGCAGGTCCTGTATGTGCCGGTGCTGTGATTTTACCCGGTGATTTTCCAATTGAACTTTTAAATGACTCCAAAAAGCTTTCAGAAAAAAAACGTCTTATTGCCGAAGAAGTAATTAAACAAAAAGCATGGTGGGGCATTGGTCTTGTTGATCATAAAAAAATTGATGAAATTAATATTTTAGAAGCGAGCATGCTTGCAATGAAGCTTGCCTGGGAAGATTTGATTGCAAGGTTTCCTATAACAGGGGTCCTGCGTGGTATTACAGACGGCACCCGCTGCCCAGATGTTCCTTTTGAATGTCGCTGCGAACCCAAGGCCGATGGAAAATATCCTCCAGTTATGGCTGCCTCAATTCTTGCAAAGACATGCCGCGACCGTATTATGCTTGAAATGGATAAAAAATATCCGGAGTATGGATATGCAAAACACAAAGGCTATCCAACCCCGGAACATAAAAAAATATGCCGCCAGTTAGGTCCATCCCCAATCCAGCGGCTTAGTTTTAGGTATTAGTCTTCAGTGACCTTTTTAGAAACAACGTGAATTCTGCCTGTGCGTTTAATTCCGTCGTCAACCTTTTCTGCAGGTTTTTCGCTCTTTACACGGTAGATTTTTTTACCAGAAGCAGATTTTCCTTTTGAATAAGCTGCATCTTTTGCGGCACGCTTTTCTTTAGCTGCCTTTTGACGTGCTTTACGGTCTTTTTCTATAAATTCAAGTGATTTATCCATTCCCTGAAGGAACTTCTGCATATCTTCGGCAAAAATTGCAATCTGATGTCTGTCTGCCTCTACGCCGTCTCTGCTTTTGCTTTCAACAATCTGCAAAAATACATCGCCTGTTCTGTTTTCTTTAACATTAAAAAAATATGAACGATTATCCAAATAGATTTGAGTAGTAAATAATTCTCCACGTGCTCCCATAATATACAGACCTTCCCTTGTGATTTGATAACCTAAAATAACATAAAGTCTTTTTTTTTTCAATGCTTGTGTGTATAATTCACTTTATGGTATTAAAAAATTTCATTGTTTTAGAAGGAATAGACGGAGCAGGAACTAGTACTCAGATTAAAAAGCTGGTACAGACTAATCCCAATAAATATATTGCAAC
>JBGVAV010000138.1:0-26641 GCA_045224915.1 Treponema sp.
AGTCCGATGGCAAGGCAGACAGTGGCAAAAAACATATAAAGAATTGCAATACAAAAAATAAACTTATTCTTTTCATTTTTCATTCTACAGCCTCTTCTTCAGTAGAGATTTCGGGAAGCTTCTCCGGGTCTGCCTTTTCTACTTTTTCTGGTGAAAGCCCAAGCTTTTTATCCATCCAGATAGAACGATAAACAGGAGAGCACGCAACTACAAAAAACGCACCACTTATAATGATTTCCTTTGCTTCAAGACCAAAAGCTTTTCCAGTCCAGATTACAGGAACAAAGCCTTTTACCAGAAACAGAACAGCAACCCAAACAACGGCAAGCACAATTGCTGCCAGACTTACATCTTTAGCTTTCATTTTGAACCTGCCTTACGGATAAGATGCGCCATCTTTACGTCCATGTTGCAGTGACGGATCATCGTCTTAAAATCTTCCAGAGGCATTTCAACATCGTTCCCGTTATGATCCGAATATTCTGTGTGATAATTACCCCATGAATCATCAAGAATAAAATGAGTAATTTTCCCAGCGTCGTCTGTTTTAAATCCTACGCAGGCAACCACGTGACCGATTGTCTTTTTTCCTTCTGCAGTAAAAATACCTGAAAGGACAGCAGAACCACCGTTCTTAAGAGTTTCCTGAACAACTTCAAGCTTTCTGTCTTCACGCCATTCGACTGCAGTTTCTTCTATACCCAAAAGTCCGCACTGTCTCATATAGCGATTTGTACCATACGCGAGAACAGGGTGCCACTCGTTTGGAGCATAACGCCCTGCAGGATCAATTTTTCTCCAGTAAGAATCTACAACCTTGTCTGCCAGGATAAAGTGCATAAGCGCATCTTCCGGCTGCGGATATTCCTTTGTAGAAAGCTTGTCTACATTCCATCCAGCTGCAGAAAGAGCTGCAATCATAGAAGTGACGTTACAAGCACCATTAGGCTTGAGTTTATTATTTCTCTGAGTGTAATAGGGTTTATTTTCAGAATTGTTCTTTTTCATTCTGCCATCCTCCGAGTTTTAGGATAGCAGACAAAAAAAATCCCCAGCGAGTGCTGGGGGATTAAGAATCTTTAGGATTAGATTTTATTTGCAATTATTTCTTCTTGCATTTTAATTAATTCTCTATAACCAGAACATTTTTGTTCAAAAGTTAAAGATTTATCTGTCATTCTTAGCTCTTTAACTTTTAATGCAATCTGAGTTTCGAGAGATATAACAGCTTTTCCTCTTGCTTTTGCTCTTACTTTTTTCAGAAGTAACTCTGTAATTTTTAGATAGGTATCAATGCAAAGTCTTTCGAGATGACCTTTAGCTCTTTCCAGTTGAACTAAAATATATTCTTTTGAAACTAAAATATCATCGGCAAGATAAATATTTGAAAGATGAGTTAGGACATCTCTAAACTGTGTAATAAAAACAACATAATTAATTTGCTGAAGTTCTTCTAGATAAATAATATTTGCAGAAGCTATTACATATTTATCTGAAATTTCTTGTTTAATTAGCTGATGTAATTCTTCATGATTGCTGTAATCCATGGATGTAATTTAATTAACTCCCATTATTAATTTATCAAGTAAAGGAGTTTTAACATCTTTTCGCGCTTGTTTCCATGTTCTCGGATGTGATTCTTTTAGATTGTATCCAAAGCCAACACCTGTGTAATCAAGCTTTTTGTATTCAGGAAAACAAAAAGTGCCTTTGCCGATGTTTTCTTTCACCGACTTTAAAATTTCTTCGTATGTTTTCATTTTTTTTGCCTCCTAAAAAGGCATTTCTCCTACTGCGTTCTTACGCAGATTTTACTCCTATTACCAAACTGCTGCTTGGTTTTATATCTCCTGCAGACAACGGAGATATTTCTTTTTGTTGTAATACTCTTACAACAAATATATTATACCATGCATTTTATAAAATGCACGTAAAAAATATATCATTTTTTATTATAATTCGTCTATAGCTTGCCCCGTAAGGGCATTGCGGGGCACTTGGCTTATTCAGAAGATTCCTGTGCTGTCTGCGCAGGTTCCGGCTGTTCTTTTGCAGGTTCGGCAGCCTGTTCACCCGTTGATTCTTTCTTTTTGTAAAGCTCTGGATGTTCTGTTTTAGCAACGGCTTCAGTAACTTTCAGCAAACGTTCAAGAAGTCTCTGAGTTTCTTCCGTTGCCTTTGCAGTTCTGAAAAGACAGCCAATTAAGGCAATAATAAAACCGACAATAAATATAATTATTGCGATTACAAGAATAAGCATTAATACGCTTCCAAAAAGTCCGGAAGAGCTTGTATGTGCTTGTGGCATAAAAACCTCCTGTAGTTAATTTGAGACTACTATAACTTTTGTTTCAAAACAAGCCCCGTAACAGTTTACAGAGCCTGATCCATTACATCCCCAATCTCGACACAACCCCGCGCACAAGGTACAACGATTCTGCAATGTGCGCCATAACGTCTATGTCGTTTTTTATAATTTGGGCGTTCCCACCGCAAGCGGTGGTCGGGCTTTTCGGGGTTCCGCTATCGCTCCATTGCCTACGGCAACGCTTTGCGCCCCTACAATCCCTAACGCATCACAGAATCAAAGTCCTCTTAATACTGTATTTTCATGTAACCAAGCCAATACTCTTCCAAAAATCTTGAAATCGTCTTTATTGGCATCTATTGTGCGAATAAGTTCTGCTTCGCGCAAATCTTGACGATGAACAGAATAAATAAGCACTTTGTTTTCCAACGGTTCAAACCGTAATAGCTTACAATATGCAGCTCCTTCAAGACCAAATACATAAATACCATCTTTTATTTGTTGGTCATGGCTTCCGTTAAAAAAAAGAATATCTCCATCACAGATACCTGCTCCAATCATTGATATCCCTTTTGCCCTGAATGCATATATTTTCTCGTATTTCAAACACGGCAAAATACCTATAGGCTCAATGTATTGCTCAATATTGTCCTCGTTGTCCCAAGATACGCCAGGACCACAAGAAACTTTTTGTCTTAACAAGGGGATAGAGTGGACTTCTATCATTGGCCCTTTGTTCTTTTCCAGAGGAGTCGCTTTTCCGTTTAGAAAATAATCTTCATCAAGACCTTTTTCTTTTAGCCAATTTAATAATAGTTCTGGATGATTGTTTGTTCCACTTTTAAGCTTGTTGATATAACCATTCCCAGCACCTATAAGTTTTTGCAATTCAACATCCGTGTGAATATGAAAAGCATGCTTTACCCTCTCAATCAAATCTTCGTACATAATTTTTTCCTTGTTCTAATATTTTCGCTTGACAATGCTAATTTTTTAGCATAAGATTAGATTGTAAAGCTAATTAGTTAGCTTGCAGAGTTTCCAAGGAAACAACGCTAACTAATTTGTTAGTTAATCAGAATATCGACAAAAAAGGAGGAAAAGAAGAGTGAAAAACCTTAAGCCTATGACAGATGAAGAACTCAGAGAATTCATCGCTCAGAAAATGGCTGAGAATAAAGCCAAGGCACTTGCCCGTGCCTCTAAGAAAATCACACCCGAACAGGGCTTGTACATCAAGTATCTGCTCAAACGTTCTGGCACATCAAGCGCAGACATAGCGTTGGAAGTTGGTTGTACACCAGTATCCGTAAGCAACGTTCTTTCCGGCAAATCACACAGCCAGCGCATAGAACGTGCGGTTGCATCACGTCTGGGCTACAAAAGCTGGAACGACATGGTAACCGAACTAAGGGAGAAAGCTGCATGATAAACGAACGTGCTTACCTGGCAGAAAAACACCTGCAGCAGGACGATAAAGAGCCGGACATAGAAAAGCTTGTCAAAGCTGCAAGGAAATACAAAAAGAAGCTGCGACCATCTGTAACGGTCACAGAAGATGCCATGCGCAAAGCAAGAGTATGTCAGGAAATGGCAACTCTTGTTTCAGGCAATTTTGAAGGGTGGGACCTTCGGTACAACGAGCCGGGCTACGGATCAAATGGATGTCCGGTTGAACACGGGCTTTTTAGCGTGAGTGTTTACCGCGGTAAAAAGTTTATGGGGCACAGGCTCATTGCACCACAAGCGAGTGCAGAAAAAGCCCTCGCAGAAATTGCAAATACTTTTCTGCTTGTAATGCAGAGAGTAAAGGAGGTGGAGCAAAAATCATAACACTTTGGAAAAACGGTAGAAAACCACCGTTCATGGACAGTGAAGACAGGGACTTGAACCCGGAAAAAATCCTTTATGCGGTCAAGAACATGTCTTATGTTGGCTTGCAGTATGTGGCGGTCTACGGGCTTCTGCTTCTTGCAAAGTATAAAAGCCCGGCTGAAATATGCCAGGACATAGAAAACCTTGGAGGGGAAAATGGAAATCTATGTAGAAGGTCAGAAGGCGGAGAAGCTTCCTTGTCTCACACGCGAGGACAAACTCCTCTGGTTGAATGAAATGTGTCAGCGGTTCTGGAACAGTCCTTTGTACAGATTCTGGCGAAACGCTTACATCAGTTACCGTGACAAAAAAAAAGCCGGAAAGCATGCGGCAACACGCAATCCGGCTGACAATGGGAATCACGATGACGGCAAGCCCGCCGCGTGATTCATCAAATAAGCAAATTAATTATAACACAGAATAAAAAACTGTGAAAGGAGAAAACTATGGCAAACAGGTATAAGCCAGAAGGTTCAAAAGTTGAGAGTCTTGAAGATGTAGAACAGGCTCTCACCGAAATCAGGAATGCAGAAAGTGAAATCTTTAAGATTGATTCTGCTGCAGATGTTCAGATTGCCAAAATCCGTGAAAAGGCTGCAAAGGACGGAGAGAAATACCGCAACTCTATTCAGGCAGCTGTTGCAAAGGTTCAGGCATACGCAGACTACAACAAGGACGAGCTTTTCAAAAAGACAAAGTCCATTGAGCTTGAAAACGGTACATTTGGTTACCGTCAGAGCACAAAGGTAAGCGTTAAGAAAGTTACAGGCGAGCTTTTGCACAAGCTTATTGAGCGTAAGACTGAGGAAATGAAAGCAGAAGAAGACCGCGCTGTTAAGGCTCAGCTCAAAGAAGAAATTGCAAAACTTCAAGTCTGCATCAAGGTTGAAGAAAAGCTTCAGAAAAAGGCAATCGGCGAACTTTCGGACGAAGCTCGTCTTGCAATTCAGGCACAGAAAATCACGGAAGATCAGTTCTTCTGCGAAACAAAAAAAGAAGAAGTCAATCAAGAACTTCTCAAAGCAGCAGTCTGAAATAATCGGGCTGGAGCTATCTGGATGTCAGCTCCAGCTGACAAAGGAGTTTTTGAATGAACAGTTTAGTACAAAAAAACAGCGCACTTACACCAGATCAGGCTTTTCCGTTCCGCCGCGAAATTGATTCGTGGGACATGAACAGTGCGGTACAGGAACTCAGACCAAAAGTTGAACAGCTCAAGAGTGTAAGCCTGGATGTTGCCCGTGATCTTTGGATTGCACACGAAGCTCTTGCCCAGAGAGGAGGAGACCGCCGAAGCGAAGATGCTCAGACCTTCGGCTTCTGCGATTTTCTTGAACTTGTTGGACTTTCAAAAAAGACAGCTTACCTCTGGCTCAAGCTTTACGATGCAGCAAACGACAGAGTTCTTACACCGGAAGAATATGCGCTTGAAAATGCAAAGAGTGCGAATCCCGAACTGCCACAAATAGACTCAGAGTTTGAACATCTTATTGCTCATGCTATGGCAACAGGAGAACGTCTTGCCGGCTGGACTAATGAGCACGAACGTGTTTACAAAATCCGCAAGGCAAATGAACGTGCTGCAGAACTTGCCCGCACCTGGGGAAAAAAGAAAATCAAGCTCAACTGGGGAGACGATGATTACTTTGCAAAAACTCTTCTTCACAACGGCAGACAGTACACAAAAATCAATCTTGAAAACCGCGATCAGTACGAAGCTCAGCTGAATATCTTTGGTGCTTTGTCTGATTTTCTTACAAGCATTGAAAATCCGGCAACCCGCCTTGCAGCTGTGTGTAACATCGGCTTACGTGTTCGCGAGCTTGTAAACGAGATTGCAGAAACAGACAGAGAGCTTAATGCTTTTTCGGGAGTTGATGAATGAGCGGAACTGTCAGAACCTTTGCACCTGTGACAGATAAAAAGTATCCTCTTCGCGCCGCTGTGTACGATGCATTCCGCAAACGCAGTCCGCTTATTTCAAAGGCAAGAGCCTATGAGCAGATTGCTAGTCAGTTCAACATTTCCGTTCCAACTGTTCAGCGTTATATCCGCAAAATGGAAAACGGTTCTATGTTTGCTCTTCCGGAAGGAAGGCAGGGCCGCCACGTTTACGCCTGGGATGACGAAGCACTCAGTTTTTTTACAAACTTTATGCTTGCCGCTATTCAGCAGGTAGGCGGATGTACTGTGCGCAATGCTTACAACAACACAAAGGCAGAAGCTCAACGACAGGGCTGGCAGATTGGAAGCGAAGCAAGTGCATACGTTCACGCCCGAAACATCAGCCCCGCAATGAAGCTTCTTGCAAAAGGCGGTCAGCGTGCTTTGGATAATATGTTTTACATCAGCCGTGACCTTTCAAAACTTTTACCTTTCCAGCTGATAGTTGGAGACCAGCATATCTTTGACTTCTGGTGTCTTAATCCAAATGCAACCGGCAAAAAGGATATGTACATCAGAGCAGAATGTTATCTCTGGCTTGATATGGCAACACGCCTTGTTTACGGAATCAGCTTTGATATTGCATACAACACTTACACCGTAACACGTGCCCTGCGAATGGGAATCAAAAGATTCGGTAAGTTTGAAAGCACCTACAACGATAACGGTTCAAGCGAAAAATCACGTCTTGCAGACCAGATTGTAGAACGACTGCAGAACTACGGAGTACGTTTCCTGGATGAAGCTGATTTGTACCATGCCGATAACGGACGTTACATCGTTGAAGATACAGAAGGACTTGTTGTAGATGTAGTGCCAACAAAAGCCGAATGGGAAAAGCAGCACCGCCGAATCTTTGCCCGTGTTAAGAACGCAAAGACAAAACCAATCGAGCGTTTCTTCAACACGCTTGAACAGATTCTGCGCGATCAGTGCTTGCCTGGTCTCGTAAAGGGAATGGCTATTTCTGCACCAGAAGAAGAACAGGCAACAAAACGTCTGGAATGGCAAAAGCAGAACGGTTACATCCTTTCTTACGACGAGTTTATACATCAAGTTGTTAAGGCAATCGACATCTACGAAAACCGCATTCATTCAACGCTCGGCTGCTCTCCAAAAGAAAAGCTCGAACAGTACAAACGTGACGGCTGGATGCCTACTTTCATAGATCCTCGTGATGAAGCTTACCTCTTCATGGAAAGCACATTGCGCCAGGTAAAAGGCGACAGAATCGAACTGAACGGAACAGAGTACATCGGCCCAGATTTGACACAGGAAATGATTCTGCAGAACCGCGGAACCCTTGTTGCATACAACCGCCAGAAGATTGAAATCCGCTATGATCCGGAAAATCTTGACCTTGGTGTATTTGCAATTGAGCCTGGAACAAATCACGCAATTGCGCTCCGTCCTGTAAAGAAGATTGACATGCTTGATGACCAGGAAATGATTGAGCAGCTTGAATGGAAAAAACGCAATATGCGCACCGTTCAGGAAGCGTTTAAAACTGCTACACAAAACAAGAACGTGCGTGTTCTTTCTGAGCCGCAGAAGTTTACAGAGCTTCACACTGCAGAAGAACTTGCAGAAAAAGCAATGCAGAATCAGCTTGAATATACAAAGCCGGAAACAGTAATTCCGACACCTGTTATAAAAAAAGCTGATATGGAAAAAGAAGAAGTACGCGACATTCCGGTCGCAGTAAGCAGACGGAAAGAAGATTTTGGAACAATGCCAGAATCTTACAACCGTCGCGAAGAGAGTCTTTCTCAGGAAGATTTCCTGGAAACTCTTGCTGCACGAATCGGAAACGAAAACGTACTCCGTGCCCACGGTAAGCCGGTATTCTACACCGACCGCGAGCGTTATGAATATATCTTAAACCAGTTCTATTCAGGCGAACATTTGAGCCATGAAGAAATGGATTTTAAGTTTGAATATGAAAGCAAAATGACAGCAAGCGAAGAAAACTATTTTTCGTCTTATGTCAGAGACAAGTTTAACAGATAGGAGAAAGAATTATGGAATTAAGAACTTGGATTGAAAACAACAGACTTTCCATGCAGGAAGCAGCCCGCATCATCGGTGTTGATAAATCTCAAATCGTCAAAATCTGCCAACATAACTACCCAAACTGGCAAGAAAAGGAACTTGAGTATATCGAGCGCCTCAAGAATGCGGGCTACACAAACAGTATACCACAAGGAATTGCAATTGATACAGACGTACTGGTGCTTACACCAAGCGTTTCACGCTTCAAAGCTCTTGCAGATGATTTGTCTGATCCAAACGGAACTATGTCTTCTTCAATCGGCATGGCAATTGGCACCGCTGAACGAGGAAAGACACACTCTGCAAAATGGTACGTTCAGGAAAATCAGAATGCAGCTTATGTTCTTTTTGTAGACGGCTCAACAAAGACACAGCTTTTGCGTGATATTTGTGAATCCATAGCCCACACCAGACCACACAGCTTTGGAGAGTGTCTTACTATCCTGGAAGAATACTGCAAGTACACAAGACGTCTTGTAATCATTGATGAAGCAGACAAACTTCCTGTCCGCTACCTCGAAATCATCCGTGCCGTAAACGAACGCTGTCAGCTTCCGTTCCTTCTCGTAGGAGAGGAAGGGCTTAAAACAAAAACAGACAGAATCCCGCGCCTTAGAAGCAGAATCAGGAATCCAATTGTTTTGTTTGAACGTGCACATGCTGTAGATGTTGCAGCTTACTACCACGAAGCTGCAGGAATCGACATTACACCGGATACTGCAGACAGGCTTGTACGCCATGCCCAGGGAGGCTTCCGTTCTATCGTCAACGATTCAATCGCAATCAGCAAGATGGCTAAAGCCAGTGGCCTTGTCACCATTACAGATAACATGCTCGACAAGCTTTGCGCTGCGTAGGAGGCTTGCATGAATAAAATCAGGAGACTAAAGCCTGCAAAGAACAGCGCCTTTATGGACTGCGAGAATTACATAAAAGAAAATCATCTTGAATACATTGCAGATGAAATCAGAAAAGCTTATAGACGTGGCTGGGATTTTGGATACAAAAAACAGCCGGCTCTTTCAGCAAAACTTGCAAAGGAGGATGCATTATGCAAAACAGAACAAACAGAAGTCGCTTAATCAGCTTGATACACGCTCAGAAAACTGCAGCAGCACTTGATGATGAAAGCTACAGAACCATTGTAAGCAGCGCAACTGGAAAACAAAGCTGTTCAGACTGCACAATGAAAGAACTGAACGCTGTCTTTTCCGACCTTAATGCTGTTCTCACCAAGCAGGGAAAGGAAACGTTCAGCTTTTATCCTCGCTGGGAAAAACCATCTCTTGCAGATGCAGTAACAGTACGTGCCCAGAAGGTTCTGGGTAACGATTGGCACGACCGTCTCGACAGCTTTGCAAAATCAAAGTTCAACAAGGACAATTACAGACTCTGCGACAACTCCGAGCTGCGCCGCATTATGGCATTTCTCACAAACGTGGAACGCAAGGAGCGCGTCGCAAAATGACTCAAGGCTGGCTGTTTTCAGAAGATGAAATGTTCGATACTCACGAAGTCCAGACTGCAGAAAAAGAGCCGGAGCTTTGCGACATCACGCCCGAAAAAAAGCCACCCCGCCGCAAGGAAAAATCGGAGTGCCTTTTTACCAAAGAGGAAATGTCACAGCCTCCGCTCAATGCAGAAGAAAAGGACCGCCTGATCCGCCGTATAATCCGCAACGCACAGCTTGGTGCCCGATACATGTACCGCGCCAAAGAAGTCTGCGCAATGCTCCGCATAACCTACGACGAGATTCAGACCCTTTTGAACTACTACCGCCTCGACTGCGTAGTAATCCGCGACACAATCATCCGCATCCCCTGGTGGAGCCTTGCAGAGTACCTCATAGACCCCGCCGAGGATGTAGAAGCAGCCTTTTACGCATACTTAAAAACACTTCCGCACAAAGAACCGGAAGAAAAGAAAACTGCATAGGAACCAAATATGAAACAATTACAAATAGTTGATATGTTCTGTGGTGGTGGTGGAGAAAGCACAGGCATCACACAAGCTGCAAAACAGTATCATTTTGACATAAAACTCAGTGCAATAAATCACTGGAAAAGAGCTATAGAAACACATACCGCAAACTATCCGTTTGCTGAACACTATGAAGAACCAGTACAGAATCTGGATCCAACAAAGGTTGTTCCAGGTGGAAAACTTGATTTACTATGGGCTTCTCCGGAGTGTACTCATCACTCAAATGCAAGAGGTGGAAGACCTAGAAGCGATCAGAGCCGCGCAACTGCTTGGGAAATCTGCAAATGGGCACAGGAGCTTTTTATAGGCAGAATCATCATAGAAAACGTACCGGAGTTTACATCCTGGGGACCGCTCGACGAAAACGGAAAACCGATAGCAGAAAAGAAAGGCATCGTATTCAACTCATTCATCAAAGCTCTTGAATCACTTGGTTACAAGGTAGAATGGAGAGTACTTTGCGCGGCTGATTACGGAGTACCAACAACACGAAGAAGATTGTTTATTCAAGCTGCTAAAGCCGGAAAGAAAATCATTTGGCCGGAGCCGACCTATTCAGAAAATGGCGAATCTCTTCCAAAGTGGAAAGCTGCTAAAGATATTATTGATTGGTCAATTCCTTGCCCTTCAATCAGGAACAGAAAGAAACCTCTGGCTCCTGCAACAATACGCAGGATAGAATACGGAATCAAAAAGTATTGGAAAGATTCTGCAGAACCATTCCTTGCAATTTTACGCGGATCCAGCACAGTACGCTCTCTTGATAAACCGCTTCCGACAGTCACAACATCCGGAGCACATTATGCACTGATTCAGCCTAAGCCGTTTTTAGTACGTTACAACGGAGGAGACGATAGAGTTCACTCAACAGAAGAACCTGTTCCAACGCTCGACACTTCAAACCGCTATGCAGTAGTTCAGCCATTTATTATGAGCATAGAACAGACCAGCGCAAAAGACAGAAGCCGACCTATTGACGAGCCATTACCAACGGTCGTTACCAAACAGGAACATTGTATTGTGACTCCGATCCTTGTTGAATATTACGGCAATGGCAAGGCACATTCCGTAGAAGAACCATTGCCAACAGTTACAACAAAAGACAGATTCGGCCTGATTGTACCAGGCGAAATAGACATAGGTTTTAGAATGCTCCAGCCTCACGAATTAGCCGCCGCAACCGGATTTCCAAAAGGCTACAAGTTCGCCGGAAACAAAAGCGAAGTAGTAAAACAGATAGGGAATGCAGTACCGCCAGGATTTGCAAACGCCCTTCTGTCAGCCTATTTAGAGGATACTGCATAAATGATGAAAGGAAAGCTTTTGATAAAACAACCAACAGAACAAACTTTTCGTCCCTTAAAAACGACAACAAAGCTTGTTTTTAGAGAGCGATGTAGACATTGTGGATGTACAAACAACAACCCTTGCTACCATCCAAAATACGGCTTCTGCTGGTGGGAAGATTCAAAACACACAATCTGTTCTCACTGTGTAGATAAAGAAATCAAGAACAGTAAACTCACACAACACCGGGTAAACGACATTCCTGATTGGCAGCCACCAGAGGAGACAGAAGTATGAAACAAACAATGACCGTCCAGGAACTATGCGACAAATTGACCGTGCTATGCCACGAAGGCCACGCCCAGGCACAAGTAAGACACGTAACCGGATATGAAGTAAAAGATGTTAAAGACGTTGAAATGATTGGAGATGAAATTGCTTTAATCACAAGCAGGGAAGAGTTTTGCTATAATATCGGTTGTGGCAAATGTACCAACGATTGTGAGTTTGCTGGGAGAGAGATGAAATGAACATAATCACAGAAACTGACATAGATGAAGCAGCAGAAGAAGCCTATAGAAGATGGAAACTGTATAAATACCAACAAAAAACGGGAAAACCAGCACTCGTAAAAATTCTGAATCCGTTTGAATAAACAATAGGAGTAAGATAAGAATGACAACAGGAGAATTCGCAGATAAAGTATCTCAAATGCGCGAAGCCCAGAAAGAATACTTCAAATACCGAACAAAAGAAGCCTTACAACGTTCAAAACAGTTGGAAAAAGAGGTAGATGACATCTTAGAAAACCGTAAAAAACGCATAGAAAACACTGTACAACAGGGCACATTATTTTAATAAAAAAAGCATGAAGAAGAGGGGAAATAAATGCAGATAATTACAGAAAACGACATCGACGAAACTGCCGCAAAAGCCTATTTAACAGCTGGAAACGACATAGAATTACTCCCAGAAGTCCCTGACAATCTCACCGTAATAGCTGCAGCCGAAATACTGTCAGTTTCAGAACCAACCATCATCAGAATGCTCGAAGACGGTCAAATTCAGTTAAAAAAGTCCGCAATTTTAGCCTATTTAGACCACAATTACCTGGCAAATCGCCCCCTAAATTTGACCCAAAACACCCCAAATTATCCCAAATAGCCCCACAAAAAAAACATCAGTTTTTATTATAATTTTACATCAAAATTTTTTGAAAGTGACACCCTGTTCAATAGAAATGCTTGCATCCTCTACAGCATTAAAAGTCTTTTTGCCATCTGTAAAAGTTTTGTATATGTCTTTAAGTTCAATGATATTGGCCATAGCGCCTCCTGTGTATGGGTTTACTTATAACCAAAATCTATAACTTGCGCTAATACTAGTTTTTTATTGTGAGGTATAGGAAAAAGTTATAACACTGTTTATGAAGTTCGCAATTTCTTTTATCACACTTATACGGCGGCCTAAAAGTCCGTGTTCTGTCGGAAACTCTACGCGCTTTTGAATTGCGGTTGTCTGGTGTGCTTCAAGTTGTTTCCATAAAGGAAGAATCATTTCATTAACAGGCGAAACAGAATCATAAGTACCGCCTATTACTAAAAGATTTTTATCCTTTACCTGTTCGAATGCTTTTGGGTGGCTTATTTCTGCCTGATTTATTACAACGTCATCGTAAAGTGCATCAATTCCATCGGACTGTAAGATTTTACCTTCCTCTAAAAGCGAACGGAAATAACTTTCTTTTGCACGGTTCAGGTAGCGTGTAGGGTCATACGGTGTAAGCATGATAATCCCTCCAATCCAGTCCAGCTTGCGGCCGGCATTCAAAGCGGAGTTTGCACCCATACTGTGTCCAAGTAAAAAAATCTGCGAAGGGTCAACATTATATTTTTGTGTAAACTCCTGCGAGTGTGCATATTCTGCAAGATTTTGTGCATCTTCAATACAGTTTGTAATTAAATACTTTCCCTGACTTCCCCATGCACCTCGGTTATGCGGAACAATTACAAGGCAACCAATACGGCACAGGGCATGCGAAATATCATCATTACGTGCAGTTCCCGGAAATCCGTGCATCATTATTACACATGGATGAGGAGTAGGCTGATTTGCAGAAGGCCACATGATTTCACCATAAATGTGTGAGCCCGTACTGACAAAATCAAGCGTTGTGTAGTCAGGCAGAGCTGTTGGATCTATTTCTTCTTCATCAGAAAAAAGGTTTTCGAGTTTTAATGTAGATGACATATTGTTATTCCTTATTACCTACTAATAAAGTAGGTATATAATTAGGTTATAGGTTTTGGTTATAAATGTCAATAAAAAATATGTATAAATTATTTCTTTATAACCTATTGCATTAGTAGGTAATAAGTTGTATATTGCCATAAACCTACGAAAAAGGTAGGTAAAAGTAAAGAGAGGTTGAATATGGCAACACAAATAAATACAGGAAGCTGCTGCTTGATCGGACGTGGAAAATCGGTTTATACAGATGAACAGGCAGAAAAATATGCTCAGGAAGTAGGTGTTCCTCCACGCCCAATGGAAACAAAAAACGAAATTGATGAAACTGGTGCTTTTATTCGTCAGCCAAATGCATTTATTCAGAAGTTTGGAAATGGTGCAAATGAATTAAAAGCAGAAGCAAATAGATACGGAATTTATTGGGCAAAGGGCTGTAACTGGTCAAATCGTCCTGTAATTGTACGCGATCTTCTTGGACTTGAAAAGGTAATTTCAGACACTCTTTGTACTCATTCAGGCGAAACAAATAAATATGGTCACGGTTTTGGTGATTCAAAAGATCACAAAGATCCTGCTACCGGCGCATATTTTTTGAGCGAGTTTTATAAGCGTGCAAATCCTGATTTTAAGGGAAGGGCAACAACTCCAACTTTTGTAGATATTATTGAAAAGAAAGCTGTAAATAATGATTATCATCGTCTTACAAATTATATTGAAGTTCAGTTCAGACCTTTTCAGCCAAAAGATGCCCCTGATTTATATCCAAAGGCATTCCGCAAAGAAATTGATGAATTTAATGACTGGCTTTTTCCTCATATAAATAATGGTCATTACAGAATGGCATTTTGTCAGAGTCTTAGTGCATATAACGAAGCCTTTGAAGATTTTTTTGATTCAATGGATAAGCTTGAAAAACGTCTTGAAACTAACCGCTTTTTGTTTGGGGACTATGTTACAGACAGCGATGTTCGATTCTTTGTAACACTGGCACGCTGGGATACTTCTTACTATAAAAATGTTGGTCCTTTAAAGCATAGAATTGTTGATTATAAAAATATCTGGGCTTATGCTCGTGAACTTTGTGCAATTCCTGCTTTTAAAAAGAATACATATTTTAAGGATCTTGCACTTGGTAATCCTTCAAAAGAAAAAGGTATTTTCCAGGACTATCAGTCACGAATTGTTCCTCAGATTGATTTTGAAGAACTTTGGAAAGCTGATGATTCAAGAAAACATTTAAGTAAAACTCCTGACGAACTTTTCCTTCGTCATCCTGAAAATGAAAGTGCAGAAGATTATTATTCTGATATTTCTTCAACAATCTGGAACAGTCCGAATCAGGCAGACAGGAATCCAAAAAATGGAACTTTGTCTGTAGATGCTTCAATTAATCCTCTTGAGGGAAAACTCTAGGATTTAATTTATCAAAAAGGAAAGAAAATTTTTATGAGTGAACTATATTGCAGTCTTAAAAGACCAACACCAGAAAACAAAAGCTATGTATCATCTTTGGTAAACAGTGGTGAGCATGGAGAGAATGGTTCTTTTAAAAGACAGGTAAACAGATTCACAAAACCTTTTGGAGATGGTGAAGATGAACTTCCAGTTGAAGCAAACAGATACAGATTAATTTGGGCTCCTGTTTGTCCATGGGCTCATAGATCTGTAATTGTACGCCGCCTTTTAGGTCTGGAGGATGTTATCAGTCTTGGAACACTTGATCCTGTAAGACCGGATACACCTACAAGCGACTGGGCTTTTACTTTGGACAAAGATGGAGTAGATCCTGTTTTAAAAATCCACCGTCTTAGTGAACTGTATTTAAGATCAGACAAAGACTACACAGGCCGCCCTACAGTGCCATGTCTTGTTGATTTAAAAACAGGCTTAATTGCAAACAATGATTATTTTAATCTCACAAGATATTTCGAAACTAAATGGACAAAGTTTCACAAACCTGGAGCTCCTGATTTATACCCGGAAGAATTAAGAAGCCAGATTGATAAACTGAATGATGAATTATTTGATAAGGTAAATAACGGAGTTTATAAAGCAGGCTTTGCAAGAAGTCAGGAAGCTTACGAAGATGCAGTTGTTAATGTTTTTAAAATGTTTGACAGCCTTGAAGAAAGGTTATCACATTCAAGATATCTGTTTGGAAATAGGATAACAGAATCGGATGTTCGTTTATATGTAACATTAGCCAGATTTGATATTGCCTATTACAACGCATTTAAAGTAAATCTCAAATCACTCAAGGAATACAAAAACTTATGGGCATACGCCAGAGATTTATATCAGACAAAAGGTTTTGGTGATACTACAGATTTCCTTTCAATAAAAAAACATTACCACCTTTGTTGTGTAGAAAACCCTTATAAGATTTTACCGCTGGGTCCGGATCTAAATGACTGGAATACCCCAAGTGGAAGAGAGAATTTGTAATTAATAAAAAGGAATAAAAAGATGGATTTAATACGAGTAACTGAAGAATGGCAGAGAGCTGGTGTTCACTATGTAAGAACCGAAGGTATGGTAAAAGATTTTAATCTTACACTGGAAGGAGAGTTTGAAGCTGATACACCCGGTGATATTTATGTACTGGCGCTTGATGAAAATTTACCTGTTTCAACCTGCAGATTAAAAATACATGATGACATAGGAAAAATTGAAAGAGTTGCAACAATCCCTCAATACAGAAGTAAAGGAATTGGATCTCTTGTAATAACCGAAGCCGAAAAATGGCTTAAAGAACTTGGTGCCAAAAAAGTAGTGATTAATTCGCGGATTGCGGCAGTAAGGTTCTATGAAAAACTTGGTTACAAAGCCGACTACAACAAAAAAAGTGGTTCCGGATTATTTGAATGTGTAGAAACAATAAAGGAGTTAGAAAGATAAAATGGCAAAGATTTACGATAACATTCTTGAATTAGTTGGTCATACACCACTGGTAAGATTTCATGCACTTGAAAAAAAATACAGTGCCAAGGCCAATATAATCGGCAAACTGGAATTTTTTAATCCTTCTTTCAGTTCAAAAGCTCGTATTGCAAAAAACATGATTGAAGAAGCAGAAAAATCCGGAGAGTTAAAGCCCGGTGCAACCATTCTTGAAGGAACAAGTGGAAATACAGGAATTGGTCTTGCAATGGTTGCCGCAGCAAAAGGCTATAAGGCAATAATTGCCATGCCGGAAAATATGAGTAAGGAAAGAATTACAATCATCAAGTCTTTTGGTGGAGAAGTTGTCCTTACTCCAAAAGAAAAAAATATGGCCGGGGCGGGTGAAAAAATTGCAGAGCTTGCAGCAGAAATTCCGGGAGCCTTTATACCGGGGCAGGGGAAAAATCCAAATAATCCTGGTGCTCATTTTAAAACAACTGGTCCTGAAATCTGGGAAGACACAGATGGTAAGGTTGATATTTTTGTAGCTGCAAGTGGAACCGGCGGAACAATTTCCGGAGCAGGAGAATACCTTCGTTCAAAAAATCCTGATATCAAAATTATCGCAGTTGAACCTAAAGGTAGTCCGGTGCTCAATGGAGGAGAACCTGGTCCTCACAAAATCCAGGGAATCGGCGGAGGGCTTACTCCACCTGTAACAAACGTAAGTCTTTTTGATGAAGTTATTGATGTTACAGATGAAGATGCTTACGAAACAGCCAGATTTTCTGCAAAAAAAGAGGGGATAGCAGTTGGTATTTCTGCAGGTGCGGCACTCTGGGCAGCAGCAAAAGTTGCGGCTAGAGAAGAAAATGCAGGAAAAACAATTGTAGTAATAGTACCAGATTCAGGTGAACGTTATTTGTCGTCTGATTTGTACGAATAAAAAAATATATATAAGGAGTATACAATTATGAAAAAATCAACAAAAATCTTAGGAGTGGGAATAGCACTTATTTCGGTTCTGCTTGCAGGTTGCAGCAAAAAATCTGCAAAAGAAACACAGACAATCAAATTTGGTGTTATGCCGGGAACAATCAGAACAGCTGTAGTTCTTCTTGCAGACCATCTTGGTTATTACAAAGAAGAAGGCGTTGATGTTGAGCTTAAAGAAGTTGCAAATGCAACAGCAGCCCTTACATCAATTAGTCTTGCAAAAGGTGAACTTGATATCTGGGGTACAGGAATTGTGCCAGATTTGAATTTTATTGCAAATGGTTCTGATCTTGTTATTTTTGAAGGAACAGCTGCAGAAGGTGGTGCAATTGTTGCCAAGCCTGAAAATGTTGCAAAGTTCAAAGATATTACCCCTGCAAATTATAACGGAATTAAAATTGCAACAGTTCGTGCAGATACTGCATGGGTTGTAAGCCGTGCTCATCTTGAAAAAGTGGGAGTTGATGTTTCTTCCATCACAGTTATGGAAGTAGATACACAGGTAAATGTTGCCGAAGCCGTAAATAAAGGTGAAGCTGTTTTAGGATTCCTTCCAGCTGAGTTTGCCCGAAAGTATTCAGAAAAGGTAGATGTTGTTTACGAAGTTGGTGAACTTGAACCTCTTTATGTATGCTGCCGTCAGGTAACTGCCCGTGCAACTCTTGAATCAAAACATGATGAACTTGTTAAATTTACAAAAGCAAATCTTCGTGCTTTGAACTATTACAACGATCCTGCAAACCGCGATGCAATTGTTTCTTATCTTGCAGAATATTCAAGCCAGACAAAGGAATATGTTTACAATTATCTTTTTGAAAACCGTACAATTATGACTCTTAATCCAAATAAGAAGGGTGTAATTGAATATTACAATTCTCTTGTAAATGCAGGCTATTTTAAGGGTGATATAAAAATCGAAGATCATCTTGATACTGCAATTTATGAAGAAGCACTTACTCAAATTAAGAAACAGTATCCAAAAGACGAGTTTTATAAAACACTGTAGAACTTTGTAAAAACAATGGGGAACGATTATGGCAAAAATACAGATTCAAAACTTAACACTTACTTATCAGAGTCCTGGTAAATCTTATACTGCTCTTGAAAATCTGAACCTTTCAGTAAAAGAAGGCGAGTTTGTGTGCATAATCGGTCCTTCTGGCTGCGGAAAAAGTTCTTTGCTTTCTGTAATTGAAGGTTTGAATAAAGCAACTTCTGGAAAAGTTTTAATTGACGGTAAAGAAGTTGCTGGACCTGGAAAAGACAGAGGAATTGTTTTTCAGCATTATTCACTTTTTCCGTGGCTCACAACTGTTGGCAATGTTGTTTTTGCCATGAAGCAGAATAAAATCAAGGGCAGTAAAAAAGAACTTGAAGAAACTGCAAAGCATTATCTTACAAAAGTTGGACTTGCTGACGCATTTGAAAAATATCCTGCTGAGCTTTCCGGTGGTATGCAGCAGCGTGTTGCAATTGCACGAGTTCTGGCTGCTAATTCTTCAATCTTTTTGATGGACGAGCCATTTGGAGCAATTGACCCAAAGAACAGACAGGAGCTTCAGGAGCTTTTGGGTGTCCTTACCCGCGAAGAATCAAAAACAGTTCTTTTTGTAACACATGATATTGATGAAGCAATTCTTCTTGCCGACAGAATTATCTTTATAGATAAACACAGTATCCAGGCTGATATTGATGTTGGCATTAAAAAACCAATTACAAAAGCAGAGCTTATAGATAATGAACAATTCCGCACTCTGAACTCGCATCTTATGAGTTTGTTCTATCGCGGAGTTGCAGAAAATATTGGCCACGAGGTATACCTATGATTACAGTTTCTTTTATTGTTGCAAACGCTTTATTTGTTTTACAGAATCTTCTTGTATTTGTTCTTCCACGTTCTCCAAAAATCCAGACTGTAATCCCAATTACAGTAGCTTCCTTTTTAATCGAAGCAATTTTTCTTTTGAAGCATTTTCTTACAAAAAAACGTTCAGCTTCAAATATCGTATCAATTGTTTACGGTTTACTGATAGTGTGGATTGTTGCAACTAGATTTGGACTTTCTCATCCTGTTCTGGTTCCGAATCCAGAAAATGTTTTTAATGTTTTTGTTCTTAACCGTAAAGATTTAATCCTTGGTCTTTACAGTTCAATGAAAATTCTTTTAATTGGAATTTCTCTTGCCATGTTCCTGGGAATTTTTCTTGGACTTTTTACAGGTTATATTCAGGGAATCCGCGAAACTTTTCTTCCTGTTACAAAGGTAATCAGTACAGTTCCGCCTCTTGTTTATACGCCTTATGTTGTTGCTGTTATGCCTACTTTTTACAGCGCATCTATTTTTGTAATTTTTTCAGCTGTATTCTGGCCTACTTTTATGAGCATGATTGCACGAGTAGGAAGTGTAGACAAAAAAATAATTGATTCTGCAAGAGGAATGAATGTTTCTACGCCTACCATGCTTTTTAAAATCATCCTGCCTTACTCTTTGCCAGAAGTAATTGCAAGACTTTCAACTTCGCTCACTTCTGCAATGCTTTGTCTTACCGGTGCAGAAATGCTTGGTGCAAGTGCGGGTCTTGGATATTTTGTAAAAAAATTCAGTGATTATGCAGATTATACCCGCGTTCTTGCAGGAATTATTTATATAGCAATTATTGTTACAATTTTGAACACTCTCGTTGAATTGCTTCAGAAAAAAGTCATTAAATGGAAGTACTAATATGAATATAGATACACTTTGTGTTACAGGCAGCCCCTGTTATGAAGCATGCGATAACACAGGAGCGATTGCTCTTCCTATTTTTCAGTCGGCAACTTTTGCACATCCGGAACTTGGAAAATCAACAGGCTACGATTATTCCCGTCTGAAAAATCCAACAAGAGATTATCTTGAAAAACTTGTTGCAGAACTTGATCACGCAGAATATGGTTTTGCATACAACTGCGGGCTTGCAGCAATTACCGCCGTTTTTGATGCCCTGATTTTGAATGAGAAAAAAGGAGCTGTCTTTCATGTAATTTGCTCTGAGGATTTGTATGGCGGAACCGAACGCTTTTTAAATACAATTGGCTCAAGACTTGGATTTGAAACTACTTATGTAGATACTTCGAATTTTGAAAATATCACAAAGGCTGCACGCAAAGATACAAAGGTAATTTATCTTGAAACTCCAGGCAATCCGCTTATGAAAGTAACAGATATAAAACAGGCTGCAGATTTTGCTCATAAAATTGGTGCGCTTTTAATTGTTGATAATACTTTTTTAACACCATACTTGCAGCAGCCGATTCTCCTTGGTGCCGACATTGTTGTTCAAAGCGGTACAAAATTTTTATGCGGACATAATGATACGCTTGCAGGCTTTGTTACAACAAATAATAAACAGCTTGCAGAAAATCTTGAAGTTATAACTAAAACTACAGGTGCAGCACTTGCGCCTTTTGACAGTTTTCTTGCCGTACGTGGAATTAAAACTCTTGCAGTAAGAATGGATAAGCATATTGAAAATGCAAAGCGAATTGTTGAAGCCTTAAAGCAAATTCCAAAAGTTGTAAAAATCCTTTATGCAGGAACTGGCAGCATGATTTCATTTTATGTGGATAGTAAACAAACTGTTGAACAGGTTCTTAAAAATGTAAAAATCATTCATTTTGCTGAAAGTCTTGGAGGAGTAGATTCTCTTATAACTTATCCTGCAACACAAACTCATGTGGATGTTCCGGAAGAAGAACGTAACCGCCGCGGAATTACAGATACTTTACTTCGCCTTAGTGTTGGTATTGAAAATTCTGAAGATTTGATTCAGGATTTAAAAGAGGCTCTTGCATGAAATACGACTTTGAAACTGTGATAGACAGACATAATACAAACTCCATAAAAACTGATCTTGCCGTGGCACGCGGAAAACCAGAAGATGTACTTTCGCTTTGGGTTGCCGATATGGATTTTCCAACTGCTCCCGAAATTCTCGAAGCCTTACATTCAAAAGTTGATCATGGAATCTTTGGTTATTCTGTTCCAAATCAGCAGTTTTATGAAGCCGTAATAAACTGGCAAAAATCAGAACACAATTTTGAAGTAAACCGTCATTGGATAGTAACAACTCCTGGTGTAGTTTTTGCAATTTCATGTGCTATAAAAGCATTTACGCAAATAGGGGAGTCGGTAATTATTCAAACTCCTGTTTATTATCCTTTTAAAAATATGATTTTAGCAAATGACCGAAACCTTGTGACTTCTTCACTTGTTGAAAAAAATGGCCGCTATCAAATTGATTTTGAGGATTTTGAAAATAAAATTGTTCAGAATAATGTAAAACTTTTTATTCTCTGCAGCCCCCATAATCCTGTTGGTCGTGTGTGGTCTTGGGAAGAGCTTACAAAACTTTCGGAGATTTGTTTACGCCATAACGTGATTGTTTTTGCAGATGAAATACATAATGATTTTGTTTTTGCTCCAAATAAACATATTGTTTATTCTACAGTTTCTGAACAAGCTGCTCAAAATTGTATTGTCTCTACTTCTGCCAGTAAGAGTTTTAATCTTGCGGGGCTTCAGTTTTCAGTAAACTTTATACAAAATCCGGAACTTAAAAGTAAATTCCGTAAAGAGATAGACAAAACAGGTTATGATGAACCTTCAGTAATGGGATTGGTTGCTACTCAAGCGGCTTACCAGAAGGGCAAACCATGGTTTGATGCATTGAAAATTCACCTTCAGAAAAATCTTGATTTTGTGCGAACTTTTGTAAAAGAAAAGCTTCCGAAGGTCCGTCTTATTGAGCCGGAAGGTACGTATCTTTTGTGGCTTGATTTTTCTGCACTTGGCTATTCAGACGAAGAACTTGATAATATCATTGTAAAAAAAGCAAAGCTCTGGCTTGACCGCGGAACAATGTTCGGACCAGAAGGTGCAAATTTCCAGCGTATAAATATTGCCACTCCGCGTTCAGTTTTAGAAGATGCCCTCAAACGACTTGAAGCTGTTTTCAAAGGAGACGAAAAATGAGTATTTTGGATGAAGCATTTGAAATAAAACCTTACATGAACAATTTGCGTAATTATTTTCATTCTCATCCGGAACTTGGATTGCAGGAATTTCATACCTGTACCCGCATAGAAGAAGAATTAAATAAGCTTGGCATAACAAATAAACGTGTAGCCGGAACAAATGTAATTGCCCAAATTGACAGTGGTAAAAAAGGAAAAACTCTATTTCTTCGTGCTGATATTGATGCTCTCCCGATTCAGGAAAAAAATGATGTTCCATATAAAAGTCAGAATGACGGTGTAATGCATGCCTGCGGTCACGACGGACATACCGCATATCTTTTAGGTGCTGCCAAACTCATAAATGAACATGTGGCTGAGCTTTCAGGTAAAGTGATTTTTTGTTTTCAGGCCGCAGAAGAAATTGGAAAAGGTGCAAGAGACGTAATTGCTTCCGGGGTACTCGATTCTGTTGATCGCATTTTTGGTATTCATTTTCAATCAGAAATAAAGCTTGGAAAAATAGGAATAAAATCGGGTGCGGATATGGCAAGCTGTGACCGTTTTAAAATCACAATAAAAGGGAAGGCTGCACATATTACAACTCCACAGGAAGGTTCTGATTCTGTGTTTATTGGAGCGCTTATAGTTGCACAATTACAGACAGTTGTAAGCAGACTTGTTTCGCCTGTTGAAGGTGGTTTAGTTGGAGTGGGAAGCTTTCATTCTGGAACAACCTATAACGTTATACCGGGTGAAGCGGTTCTGGAAGGTACAATAAGGGCATTCAGCAAAGAAAACAGAAAAAAGCTTGCTGATGCTGTTACAAAAATCAGTAAAGATATAGCTCAGGTTTATGGGGCTCAGGCAGAAGTTGAAATTGAGGATATTTGTGACCCGCTTACAAATCCTTCAGACACTTCTGCCGAAGTGGTTGAAGCTGCAAAAAAGATTATCCCGCATGAAAATATTCTTACAGGAATAGACAAGCGTTTTATGTCTGATAATTTTGCTGATTATATGCGTAAAGCCCATGGCACTTATGCACATGTAGGTTCTTCTGATGGTGAAGCAACAAGTTTTCCTCATCATAACGAACATTTTGATCTGGCACCCGATTGTCTTGTGTATGCAGCGGCTCTGGCAACTCAGTATACGCTTGATTATTTAAAATAAATATTACTTGCAGGAGGCACCCAAAATGATGAAAATTTCAACAAAAGGTCAATACGCACTTTTAATTATGACAGAGCTTGCCCAGCAGCCAACCGACAGGTTTATTCCATTAAAGCTTCTTTCTCACAGACACAATTTGTCTGTAAAATACCTTGAGCAGATTCTGATTCAGCTGAGTAAAGCAGGCCTGGTCGCAGGAGTTCGAGGCAGCAACGGCGGCTACAAGCTCGTAAAACCAACCGAACAATACACCACCGGCGAAATCCTCCGCGCCCTTGAAGGCGACCTTTCCCCCGTAAACACCACCCACACAAACGTCCTGACCGACATAGGCAACGACGACTACTGGAAAGCCTTCGAAAAAGTCATTAATGATTTCGTAGACTCTGTCACTCTTGATCAGTTGGTAGAAAAGAATAAAGAAAACGCTGGATGGATGTATTATATATAGAAATCTTAAAATCAATTTTTCTATATAAAAGACATTAAAAAAATAGCGCGAAGCAGAATTGCGGATTGCAAAAACGCTCTACAGTGCTGCCGCGCCAAGCGGCAACGTATATAGTTCCAAGGCACTGTAGCGCGTAGGCGGCTAGCCGCCGGTTTTGAAAGACGCAATTCAGCTGGGAGCTATTTTTTTATTTCTGAATACCTTGAAAAATTGATTTCCATAATTCTGTATTGTACGACCTCGGATAATCCACTATAATGGCTTTTATCGGGGCTTTTCCCGATGTTATTTTTGATTATTTGAGGTATACCTATGGTTACATGGTCAAACGCAGACACCCTTTCTTCATGGAAAAAGTTACAGTCTTTAAAAGGCATGGTCAGCATTGCAGATGAGCTCAGCGCTCCAACTGCAGCAGACCGCATTGCTAAATATTCAATTCCTATGGGCGGTGCACTTACATATAATTATGCTGCAAAACAGGTAAATGAGCAGATTCTTAAAACACTCGCAGAGCTTGCAGAAGAACAGCAGCTTGTAGAAAAATATCAGGAGCTTTTGGACGGTGCAGTAATCAATACTGGTGAGAAGCGCATGGTTTTGCATCAGCTTACACGTGGTCAGCTTGGAAAAGATGTAATTGCCGACGGTGTAAACAAGCGTGAATTCTATATTAATGAAGTAAAACGCATTGCTGATTTTGCAAATGACGTTCATTCAGGCAAGCTTGTAAACGAAAAAGGTGAAAAATATACAACAGTATGTCAGATTGGTATTGGTGGTTCAGATCTTGGCCCACGCGCCATGTATATTGCTCTTGAAAACTGGGCAAAGAAAAACAATACCTTCAAGATGGAAGCACATTTTATTTCTAACGTAGACCCTGATGATGCTGCAAGCGTTGTTAAATCACTCGACATTTCAAAGACAATCTTTATTCTTGTTTCAAAATCAGGAACTACACTTGAAACTCTTACAAATGAATCTTTTGTAAAAGACTTCATTAAAAAAGCAGGCTGCGACGCAAGTAAGCACATGATTGCAGTTACTTCTGAAACAAGCCCGCTTGCTCACAATCCGGACTACATGGCAGCCTTCTATATGGATGACTACATTGGTGGCCGCTATTCTTCAACTTCCGGCGTAGGTGGAGCAGTGCTCTCACTTGCCTTTGGACCAAAGGTATTCCAGGAATTCCTTGATGGTGCCGCAGAAGAAGATAAGCTTGCTTTAAATAAAGATATTGCAAAGAACCCTGCTCTTATGGACGCCCTCATTGGTGTTTACGAGCGCAACGTTCAGGGATATCCTGCAACAGCAATTCTTCCATACAGCCAGGCACTTGCACGTTTCCCAGCACACCTTCAGCAGCTTGATATGGAATCAAACGGAAAATCAGTAAACCGCAACGGTGAACCAATGAACTATCTTACAGGTCCTGTAATTTTTGGTGAACCTGGAACAAACGGACAGCATTCATTCTACCAGCTGCTCCATCAGGGAACAGACATCGTTCCACTTCAGTTCATCGCATTCCGTCAGAATCAGACAGGCGAAGATGTTGTAATTGAAGATTCTACAAGTCAGGTTAAGCTTGCTGCAAACGTAACTGCACAGATTGTTGCTTTTGCATGCGGTAAGAAAGATGAAAATCCAAACAAGGCTTTTGCAGGTAACAGACCATCAAGCCTTATTTACGGAGATCAGCTTAATCCAAAATCACTTGGTGCACTTCTTGCTCACTACGAAAATAAAGTTATGTTCCAGGGCTTTGTATGGAACGTAAACTCTTTTGATCAGGAAGGTGTTCAGCTTGGTAAAAAGCTTGCCAAGACAGTTTTAAGCGGTCAGATGGAAGGTGCCCTCAAGGCATACGCAGGACTTTTGATTAAATAGTGTAGGCATATGAAAGAACGACAATCGCGACTTAAGGCTATAAAAAATCTCATCAAGAATAACACAATCGAAAGTCAGGACGAACTGTTGTCTCTGCTCGAAAAAGAAGGCTATGAAGTTACTCAGGCAACTCTTAGCCGCGACCTTAAGCTTTTAAAAGTAGGCAAGGTTCCAGACGGACGACAGGGCTACATGTACGCACTTCCTGGTGACGATGAAAACGGTGAAAACGAAGCGATTTATGTTCAGGATTTTCTCCGCGGTTATTTGAGCATTGATTTTAGCGGAAACATTGTTGTTATTAAGACATTTCCGGGGCATGCAAATACAGTCTGCAATGCCCTTGATAACCTTAATATGAACGAGGTTCTTGGAACGGTAGCAGGCGATAACTGTATGTTTGCATGTCTTCGCGAAGGCGTTACCGGTGAACTCTTCCTCGAAAAGCTTAAGAAGCACATACCTGGTATTGAAGACTAAATGATTTTTACAAGTACACGCAACGATAAACTGGAAGTTTCTTTTTCTCGCGCAGTAAAGGATTGTCT
>JBGVAV010000139.1:0-51468 GCA_045224915.1 Treponema sp.
ATTAAAATTGGTAATAAAATGCCGGTGGCCATAGTGGAGAGGTAATACCCGTTCCCATTCCGAACACGGAAGTCAAGCTCTCTTACGCTGATGATACTGCAAACGCGGGAAAGTAAGTAGCTGCCGGCTTTTTCTTTTTAAACTGAATGCCTGTTCCTAAGAACAGGCATTTTCTTTCCCGCGTTTGCAGTCTTATGTTGAGACGTTCCCTGACTCGCCGACCCGCCGCGACTTTTGCGGAGCGAAGCGGAGCAAAACGTCGGTAGTGAGGCGGAGCCGAACGCAGAAAGTAGGAAGCTGCCGGCTTTTTTTTGTCTTTTTTTCTCTACCGCAAAATATAAAATAATGTTATAATGGAAGTATGAATAATAAACCAATGCTTTATATAATTATTCCGCTTTGTGTGATTGGAGCTGTTATTTCGGTTCATGTAATTTTGTGGTTGTTCTGGATTTGTGTAAGTCTGACAATCAGTTTGAAAAAGGAATATGACAAGCCTTCAAAGTTTTATAACTGGGCATTTGTTCTCTGGTACCGCTATATTATTAAGGTTGCAAGAATAAAGCTTTATGTAACCGGTTATGAAAAGATTCCTTTTGGTTCAAGATTCCTGCTTGTTTCGAATCACTGTTCAAAGTTTGATAATTTTATTCAGTGTGCTGTTCTTAAGAAAACTCAGATGGCATATGTTTCAAAGCCTGAAAATTTTAAAATTCCTATAGGACGTCACTTTTTAAGAAGAGGATTATATATTCCTATTGTTCGTGGAAATCCTCGCCAGGGACTTGAAGCAATTTTGCGTGGAATTGATTTGATTAAACAGGATAAAGTTTCTATTGGTATTTATCCGGAGGGAACAAGAAGTCAGGATGGTGTTATTCAGGAGTTTAAGCCTGGTGCATTTAAGATTGCAGAAAAAGCAAAATGTCCTGTTGTCGTTGTAAGCATGAGTGGAACTGAAAATATCAGCAAGAATTTCCCTTGGAAAAAAACTGTTGTACACATGGATATTCTTGAAGTTATTCAGCCTGATGTTTGGGATAAAGAATCGACTGTTGAAGTTTCTCAATATTCTCATGATTTAATTGCAAAAAAACTAGGAATGCTCGAAGAGAAAGTTTCATAAAAGGAAAAAATAATGATTTATATTTTTTTGAACAGGCTTTCAAATAATGGTAAAGCTGCAGAAGCTCAGGTTGAGCTTGGAAAGATTTTTTCGGGTGAAGAGATAAAGTTTATTGATATTACAGGTATTGTAAATGCGGCAGATTCCTGCAAGATGCTTAAAGAAGATGATACTATCATTGTAGCAGGCGGGGACGGAACTTTAAGTCGTTTTGCAAATGATGTTTATGATCTTCATCTAAAACAGAAAATCTTCTTCTATACCTGTGGCAGCGGAAATGATTTTTTGAATGATATTCGTGAGCGCTGTGAAATAAAAAATAATCTTATTCCTATGAATGATTTTTTAGAGCATCTGCCTGTTGTTACTGTTAATGGTCAGAATCATTATTTTATAAATGGCATTGGTTATGGTATTGACGGTTATTGCTGTGAAGAAGGTGACCGTGTTCGAAGGAACTCTGATAAAAAAGTTAATTATACTGCAATTGCAATAAAGGGATTACTTGGAAAGTTTAAGCCTCGTAATGCAATTGTTACTGTTGATGGTGAAACTATTAACTATAAAAAGGTATGGCTTGCACCAACTATGATCGGCCGTTTTTTTGGTGGCGGTATGATGATTACTCCAAATCAGGATCGTCTTAATGAAGAGCATGTTGTTTCCAGCTGTGTTGTTCATGATTCTCCAAAGCTTAAAACTCTTGTGATTTTCCCTCAGATTTTTAAGGGCAAGCATATTTCTCATACAGAGATTGTTGAAATAAAAACCGGACATGAAGTTAGGGTTGAGTTTGATAAGCCTTGTGCCCTGCAGATAGACGGTGAAACTTATCTTGATGTAAAATTCTATTCTGTTAGTTATCACTAATTTTTGAGGAAACAAATGCTTTATATTTTTGATATGGGTGGGGTTGTTACCACCAACTTTGGCGCTGACAATAAAATGTATCCCTATCTTGGACTTAAGCGTTCTAAGTTTTTTGATATCTGCCAGAAGGAAAAAGCGGCAGATGGTTCTGACTATGATATTGATTTTCTTTTAGGTATTGGAAAAATTTCTGTAGAAGAATTCTGGCGCGAGTTTAACAGACGCATAAAGTTTTTGGGGCTTAATGTTCCTGAGGTAAAGACTGATTTGTACAGACTGTTTTTTCATCCGCAGCTTAAAATGGAAACTGTTGAGCTTATAAAGGAACTGCGGGCAAAAAATCATCGTGTAGTGTGCGGTACCAACACGATTCAAAGTCACTGGGAAAATCACATGGAGCGTGGAGACTATGCTTTGTTTGATCAGACTTATGCTTCTAATAAAATTGGTCTTGCAAAACCGGATCCTAAGTTCTGGGAAACTATTATGATGGCAGAAGGGTATGAACCTTCAGAGACTTATTTTACAGATGACCGCCTTGACAATATTGAAGCTGCAGCGTCGCTTGGAATACACGCTGTTCAGTTTACAAGTGCAAAGGCTGTTAGGGCTGCTTTTTACATTTAATATCTAAGAATGCAATTACATCTTTGTACTCTTTTATGCCGTTTGCAATTTCAAGTTCTATGCGTTTAAGTCCACGTTGATATTCTGTGTCTCCAATCATTGCAAGCTGGGAGGCATCTCGTCTTTTGTAATTTTCATAAAGAACTTCTATATTTTTGTAGCTTTCATAGTATTCGCGTTTTACGCTGATGTTTGTAAAACCAGCCTTTTGTAATTCGTAGCAAAGAAGGTCTTTTGGCCAGAATCTTTTAAAATCTTCATAATATGTTTCCTGGCAGTATTTATAAACCCACCAGTCTTTTATGAATTCAGGCTCGATGTTTCTGTATTTGAATATTCCGTTATTGTTTAGCGTTGAGAATATCTTTTCTAATGCAGTTTTTTTGTCTTCAAAATGATGAAAGGCAAAGTTGCAGACAATCAGGTCGGCTTTTGATTTTAAATTAAGGTCTTCGGCTTTTGAATGAATAAACTCTGCATTTATATCTTTTTCTTTTGCTACTTTGAGCATATCTTGTGAAGCATCAAGACCAATCCATTTTATTTTTGGATCGTTGAAATAAGTTTGCTGACTAAGAAGCCAGTTGCCAGTTCCGCAGGCTAAATCTACAACAGTAACATCTTGTTTATTTGTGAGTAATTGTTCAAGATCATTGTCTTTTGCAAAAGAGGTTCTTGTTTTGTTTTTATCATATACCTTTGAAACTTTTTGATAATTTGTTTTAAGCATTTAGATCCCTTTTATAAATTGGAGAAACCCACGTTAGAATTATTATTCTACCTGATATTTATTCCTGATTTTTGAATATGTCATAATTAATAATAAAACTCCTGCACAACAAATTGCTAAACAGATTCCTGCAATTGCTGCACTGTATAAGCCAACAATGGAACTGATGAGCCAGAATAAACCATAAAGCAGCCACATTGTTCCATTAGCATGATTATATTTTTTTATGTTTGAAATAGATGATTCCGAAATCTTGTCTCCCGTCCAAAAGTTCACAGGTTTTTTTGATAAAAAACACCATAAAGCTATGGCTTCAAATACGAGCATACAAAATAATGCAGCTCCCGATGCAATAAAATTTTCTGGTTTCATTTTTTTACTCCACTTTATTTATATTAAATTACTATCAATTAAATTCCATTTAATGGTTGTTTCTGGAGTATAAATTGTTGGGCCTCCGACGTCGCGACTTAAGGTGTTTGCGGGAACCCAGCCTGTGTATTCTCCGAGAGTAATCTTTACCCATTGGTAATCAGATGTGATTTGGGATGATTTATAATAATCACCGCCTTCTTTGTGTGTTACTACATGGATACTGTTTGAGTTTTCTGAAGGTAATTCTCTAATGGATGTGCCTTCACTAATAATGAATGTTGAATCAAGCTTTAATGTCTGGATTTTATTTCCAGCTACTTCAAGTAATTCTGCCGGTTCAAAATTGCCGTTTTTATAAGGATTTTGTGCTAAATATATATACCCCTCAATTGAAGGATCTGACACAAGCTTTGCTTTTACAAAAACATAATCATTTTCTATAACTCGGATAATATTTGTAATTTGGATTTCATCATCTTTCTGAATTGTATATATTTCATTTCCGAAATCTGGTTCTGGAAATATTTTGATATCTAATCCGTCATATTCGAATTTTAATGAATAAGAAATGTCGTGGTTTTCAATATCATTGTTTGCATATGAAACTGCTTTTTTTTGTTCAACAACACTTGCTTTAAGATTATTAAGTTCATTTGTTAATTCTGTATTCTGATTTTCTAATTCTTCAATTTGATTTTTTAATTCAGATATTTCATTCTGGAGATTTGAATTCAATTCTGTTAATTCAGCAATTTTTTGATTTAATTCATCTTCTTTTTTTGAATCACAACCAATAAAAGATATCAAAGCTGTCAAAAATACAATTATACATACTTTACTTTTTTTCATTTTGTTATCCTTTTTTAATCGTATGATATACTTATTTGTAATTATATCATGTTTCTGCTAAAATACTACCCATGAGTGCAAATAATTATCCTAGAATATTTTTGAATAAGAATGAAGAAAAAGAAATCTTGCAGGGGATGCCTTGGGTTTTTGATAATGAGATTTCTTATATAAAGCATAGAGGCAGCGAAAAGGATGCCTGGAAAAACGAAAGCTTTGCGGAATGTACGCTTGATGACGGTACTGCTGTTGAAGTTTATTCCAAGGCTGGCGGATTTTTGGGAACAGGTATTCTGAATAAAAAATCTAAGATTGCTGTGAGGATAATCGGACACGAAAATGCTGATGTTATTCTGGCAGATACTGCTGTATACTTTGAAAAAAGAGTTTTGGATGCTTATAACCTGCGTCAGATGTATTACAGCAAAAATGATTCTTACCGTTTGATTTTTGGTGAGGCTGATTTAATTCCAGGCCTTATTTGCGAACGCTTTTGTGATGAAAATGGCAAAGTGATTTTACTTATTCAGTTTCTTTCTTTGAGCTGTGATATTTTCCGTAAGCAGATTCTTAGTGCACTTTGTAAAATCTGTAAACCTGATGCTATTTTTGAACGTTCTGATTCTTCTGTAAGAGAAAAAGAAGGATTGCCAGAAGTCGCTGGATGGTTGGATATTACAAAAGAGGATTTTCCGGTTGCAAATGGCCCGGATGGTAAAATTACAATTATTGAAAACGGCATAAAGCTTGGAGTTGATATTGTAAACGGGCAGAAGACTGGATATTTCTTAGACCAGAAATTTAACCGTCAGGTAGCTGCACGATTCTGCAAAGATAAGCGCGTACTTGATACATTTACTCATACCGGAGCCTTTGGTCTTAATGCATATAAAGCCGGAGCAAGTGAAGTTATTTCAGTAGATATTTCTCCGGAAGCAGTTGAAATGGTAAATCATAACATCGAAATCAACAAAGCTAGCAACAAAATGAAAGCCGTTTGCGCTGATGTTTTTGATTTGCTCAAGCAATATGAAGCAGCAGGCGAAAAGTTTGATGTAATTGTTCTTGACCCACCAGCATTTACGAAATCAGCAAAGATGATTGAAAAAGCATACGGCGGTTATAAAGAAATAAACTTGCGTGCAATGCGTCTGCTCAAGCCAAACGGTATCCTTGTAACTTGTTCTTGTTCTTACTTTATGGAAACAAACATGTTCTGCGATATGATTATGCATGCTGCAATGGACAGTCATCGTCGCGTTCAGATTCTTGAAAAGCATGGGGCAGGGCCTGATCATCCAGTCCTTTTAGGCTATCCAAAATCAGAATATTTAAAATGTGTGGTATGCCGTGTCATCTAACGAAACTAAAAAATATAACAGCGTAATTGTACTCGGACCTACAGCAGTTGGAAAAACATCTATTGGTGTTGCGCTTGCTCATCAGTTTAACGGAGAAATTATTTCTGCAGACTCACGCCAGACATACCGCCACTTAGACATTGGCTCTGGCAAAGACCTTGATGAATACACAGTAGACGGCACTCCAATTCCATACCATTTAATAGATATAATTGATCTTCCGGACGAATACACCGTTTATAACTATCAGCAGGATTTTTACCGCGCCTTCAAGGATATTCAAAGCCGTAATAAACTTCCTGTTGTTGTTGGCGGCACCGGAATGTACATAGACGCAATTGTACGTGACTATCAGCTTGTAAATCTTCCTGAAAATCCTGAACTTCACGCCCAGCTTGAAGCAACTCCGTTACCAGAACTTGCAGCCCGACTTTTAGAACTTCAGCCAGACCTTCACACAAAAAACGACCTTCAGGAAAAAGACCGCGTAATAAAAGCGCTTGAAATTATAGAAGCAAAAAAGGCAGGCTATGATACAACTTCAATTGACCGTCCTGAAATTAAACCATTCATAATCGGAACAAGTCTTGACCGCCCGAAAATCTGGGAAAACATAAGCATTCGTCTTCGTGAACGTCTTGATAACGGAATGCTTGAAGAAGTTCAGTCTATTCACGATAGCGGAATTACCTGGGAACGACTTGAAAAGCTTGGACTTGAGTACAGATATTGTTCATTATTCTTAAAAGGTGAGTTAAAAACAAAAGAACAGCTCTATGAAGAACTGTTCATTGCCATCCGCCAGTTTGCCAAAAGGCAGGAAACCTGGTTCAGGATGATGGAAAAAAAAGGAGTGGAAATCCATTGGCTTTCTCACAATCAGGATAAAAAAGCCAGAATTGAAGAAGCGGTTATGCTCCTACAGCAACTTTCTCTTTGATTTCTGTAAGATAGCCTGTGCGGATGCAGCTGTCAAAGAGCTCCTTGCTGATATAATCTGTTTTTATATCTTCGTAACCGTCCATATCGCGGAAGATTTTTACAACAAAACCGTCTTCCATTTCGCGAACGATTGTCATGTAGTCCGATGTTTTTCCTATGCTTTTAAGTGTGTAACTTTTCATTTTTATTTCCCCCAAAAAATGATATTCACTATACTTTATTTTCGGATATAATAAAAAATATGTTAGAAAAAAATGAAAAAATTTCATATTTTGATGCACATTTTCATCTGGCAGATTGTATATATGATGGAATTATAAAAGATGAATTTCCACAGGATATAGCTGCATGTGCCTGTGCTCATTCTATAGAGGAATGGGTAACACAAGAAAAGTTTCTTGAAAAGGTAGTAATGCAGATTTTTCTTTCATACGGACTTCATCCGCAAAGTGCGGGATATATAGACATAAAAACAAATGCTGATTTTTTGGAGCAGCTTTTACAAAATAAAAAACTTTCTGCAATTGGTGAGGCGGGCTTTGATTATTTTAATGATGAGTTTAAGTCAGCGGCAGCGCTCCAGGAAGAAATGTTCAACATACAGCTTGACCTTGCACTCAAATATGATCTTCCTCTTGTAATTCATTGCAGAAAAGCAAACGAAAAGCTTTTTGAATACAGTAAACAGCTTAAAAAAATCCGGGCAGTTCTTTTTCACTCATTTATGGGAACTCCAATAGAAGCAAACTCACTTTTGAACCGCGGAATAAACGGATTTTTTAGCTTTGGAAAACAGGTTATGAACAACAATAAAAAGGTAATTGCCTGTGTGCGAGATCTTCCTGCCGATGTTTTACTGACAGAAACCGACGCCCCCTGGCAATTCCTAAAAGGTGAAACTCACACAGAGCCTGCCGACATTAAAAAAATCTTTGATGTTTTTTGTCAGATAAGAAATGAAACGCCCGAAAATCTTGCCAATCAAATAAAACAAAATTTTTTAACATTATTTTTTCAAAACAGTAACACAAAATCCTGAAATTTGTTATATTTATATTATGGCAAAAGATAACAATAAAAAATCACTTCGTTTTTCAATTTATGTTTATATTGAATTAGTTTCTGCAATACTTTTTACGTTATTTTCGTTTAGTTATCATGCAGATATTTCGCTTTTAGCACTTCCTGTTGCGGCTGTTTATACTGCAATTACCGTATATTTCTGCTTTTTTAAAGTCATCCTCAAAAAAGATGCAAAGCGTATTCCTGTAATTTTGCGTCTTACACAATATCTTCCATTTGTATTGCTGTTCAGTTTTATAATTAGACGTGCCGGAAAGCTTGGCCTTCCATATTGGTATGACGTTGTAACAGTAATTTTATGGTGCTTTGTTTTTGTTTTTTCACTTGTTTTATCATGGTGCATGAACGAAAAGAGAATTGTAAAGACAACAGAAAACTGGAATGTTCCATATACTAAAAAAACAAAGCTTCACGGAGCAAGATGGGTTTTATTTGAAATTGTAGACTGGATTGACGCTCTTGTTCAGGCTGTTTTTATGGTTCTGCTTGTTCAGATTTTTCTTATGCAGCTTTATGTAATTCCTTCTGAGTCGATGGTTCCAACTTTCCTTGTAAAAGATCGTGTTTTTGTAACAAAGCTTAATTGTGGTCCAAAATTCCCTCTTACAGAAATTGGATTAAATGATTTTACAAAATATAAAAGAGGAAACATTGTAGTTGTACGAAATCCTCATTATAAAATTGATAGAAAATCAGAAATAAAGACAGTTACTTCGCAGCTTGTTTATATGCTTACTTTTATGGCTGTAAACTTGAATACAGATGAATATGGAAATCCTAAATATGATCCGCTTGTAAAACGAGTTTGCGGTGTACCTGGTGAACAGCTTGTTATGCAGGATGGAACTTTATATCACCGTACAAAGGATAATGATGTATTTACGCCTGTTGCAGAGGATGCAAAATTTGCCTGCTGGGATTTGTCTAAATTAAATATGAACACTTTAAGCAAGGTTGAATCGCTTCCTCTTTCTTCTTATGAATTTAATAGAAATCATTCTAATCTTTCTGCTGTTGTGCAATCGGCTGCTGAAAATTATGAATCTATGGTTACACTTGAAGCAAAAAGACGCAATTATGATCTTGATAGTGCCGCTTTCCGTGCAAAAGAACTTGTAAGAAGCATGGGAAATCTTTCTTTTACATCAAATACATCAGGTGGCTTTAAAGAGCCTGAATCTTTGAATGAGTTTGATTTATTTAAGGGCATGGCTTTTATTGATACCGCAAGAGAAATAATGAATACTTCTGAAGGCCTTGAATGGTTTAAGAAGTTTATGACTTCATGGATTGATGGAAAAGATAATCCCCGCGATATGTATGCAGAAAGCAACTTCTGCCTGAACGTAATGGCAAAAATGTACTATGGCGAATTGATTGTTCGTTCTGCTCAGCTTATAAGAAGTAATATTTCAATGTCTGATATTTCACAAGATCAGGTTATTTTTGATATTACTCAGGAAGTTATGATTCTTGACTGGTATATACGTGGCCTTCTTGATTCAAGAAATATGCCGGTATTCCCTGCAAATAATGAACAGGGAGAACCACAGTATATTCCAGATGATTGTTACTTTATGATGGGAGATAACCGCTTTAATTCTCTTGATTTCCGTCATTCTAATATGCCATTTGAAGCTGATCTTACAAAAGATGATCCTTTATCGTTGAAATATAATTCTTTGATGGATCCTCATTATGTAAATAAACGTCTGATTATTGGAAAACCAAGCTATCGTTTCTGGCCGGGAAACAGAAGAGGGCTGGTGCAGCCAAGATAAAAAAAATCGGGCTTTAAAAGCCCGATAATCTATTTATCTACCACAACAATTCTTGTATTTCTTACCACTTCCGCAAGGACATGGATCGTTACGACCAACCTTTGGCATTGTTCGGCGTACTGTTGCATTTGCGCTTTGTGTACGCTGCTGCATAGCTCCGCTGGCGGCCTGTCTTCTTGCTGTGTCTCCACTAAATGCTGACTGAGCAGTTCTTTCTGCTGTATTTGCCTGAACTGCGGCACCAAACTGCTGTGCATCTGAATGCTGTGCGTTCATCTGATTGTTCTGTGCTTCGAGCATTCTTCTGCGGTGTTCTGCAGCTTCTGGTGTAAGCTGAATCTTTACCTTGAATACACGTGACATTACAGTATTACGGATAGAAGACATCATATCATCAAAAATATTAAAGCCGTCAATCTTATATTCTGTAAGAGGATTTTTTGAACCATAAGAACGAAGACTTACAGCCTCGCGCAATCCTTCGAGAGTTTCAAGCTGATCAAGCCATTTGCGGTCAATAATCTGAACATACTGGTAGCGGATAAACATATTAAAGTTTTCTTTACCTGCAAGTGATTCTTTTTCTGTAATATCATTCTGGAGCTCTGCAAGAACTGCTTCACGTGTCATACGTTCTGCAGGAAGTTGGAGTCCAAAATTACTTCTGATAGCTTCATTAAGTTCTGCAAATGGAGTATTGTCATGCTTGTTTCTCTTGCTTGCAGCTTCATATTCATCAAACAAATCATCAACTAAATCTTTTGCGTTATTCATTACGCGTGTGCTAAGATTATCATCAGAAAGAAGTTGGTCTCGCTGTTCATAAATAACAGAGCGCTGCTCATTCAAAACATCATCATAATCAAGCAAATGCTTACGAATTTCAAAGTTGCGGTCTTCTACCTTTTTCTGTGCGCTTTCGATACCTTTGTTAAGCCATGGGTGGTCAATTGGTTCTCCCGGCTGCATACCAATGCGGCTCATCATAACCTTCATTTTTTCGCCACCAAAGAGGCGCATAAGGTCATCGTCCATAGAAATAAAGAACTTTGAACGTCCAGGGTCACCTTGTCGTCCAGAACGTCCGCGCAACTGGTTATCAATACGGCGTGATTCATGGCGTTCAGAACCAATTACATAAAGACCACCAAGTGCTTTTACTTCTTCGTAATCTTTTTTCCAGTTTTCTTTTTCAATTTCAAGAGCTGCCTTGTATTGTTCTTCTGTTGCATTTGTACCGGCACGTTTTCTTGCACGGAATTCCGGGTTACCACCAAGCTTAATATCGGTACCACGACCAGCCATGTTTGTTGCAATTGTTACAGCACCTTTTGCACCGGCTTCGGCAATAATCAAAGCTTCGCGTGCATGGTTTTTAGCATTCAAAACTTCGTGGCGGATACCTTTTTTTGTAAGCAGGGCATCGAGAATCTCTGATTTTTCTACAGAAACTGTACCTACAAGAACCGGTTGTCCTCTGTCGTGTGCTGCTTTTATTTCTTTTGCAATTGCTTCCCATTTATCCTGTTCGTTCAGGTAAACTTCATCGTTTTCATCAACACGGGCAACAGGAAGGTTTGTTGGAATAGCAACTACATCAAGTCCGTAAATCTTATTGAATTCGACAGCTTCGGTTGCGGCAGTACCAGTCATACCAGAAAGCTTGTCGTACATACGGAAGAAGTTCTGGAATGTAATAGTAGCCATTGTTCTGTTGCGCTGTTTAATACGGATATGCTCTTTTGCTTCAATAGCCTGATGAAGTCCGTCTGAATAGCGGCGTCCTTCAAGTACACGACCTGTAAATTCATCAATAATCTGAACTTCACCATCTTTTACCATGTAATCAACATCATTATGGAAGAGAAGGTGAGCGCGAAGGGCCTGTGTAAAGTAATGTGTGTATTCAAAGTTTTCTTCGTCTTCAAGAGCACCTTTAATAAGATTGTGCTTATGAAGAATTTCATTAATATGAAGCATACCTTTGTCTGTAAAAGAAACACGCTTTGATTTTTCATCAAGAGTATAGTCTCCTTCAATTGCGGCACGCTCTTCTGGAGTCATAAAGGTTTCATCAGGATATTCGCCAGTTTTTGGATCCTTTGCAACTTCTTTAAGTTCACCAACGTATTTATCTACTTCGTGATATTTGTAAGTATCATCTTCGCCGGCACCAGAAATAATAAGAGGAGTACGGGCTTCATCAATTAAAATAGAGTCAATTTCGTCGACAATACAGAAATTAAAGCCACGCTGAACTTTGCTTTTAAGGTCAATCTGCATGTTGTCGCGCAGGTAGTCAAAACCAAGCTCGTTATTTGTACCGTAAGTTACATCACAATTATAAGCAAGACGGCGGGCATCGTTATCCATGTTTGAAAGGATTGAACCAACTGTCATGCCAAGATAAGTAAATACTGGGCGCATTGTGTCGGCATCGCGTTCTGCAAGGTAATCGTTGACTGTTACTACATGAACGCCTTTTCCTGTAAGTGCGTTAAGGTAAGAAGGAGCAACGGCAACCAAAGTTTTACCTTCACCAGTTTTCATTTCTGTGATGCGGCCTTTATGAAGGTTGATGGCACCCATTATCTGTACATCAAAATAGCGTTCACCACGAACACGGTATGCAGCTTCTCGTACAAGTGCAAATGCTTCTGGAAGTATATCATCAAGAGTTTTGCCTTCTGCAAGCTCCTTTTTAAATCTTTCTGTCTGTTTTGGATATTCTTCTGCACTAAGTGATTTTGCCCATTCTTCTTTTGCGTTTACTGCGGCAAGAATTGGTTTAAGTGCTTTAACATCGCGGTCATTCTGCGAACCAAAAATCGCAGTCAAAATCTTATCGATAATCATGATGGAATCCTTATGAAATTATTTTTTTCTATCTATATATAATATAATGAATATTTGATAAATTTTCTATAAAAAAATGAGATAAATGAAATCTTATAGAAAAAAAATGCTCCCGCGAAGAACCTGATTTTGCTCCACCGAGAACGCTGAATAGAAATTATTCTACCGTGCAAACCTGCCTGCGGCAGCCTTGCACTTCCAGCGTTCTAAGTTCCGCAAAACCAGAACCTTCGCTCCGCATTTTTTTTGAATTAATTCTTATATTCTCATTATTAATGATTCATGTTATAATAAAATATATGAAAAAAATAATGTCTTTGTTGGTTTCCATCATAATTATCGTAACATTTTGTGCGTGCGGAAAAAATAACACTATTCAATCAATAAACGAAACAGAGCTTTTTAGTCTTAATTATGGGAATTTTGAAGAGCAGCTTAGTGTGGCTGATTTGAATGATGTTGGAAATATCAGACTTGGAATAGCTATGCGCGATGGATTCTTTTATATTGTGGACGGTTATTCTAAAAAAATAATGGAGCTTAATTCTTACGGCGATATTCTTTCACTTTTTTATAATGAAGAATCAAGTACAAGTGAGCTTATTCAAAAAAATCCGGCTGTAGCAGAAAGTATTCACTGGGAAATATCTTATCCTTTCGATTATCCGGGACAAATTGCGCTTGATTCAAATAAATGTATTTATGCTGTTTGTACAATTCCACGAAACAGACAGGAGCAGGGGGAAGGAGGAATCCTTTACAGCCAGGCCGTTCTACGAATTACCCGCGATGGTTCAAGTGTGGATTATATTGGTCAGCAGGGTCCTGGCGGAACTCCATTCCCTTATATACGCAAAATCTATACTACCGAAAAAGATGAGCTTGTAGTTGTAAGTAATTCTGCAGACGGACTCATTGTTTACTGGTTTGGAACAGACGGGTTTTTGCGCTATATGATTCCAATCAGCCTTGAAAATACTCCAACTCTTGAACAAACAAATGCCGACAGCGAAAACTATTTTACTCTGGAAAATGTAATTCCGGATCCTAATGATTATACTTTATATGTAAAGGTAGACTATTATTCTTCATTTGTAGATGCCGATTCAAAGGTTCAGTCGGGAATTAATTATACACAAACCCTGCTTTATCCGCTTTCGTGCGATACTGGCCTTTATGGTGAACCGGTTTCTATTCCGCCTTATGAAGAATCAATTATTGTAGATTACAGTAAGCTTACATATAAAATCCCTTATGATTTTCTTGGCGTAACAAAAAACGGCTGGAAATTTTTTATAATCAAAACAGAAGCTGGCTTTACTGTTGAAATGATTCAAAACGAATCTCAAAAAATCCTTCATAGAAACTTTGATATAAATCATGCTGATAATCTTTTTTATGATATGACATTGTCTTCTGATGGAATAATCACTGCGCTTTATGTAGATAAAGAAAAGGCGCGTGCAGTCTGGTATAGAACAGACAGTTTGATTGATGCAATCTTAAAGAACTAATCAGACAAAGCAGGCAGGCGTACAGATGTTTGAAGATGTTGATGAAGGACATGCAGAAGGTGAAGAAAAGCTTGTTTTTCGCTATAACCGTGAAGAACGACTAAAAAATGCGCCTCAAATTGTACGCGATGCTTATGACGGAAAAATGAATCCTGTGAGAGGATTTAAAGTTCTTTGGGTAAATAAATCAAACAGATATATTCTTCTTTCACTAATTATTTTTATTGGCTTTGTATGGGTGTTTACAGCTGTAAGCAGTACAAAAAGCTATGCCAAAATAAACAGTATTGCTTTTGAACTAAGTGCTTTTTCCTTTCAGGATGAAGTTTATGTGACTTTAAAAATAAACGATAAAACTGCAAATGAAAAAAGTCCGCCTGTAAAGGTTACGACAGAAGTTTTCTTTATAAATAATGATAATCAGGTAATAGAAAAGAAAGAACTGTCTCTTGTGTATCGCGACGGTGAACAAACTTTGGCGACAAAAGCAGGAGACTATGATATAATTAGAGTAGATGCAATAATTGTGGCTGACAACAAAGAAAAAGAAGTAACAACCGCTGTAAAGCATTAGATTTGGGAGTTTATATGAGCCGTTCGGTGGCATGCATAGATTATAGAAATGGAAAAATCCTTATTGCAAAAAGAATAATGCATGGAGATATGGGCGGCAGATGGGAATTTCCTGGTGGAAAGATTGAAGAAGGTGAAGACTATTCCACTGCAATAAAAAGAGAAATGCAGGAAGAGTTTGGATGTGACTGTGAAGTTTTTGAACAGCTTGCACAAGGCAACTTTATTCACAGCGGAAAAGATTGTTCTGTAATTGCTTTTAGAGTAGAGCTTAGCAATGATGGAATTAAAGTGCCTTTTACGCTTACAGAACATACCCAGACAGACTGGGTGGAACCGCAAAAAATTTCACAATTAAACTTTGTAGATTCTGATATAAATATTTTTGACCAGATAAAAAAATCACTTGGGATAAATTAATCGTCATTGCGAGGAGTGAAACGACGTGGCAATCCATAAAACAAAAAGAACATTTGTATTAATATTATTTTCCTTACTTATATCACTTTCTCTAATTTCATGTAACAAAAAAAAGGAAGAAGTAATTGAGTTTAATGAAACACATCCTCTTTCGCTTGCTCCAGATGTTGAATGGGCTTTGATTACAGATCCGTATGCCGCCTACCGTAAAGATATTGAATGGAATGCCGAAGTTACAAATCACTGCAGACGTGGAGATATTCTTCAGGTTTATGCAAAATCAATAGATAAACAAAAAACTGTATGGTACAAGTTTGAAGAAGGCTGGCTGCCTGAAACTTGTCTTTCTATTTATTCAAACAGATATAAAGCCCAGACCGCTGCTGAAAATCTTAAGGATTAAAAATGACTAATATTATTGCAGAAATTGGTACAGCACATGAAGGTTCTATAGAAAAAGCAAAAGAATTAGTTGACGCAGCTGTAGATGCCGGAGCAGATACTGTTAAATTTCAGTGGGTTTATGCAGATGAAATTTTACATCCCGATACTGGTTATGTTGCGCTCCCTGGTGGAAATATACGTTTGTATGACCGCTTTAAGCAGCTTGAATGTCCTCCTTCGTTTTACCACCAGATGATTGATTATGTTCATTCCAAAGGCTGTAAGTTCTGCTGTTCTCCGTTTGGATTACGAAGCCTTGACGAGCTTATGGAGCTTAAGCCTGATTTTGTAAAGGTTGCGAGTCCAGAATTAAATCATTTTCCTATGCTAAAACGAATTGCAGAATATCGCCAGAAACTTGGGGATGAAGCTGTGCCTATAATTCTTTCGAGCGGCGTTAGTAAAATGGAGGATATTGAAAAAGCAATACAAATTGTTGGTACAAAAAACGTATGGCTTTTGCATTGTATTACAAGTTATCCCGCTCCAGAAAGTGAATATAATTTACGTGTAATAAAAACTCTTAAAGAAAAATTTAATATTGAATGCGGAGTTAGCGATCACAGTCTTGATCCAATTCTGGTACCATGTCTTTCGGTCGCATGTGGCGGATCTATGATAGAAAAACATATCTGCCTGAGCAAAAAAGATTCTGGCCTTGATGATCCTGTTGCGCTTGAGCCTGAACAGTTTGGAATGATGGTTCATTGTGTTCATCAGACAGATGCGGCAATTCGTCATTATGGCTTTGAGCTTGCATATAACCGTATTCTTTCCCAACTTGAAGAGCAGTTTGGAGATGAAAAAATAACCCAAGTTCTTGGAGACGGAATAAAACGACTTGCTCCTGCCGAAGAAGCAAATTATGGTCGAACAAACAGAAGTCTTCATTTTATGAATGCAATGAAAACTGGACAAGTTATAGGTGAGGGTGATGTTGCGGTGCTTCGTACAGAAAAAGTTTTAACACCTGGTATTTCACCAGAATATTTAGATGATGTTATTGGGAAAACTCTTGCAAGAGATGTAGAGGCTGGGGAAGGGGTTTTAATGGAAGCTCTTATAAACTAGCCGCAATTCTTTTCATACCAGCAAGCGTCAAATCCTTATCAACAAAATCAAAAACATCTGTAATAGGCTGGAGCATACTGTTAAGGCCACCTGTTGCAATTACTTTTATTTCTTCAAGCTTACAGCCGGTTTCTTTTACTAAGTCTTCCTTCATTTGTTTAACAAGGCCTTCTACAAGTCCCTTGTATCCAAGAACAATTCCACTTTGAACTGCTACAACTGTATTTTTTCCAAGACTTGTTGGCGGAATATCAAGAGGAATAGCTGGAATCTGAGCTGTGTTTGCAAAAAGAGAATTAAAGGCTGTACGGATACCTGGGGCAATTGCAACGCCCGCTATGTTTGCGTCTGCATCAATTGCTGTAAAAGAAAGTGCAGTTCCAAAGTCTGCTATAATACAAGGGCATTTATAACGGCACCATGCTTCCAGTGCATCGCAATAAAGATCTGTTCCAATTTCGTGAACAGCAGTTTCCGGAAGCTTAAGAGGAAATTTTGAATAAATATCAGGGCCAACAATAACTGGTTTTTTACCGCTGATATGTTGGGAAACAATTACAAATGGTCCTATGAGAGCGGGAACTACTGTGCTTAAAACAATTTTTGTGATTTTAGAAAAATCAATATTGGCATCTCGGAAAAGAGGACGGAGTAAAGAAAAATATTCGTCGCCTGTGCGCTTGAGGTCTGTAGAAATACGCCATTCCTGAACAACAGTATCTCCATCAAAAACTGCAGTTTTAATGTTTGTATTTCCAATATCAAAAATTAAAGTCATTGTTTTTTTCCTTATATATGTTCCTTGTTTATTATTGCTACATTATTTCTTTTACGTTATTATAGAATAATCAACTAAAAAAAAATAGTAAGAAGGATAGAAAAATGAAAAACATTCAGAATAAGTGGATCCGTGGTGCTATCCCGGCTCTTCTTCTTCACTGCAGTATTGGTACTGTATACTGCTGGTCTATTTTTAGTCAGGAAATTGCAAACTACATCGGATTCTCTAAAGGTGCAGTTGAATGGGCATTCAGCTTTGCAATTTTCTTCCTTGGTATGTCAGCTGCCTTTTTGGGTGGCCTTGTAGAAAAGAATATTCATAAGTCTTCACTTATTGCTGCAATTACCTTTGCACTTGGTATGGCAGGAACAGGCTTCTTCATCTGGTACGGTGGAGCTCATCAGCACAGTGTTCTTGCTCTTGTAGGAATCTATGTTTCTTATGGTTTTATAATGGGTATTGGTCTTGGTACCGGTTACCTTTCACCTGTAAAAACTCTTATGCTCTGGTTTAAGGATAAAAAGGGTCTTGCAACCGGTCTTGCTGTAGCAGGTTTTGGTGCAGCAAAAGCAATTGCTTCTCCAATTATGCAGGGTATGCTTGATAATATGGGCGAAACCGGTATTTACAAGATGTTCTATATTCTTGCTGCAGTTTACTTTGTAATGATGATGATTGGTCACTTTATTCTTGCTAAGCCTGAAGGTTGGGTTGAACCTCAGACAAAATCAAAGGAAGAAGGAATTATTGCAACCCTCAAAACAGAACCAATCGCTTCTTACATTGGAATCTGGCTCATGTTCTACATCAACATTACCTGTGGTCTTGCAATTATCAGCCAGGAAAAAATGATTGTTAAGTGTGTAGGTCTTGGTGCTTATGCAGGTCTCATTTCTACAATTTCGGCTCTCTTTAATGCCGGTGGACGTCTTGGCTTCTCTGCCTGGGCCGACAAAATGAAGGACCGCAACACTGTTTACAAGATGATTTTTGCCCTTTCAATTGTTTCAACACTGATTGTACTTTTCTCAAAAGGAATTGCAAACGGAGCAGGAAACGTAGCTCTCATCATCTTTGTACTTGCTTTGATTTTTATTGTAAACGCAGGCTACGGTGGCGGATTCTCTAACGTTCCAACACTTCTTTCTGACCACTACGGAATGGGTAACATTTCTGCAATCCACGGAATTACACTTTCTGCCTGGGCCTTTGCAGGATTGACCGGAAACCAGATGGCTTCTTACATTGTAAACCATGTTGGCGAATACATTGAAGTTGCAGGCGTAAAAGCAAATCCTCAGGGCTATCAGACAGTTCTTATTGTAACAACAGTTTTGTATGCTGTTGCAATGTGTCTGTCGCTCTTCCTTGTTCGTCCAATGAAAAAGGTTCAACAGGCTACCGCATAATAAATGGAGTGTAAAAATGTCTGAAGAATTTTCGTTAGGTGAATCTGATAATTATACTTTAGGAGATACTGACACTTTTACACTCGACAATTCCTTTGAAGTTGATACTTCAGAACTTCAAGATAAAGATTCTGACAAAATTGATATAGAAGATTTCTATAAAAATTTTGTCGGAGCATTTGTCAATTCAAAATATAAAGAAAATGAATATGAAGATTTTATTCTTCAGGGAAAAATCAAAGCTAAGTTAATTTATGATTTTTTCAAAATTAAACCTTTTCAAAAGCCTTCCGAAGCAGAAAAAGAAAAAATAACAGAACTTTGTAATAAATTAATTTCAGAAGCAGAAATTTTTACCCGAACAGATGTAGAAAAACGCAATATACTTGTAAACTGCATTGGCACATTAAAATCAATTTTTACAACAGGTAAAAGTTCAATTATAAGTGAAAGATTAAAAGAGTTAACCTGGAATAGTCTTGAAATTACCATCGATGAAAAATGTGAAGATGGAATTGTTTCAATGTCTGAAATTGTAAACTTATTAAAAGCGGGGATAAAACTCGGACTTGTATATGATTTTGAAAGCAAAAAATCTTTTTTCAATGAATTAAAAAATAAAATTGATGAACGCAATGCTAGAATTGAATCCTTTGAAGTTGTTTTCAAAGAATGGTTTGAAGAATATGCTTCTAAAAACCCCGAAGCTTATAGTACCACTCTAAAGAATCAACTGATTATTGCCCGCAAATATAAAGAATTGGAACTTCTGGCAGGTAATAATATAAAAACTTCCGACAAAGAATATGTAATCAATTTTGAAAAAAAACTTGAAAAATTGGGAATAAAACTGGGAGAGAGAAAAGAAAAGAAGCAAACTGCAAAAGAAACAAAAGATTTTGATAAAGACAGCTATAAAGAAATTGATGAAATAGTTCTTCCAGAAACAGGAATAGAAACAATTAAAGAAAATCAAAATATAAATTTAACTCCAGATATGATATTTGTTGAAGGAGGAACATTTAATATGGGATGTAATAATCAAGAGCGAAATGAACGTCCTGTCCATCAAGTAAGTATTAAAGACTTTTATATAAGTAATCATTTGGTATCTCAGCAAGAATATATGTCACTTATGAATAACAATCCAAGTTATTTTGAAGATAATAATAATCCTGTGGAAAGCATTTCCTGGTATAATGCAATCGAATATTGTAATAGAAAAAGTGTATTAGATAATCTTACACCTTGCTACACTCTTAACGGCGTTGATGATGTATCTCGGTGGGATACAAAACTTGAAAAATGGGATAATATTTTTTGTAATATATCAGTTAATGGATATAGATTGCCAACCGAAGAAGAGTGGGAATATGCCGCTAGAGGTGGAAAAAAATTAAGTGCAAACAATTATCTTTATAGTGGTAGTAATGATATTAATTCTGTAGCTTTTTATTATGTAAACAGTAACGATTCAACTCATAATATAATGCAATTACAACCAAATGAACTTGGAATATATGATATGAGTGGTAATGTTTCTGAATGGTGTTGGGACTGGTTTTATAAATATACAGAACCAAATCAAATTAATCCAACAAGAAAACTAACAAACTTTTTTCGAATAATTCGTGGAGGAGGATGGAATGATATTGCTTTTTCTTGCAGAGTTTCCTTCCGAAATTATGCAGCCCCAAATATGAAAAACAATAAAATAGGCTTCCGCGTAGTACGTTCTCATTTGCCCTGATTAATTAAAAATCATCATATTGCAAATCACCAGAGCTACAAATAAGAAAATATATAGATATTGACAGTCTTAAAAAAAATCACTATAGTATAAATACATTCTTAATATAACTATTAAAAATGGATTCGGCAAAAACCGAGTCCATTTTTTTTGCTAGAGGAATATGGATTACACACCTTACAGTAAAATTAAATATTATTCAGACTGTGCGCCTTTGGTAGAAGGCCTTGGCTACAAGCTTGTCGACCTTAAAATTGTTCCTGCAAAAACTGTAACTAAAATTTCGGCAATGATTACAGGAAAAGATCCTGCTCAGAACATTGGAGTTAATGACTGTGCAAAGGTTCATCGCGCTCTATTAACAAGACTCGAAGCACTTCTTGGAACAGAAGAAACAACGATGGAGCTTACAAGTCCTGGCATTGAACATAATCTTAAAAATGCTGCAGAGTTTTCTGTGTTTACAGGACGCGAAGTTCGTGTATGGGATAAAACTGTAAATGATTGGGTTGGCGGTATAATCACAGCCGCAGACGATAAAAGCGTAACACTCAAAACCGCACAGGGTAGTGAGCAAACAATAACTTTTGAAAATATAGCAAAAGCAAAATTCATATATAACAAATAAAAATGTGGTAAAACCACGAGGAGATTTTTATGTCAGAAATGGCAGAGGCTATTCGCCAGTTGATTCAAGAAAAAGGATATTCCGAGGATTCGGTAAAGCAGACTATTGAAAAGGCTCTTAAGGCTGCATATAAACGTACATACGGAACAGACGAAAATGCAATCGTAAAGTTTGCAGATGATATGTCTGATGTATCTATTTATTCACGCAAGGTTGTTGTAGACGGAGTTTATGATCCTGTTCGTGAATATGAACTTGAAGATGCAAAAAAACTTAGCGAAGATTTGGAAGAAGGTGATGAAATTGACCTTTTGGAAGATCCAAAATCCTTTGACCGTTCTGCTGTTTCAACAGGTAAACAGACAGCACATCAGGGCTTGAATGAAACTTTCAAGGATTCCCTTTATAACGAATATAAAGACAAGATTGGTGAAATCATCATCGGTTATTATCAGCGCGAACGCAATGGTAACATCTATGTTGATCTTGGAAATGCAGGACGCCTCGAAGGTGTGCTCCCTGTAAAATATCAGTCTAAGCTTGAGTTCTACGAAAAGAACGACCGCATTAAGGCTCTTATTGTTGATATTAAAAAGACATCAACAGGACTTCAGCTTATTCTTTCAAGAAGCGATCCAAAGCTTGTAAGCTCAATTCTTGAAAAAGAAGTTCCAGAAATTGCAGACGGAACAGTTGAAATTGTTAAGATTGTCCGTGATGCAGGTTACAGAACAAAGATTGCAGTTTCTACAAAACGTGAAGAAGTTGATCCTGTAGGAGCTTGCGTTGGTCTTAAGGGTATTCGTATTCAGAATGTTATCCGCGAACTCTTAAACGAAAAAATTGATGTTCTTCGCTGGGATCCGGATCCTGTAGAGTTTATTAAAAATGCTTTGTCACCAGCCCAGGTTGCACGCGTACTTATTACAGATGCAGACAAACGCCAGGCACTTGCAATTGTAGAAGAATCTCAGTTCTCTCTTGCAATTGGACGTCAGGGACAGAACGTTCGTCTTGCTAACCGCTTGTGTGACTGGAACATTGACGTTAAGACGATTGAACAGGCTGCTGATATGGATCTTTCTTCATTCAGTACAGTTCAAAATGCACACGCTTTGTTCAACGATGAACAGGAAGAAGAATCATACGATGAAATTACAACAGTTGCAGAGCTTCCTGGTGTTGATGAAAGAGTTGCCGAGCTTCTCAAAGAAAACGGAATTGAAGAGATTCAGGATTTCATTGAAGCTTATGATGAAGATAGAATTAAGATTGAGGGCGTAACAAAAGACGACCTTGATGCTGTAAATGAACTCATTAATCAGAATGTTGAGTTTGTTGAAGAAGATACAGAAGCTGCAGAAGAGACACAGACAGAAGAAGCTGCAGAAGAAACACAAGAGGAACAGACTGAACAGGCACAGGAAGAAGCTGAAGAAGAATATTTCTGTCCTGAATGTGGAGCAAAAATTACTCTTGATACAAAAGTCTGCCCTAACTGTGGCATAGAATTGGAATTTGCAGAGGACGAGGAATAGAATAATATATGTCAGAAGAAGCTGAAAAGAAACAAGAATTTGTTGTTCACAAGAAACAGAAGGATAGTACTCCTGCCGCACAGCCAGCTGCTTCTCAAGGCGCCGCTGCTCCTGAAAAGAAGAGAATTGTTGTTGTTAAGAAAAAGAATTCAACAGCAGCAACTCCAAAACCTCAGGGCAATGCACAGCCACAGGCTAAAACTGGAGAAGCTGCTAAAAAGATTGTAGTAAAGAAATCTTCTACAACTCCTGCTGCCGGAGAAAAGAAACCTGAAGCTTCTGGTGAAAATAAACCAAAGACTACTTTTGAATTAAATCCATCAAGACCAAACGTAAAGGCCGGAAACCTTTCTGATAAAGGTCGTAACACTAATAAAGGTGGTTACAACAACAGAAACGGTCAATTCTCTGGTGGTCAGAAAAACAATTTTGGTCGTGAAGGTGGCGGATTTACCGGTGCTCAGGCTCGTCAGGGCTACCAGAATCGCGAACGTGACGGTAATAAGGATGGAAACTTCCAGAATCGTCAGGGCAACTTTGGAAACAAACAGGGTGGCTTTAACAGAGGTGGTCAACAGCAGGGTGGCCAGCGCTTTGGAGGAAACAACGGACAGAACTTCCGTGGACCTCGCCCAGGAATGGGAGGAGCAGGTGCTGCACCAGCTATGCCAATTGATAATTCCAGAACTCCTGGAAAAAAGGCAGCCTTCAAAGGTAAGAAACAAATATATAACCGCAAGGACGAAGAGCAGTACGACGACAAGTTCTTTGAACAGAAGAAAAAGGTCGAAACTCCAGCCAGCGTAGTTCCAAAATCAATCGATATTATGGAATCTATTTCGGTATCTGACCTTGCACGTAAAATGAATCTTAAAGCAAGTGAAGTAATCGGTAAGCTCATGGGCATGGGTATGATGGTAACAATCACTCAGTCTATCGACAGCGATACCGCAACTCTTCTTGCTGCAGAATATGGCTGTGAGGTTCACCTCGTAAGCCTTTATGATGAAACTGTAATCGAAAGCGAAAAGGATGACGGTGTAGAACTTAAACCACGTCCTCCAATTGTAACTGTAATGGGACACGTAGACCATGGTAAAACAAAGACTTTGGATGCTATCCGCCATTCACATGTTGCCGAAGGAGAAGCTGGTGGTATTACACAGTCTATTGGTGCTTATTCGGTTAAAACAGATAAAGGAAAGATTACATTCCTTGATACACCAGGTCACGAAGCCTTTACAATGATGCGTGCCCGTGGTGCTCAGGTAACAGATATTGTAGTTCTTGTTGTTGCAGCAGACGATGGTGTTATGCCTCAAACTCTGGAAGCTATTGCTCACGCTAAAGATGCAAAGGTTCCTATTATTGTTGCAGTAAACAAGGTTGATAAACCAGAAGCAAATCCAGACCGTGTTAAGACACAGCTTAGTGAACTTGGTCTTACTCCAGAAGAATGGGGTGGAGATACTCAGTACGTTCATATTTCTGCTCTTAAGAAAGAAGGTATTGATGATTTGCTTGATGCAATTCTTCTTCAGGCAGAAATGCTTGAGCTTAAAGCAAACGATGAATGTCGTGCAGAAGGTAAGATTCTTGAATCTCGTGTAGATCAGGGACGTGGTGTTGTTTCTTCTGTAATCATTCAGCGCGGTTCATTGCATCAGGGTGATCCTTTTGTTGCAGGTATTTATTCAGGCCGTGTACGTGCTATGTTTGATGATCGCGGACGCCGTATTCAGGAAGCAGGTCCTTCAAGTCCTGTTGAAGTTCTTGGTATGGAAGAAATGCCAAATGCAGGTGATCCATTCCAGGTAACAGAAAGCGAAAAAGATGCACGTGCAATTTCTGCTAAACGTCAGGAGCTCAAACGCTTTGAAGCTGCTAAGGCTGTTAAGAAGACAACTCTTGAATCTCTTTACAGCGATATTGCAGACAGCGAAGTTAAAGAACTTAAGGTTATCATTAAAGCAGACCTTCAAGGTTCTGCAGAAGCTCTTAAATCTTCTTTGGAAAAGCTTTCTACTCGCGAAATCCGTCTTTCTGTTATTCACTCAAGTGCGGGTGCTATCAACGAATCGGACGTTACTCTTGCCGCTGCAGATTCAAATGCAATTATTATTGGATTCAACGTTCGTCCTACACCAAAGGCAAAAACTCTTGCCGAGCAGGAACAGGTTGAAATCCGCAAGTACAATATCATCTATAAGTGTGTTGAAGAAATTCAGGCCGCTATGGAAGGTATGCTCCAGCCAGATACAAAAGAAGAAGTTATCGGACAGGTTGAGGTTCGAGATACATTCAAGGTTCCAAAGATTGGTATTATTGCCGGTTGTATGGTTAGCGAAGGTATTGTACGCAGAACATCAAGTGTTAACCTTATCCGTGATGGAATCGTTAAGTTTACTGGTAAGATTTCTTCCCTCAAGCGCTTCAAGGATGATGCTAAGGAAGTTAGCACAGGCTACGAATGTGGTATTGGTCTTGAAAACTGGCAGGATATTCAGGTTGGTGATAAGCTCGAAGTATTCGAAATTGTTGAAGTTGCAAAGAAACTTGGAAAGACAATTGCCGAAGAAGAAGCAGAAGCCGCTAAACGTAATGTTACCGCTGCTGGTTCAGAAGGAGCAGAGTAGTGGGACAGTATCGTATCCAGAGGTTGAATGATCAGCTCCGTGATGAAATATCAAAATTAATTCTTCGCGGAGATGTAAAAGACCCACGAGTAAATACATTTCTCAGTATAAACAGAGTTGAAGTAACTCAGGATTTGAGTTATGGAAAAGTTTTTGTTTCTTCTTTTCTCACCGATGGAGACGTAAAGCTTGGAGTAGACGGTTTAAATGCTGCAGCAGGCTTTATTCAAAGAGAAATATCAAAAAAGCTTCGTATATATAAGTTCCCAAAACTTACCTTTGTAGTAGATGCGGGAATGAAAGCTGGCTTTAATATGGTTCAAAAACTCAATGAACTTGAACGTGAAGAAAAAGAGCGCGAAGAAAATAGTAGCGAGCAAAAAGAAGAATAAAATAAGATTGTCGGGTCAAGCCCGACAATGACATGAAAATCCCGGGAATGACCCGGGATTTTTTTTACCAATCCTAATTATGGAAAGAGAATATAAGCTCCAAAAATCCATCCTTCAAGACCGCTTGATTCGTCCTTTACGTAATACCAGAAATCAGTTTCACCATCAATCTCGTCTGTAACATTTGTGCGCATAAGTGCAGTTACATATGGCTGGTTTGCAGATTCAAGCTGACCAACAACTTTTCCGGCAGTACCTGGCTTATCTCTAACATTTATTCTTGAACCGTCTTCTGTGTAAAGGTGTCCTTCGCCGGAAATTGTTTCAATTGTGTCATCGGAAAAAGAACTTACATTAAGAAGTTTATTATACTCTTTTGAAATATATGCTTCAATAAACATAGAAGTTTTCATTGATTTTGCATTATTCAGGAATTCTTTTTTAAGATCTTCGTCTTTTGTGGCTTTTGCATTTTCAAGAAGCATTATTGCTTTAACATCTTTATCGTTTGTGCTTACATTGAGTTTGCTTACATAACGAGTTCTTTTAATTCCGTCATTTGTATCATAAAAAGTTATTGCAATAAAATCGGTATTGAACTGGTTATAAGTTTCTCCTGTAACAACAAAGGTTCCTGTTTCAAGCCTTGCATTTCTAAATGAAGAAAGTGTTGGACGTGTAAACAAAAGTGAGTCTACTAAAAGTACAGACAGCTTGTCGGCTTTTTCTGCATCAGATTCCTGAACATAATAAGTCTTGTCATTGTATTTTACTTCGTAGAAGTTTACATCCTTGTATGTTTTGCTTGAAGTTACAAGATCCTTAACAACGATTTCTTCAGAAGCAAGTTCAAGCTCTGTTCCAGCTTTTACAGTTTCGGCCCATTCAACCTGGTTTGAACCATTGTCTTTGCGAAGCGGTCCGTTATCACGAAGCATAAAGATTTTTGAAGGTGCTGCGAAAGCATTTGCAATAAATAAAACAATCAGACTAAATAATATCGTTACTTTTTTCATATTAGTTTCTCCTGTTTAATACTTCTTCATATGCAGATTCAATTTTATCCTGCATATAAGATGAAACTCCCATTGACTCTAAATAGTCAAAAAGAAGATCTTCAATTTCCGGGTCAAGAGATTTATTTGCAAGAATTCTGGAGATTGTCTGATTTGCAATTATATCTGGCTGATTATAAGAAAGGGCGTCTGTTTTAATAAATGCTGATTTACCAAAAGGTGTTCCGCTATAGTAAGTAACATTTATAAATTCAATATCAAGATCAGTATCTGTCTGTTTGGAATCTCTATCTACGGCAACAATTGTTCCTTCTTCAAGCTTCTTGGAAGTAGCAGAAGTTCCGTCTGCGGCAGAATATGTTAGTGTATCATTTAAGATGATTCCTGCTTTGAAGTTTGTATTGTCTGTAATAAAGATATCGCGTGTCCAATAATCTTTTTCGTAATAGCATACGTGAACAAAATTAAAGGTTTCTTCTTTACCAGAACTCAAAAGTCTGATGGCTTCTTTCTGTTCCATCTGGTCATCTACGAAATAAATCAACAATGAGTCGCCAAGAAGCATTTCATCGTTGTAAACCATTTTTCCATCCTGATTTTCGATGTACAAAGGTGTGCCGTCATATAAGGCGATGGAATTAATTGTTGTAATTTTCTTTTGTGGTTCAGCAGTAGTTGCGGTTTGTGAGCCCTCTGATGGAGCTTGATTTGTTTTTTCAGATTTATTACAGCCTGTTAATGCCACTAAAAGACATAACGCTATAATAACCACGTTAAGTTTTTTCATATGTCCTCCATTTTTATAATTATTTAATTATAACATTATTGTTCAAGAATTTCAAAAAATCTTTTTTGAATTGTACCGTTGTTGTCTGTAACTGTTAATGTGTGTTTGCCTGGTAATGGTGTAACTGTCATTTCGTGAACACGTTCTGTTAGCCCAAGAAACTGGCCGTCAAGGTCCCAATAAAGAATTGAATCAGAAGATCTTGTTGCGGCCTGCATAACCATTGCTCCAGGATTTCCGTCAAGCTCAACCGGAATAATATAATTTGTTCCAGACTGTGGAAAAACAATTGAAAAAGAATCTTTAGATGAAGCGGTGTGCCAAGGTACAAAATCGGGAAGAGGTTCGTAAGCAAGGTTTGTGTTTTTATACCAGTATTCCAGATGTGGTGGAAGTACAAAATGTTTTTCCATTTTTGGAACTGTGCCGTCATAACTTCCTGCTTTTTCTCCTGTAAGGTCTTCGACTGTTGCTCTATAAAGTCCATCCGGAGTAAATGTAACTGTTGTACAGTAAGGACAAAGCTTTGGTGACGCTGCTTTTTTTGAACGAAGAATCATTTTTGTATCCGGACAGTTGGGGCCTGCTGCGTAGCCTGAATGGGCACAAACTAATTGTGGAACAAGCTCTTCTTCTGGTCGTTCGGGCCAGGTTGTCTGTGGAAGCGTTGAAAAAATATCGAATAAAACAGGGGCAGAGGTTGAAACACTTTTTAAATCAGGGTTTCCTTTTCCCGATGCGTTTCCAACCCAAACTGCAACTGTATACTGAGGTGTAACTCCAATTGCCCAGGCATCGCGGTTTCCGTTAGAGGTTCCTGTTTTCCATGCAATTTTTTTTGAGTTCATGTAGCTTTGCCAGTTAGCTTCATCATCAGGTCTTATGCCGGTTGCAAGAGTTTCTATTGTAAGCCAGGCACTTCCACGCGAAAAAGGAGAGATTGAATTATAACCGCATGCCTTATTCATAAAGTTTGCATATGCCCGAGCACCTTCAAGCATAGTTATTTCTCCGCCGCCAAGAATAAGCGGAAGTCCGTAATCATCAGAGCTTCTGGTAAATGTTGTAAAGCCTGATTTTTTAAGAATATCAAGAAATCTATTTATACCAAAAATCTGAAGTTCTCTGATTGCCGGGATGTTTAAGGATCTTGTAAGCGCTTCGGAAGCTGGAACAAGACCGCTATATTTTGGAATATTATTATCAGGACGGTAGCTTCCAATTCTTGTTGGAATATCAATTACAAGCTGGTCTGGTAAAAGCTCTCCAGAATCAAGCATTGCCGCAAATAAAAATGGTTTTAAAAGACTGCCGGAGCTTCTTTTGGCCTGAACTATATCTACAGCATAAGAATCTTTGTTTCGTCCGTCGGCGCCTGTGTTTCCGCAATAAGCAAGAATATCAAGAGTTTGTGTATCTAATACAAGGGCAGCCGCATTATCTATTCCGCGCTTGCCAAATTCTTGTGACCAGTATTCAACAATCCTCAAAGTATTCTTTTGAGTTGTATAATCAAGCGAAGTATAAAATTTAGTTTTTTTACCATTGCTGTTTTGAATAAGAAAATCAAGATAGTGATAAGCTGTGTTTGGTAACGGGTAGGGTTTTGAAGGAAGCTGTTCCTCAAGTGCCATTTCAAGTGTATTCTGGTCGATTATTTTTTTAACATATAGATTTTGTAAAAGCGTATTTCGTTTTTCTAAAAGTATTGAAGAGTTTGCTCCAGGATAAACTAGAGCCGGCTGGTTTGGAAGAACTGCTAAAGTTGCGGCTTCAGCCCAGGTAAGTTCAGACGGTGGACGATTAAAATATCTCCATGAGGCAGCTTCTAGTCCTACAACATTTCCTCCAAAGGGAGCATAAGCAGAATACAGTTCAAGGATTTTCTTTTTGGAAAATCGAAGCTCAAAAATAAATGCAATAAATGCTTCTCGGATTTTTTGAGGGTAAGTTCGTTTGGGATTTCCATAAAGAAGCCTGATTGTTTGCATAGTAATTGTAGAGCCGCCAGAAACTATCCTGTTATTTTTTGCATTTTGTTTAAAAGCTCTTGCAATAGAAAATAAATCAACTCCAAGATGATAATTAAATCTTTTGTCTTCGTAATTTATAATTGCTTTTTTAAATTTGGAAGGAACCTCGCTTGGTTCAAAACGCCACTGTTCATCAGAAGCTACACGAGCCCCCAAAAGAATCCCGTTCTTATCATACAAAGCATAAGAGTAACCATGTGTTTTTTTGAGAAGAAAAGAAGGGATTATTAAGGTGCACAAAAGCAGAAATAAAAGCAGTGTACCAATACAAATCAGCACGGCTGCTTTTTTTCTACTTATTTTGCAAAGCCTGTTTTTAATCAGGTCAAAGACTTTCATTACTTAAGCATCTCGACAAGAAAGCCTGGTGCCACTGCTTTGATCGTTTCATCATACATAGCTTCTGCATGAATAGCAGGTGCATAGAAGTTTCCACTATATGCAGCTGTTGCTGTAAATGTGAAGTCTGTTGTGTATGAAGAATTTGGTAAATCAAAGTAAGTATAAATTACATCATCTCGAATATCCTGATATGTGTAAGTTGAAGAATACTTTTCATTTGCAATACGTTCATTTGCAAATTCAAGACAAGTTCCTACAGGCACCGCAAGAACCATATTCTTAATTTCTTTTCGAGTATTGTTCATTATGCGGATTCTTAAACGAACTTCTTCGCCAGCTTTAATGTTTTTAAGGCTGTTCCAACCATCAACATTTAAAGTAATTCCTTTGTTCAAGGTTTCTTCTTTTCCCGGAGTTTCAAGACCAGAGCAGCTCACTGTTGCATAAAGAGTTGTTAAACCTGTGTTCTTTATACTAACAAGCTGCTGTGGGAATTTTGTAGAAACCGGAAGTTCCAGTGTAAGGGCCTTTTCTGTAAAGCTGCCTTCTTTAGAACCAAGATCATTAGAGATTTCATATTTTACTTCTGTAGACTTCATTTTTGAATAATATGGAAGTAATGAGAATAATGACCAGGCTGTTTCCTGAGTATTGAGCCATTTATCAGAAGCTAAAGTTTCAGCAATTGCCTTTGCAAGCATATCACTGCTCAAAGGACTGTTGTTTGCAAGCTGAGTTGCTGTAAACAAACGGATTGCCTGTAATCTTATAGAAGAACTAAAATCATCACCTGTGCTTCTGTAGTCGCTTTGGATGCTGCTTGTTTTGTTCATAAGTTCTTTTGCAGTATCTTTGCGGCCTGCAAGACTATATGCTGCCGAAAGTAAAAGCAAGGTTTCATCGTTAAGATTTTTTGTTTCGTAAAGTCTGTTCATTGAGCTTATATCTGCTTTTCCACCAAGAGCAATTACAAACAGTCTGTAAGCCTGAGTAGCATTACTTTCTCCATTGTTAGAGAACTGCCACTCTTTAGCAGATTGAACAAGCCAGTCAAATGCTGGGTTTAAGATATTTTCTGGAACTGAGTAGCCCTGTTTCTTTGCTTCGAGCATGAAGTGTGTTGCGTAACAGGTTCCCCATGCATGTGGCGAAGAATTTCCTGGCCAGTAGCCCATTGCTCCAACGCTTGTCTGATATGTTGGATAGCGGTCTAATACCGAAATTACATTTGCTTTAAGCTCATTTGTTTTTTCTGGAGTAAGCTTTGTAAAATCAGAAATATAAAGCTGAGGGAAGCCGCCAGAAGTAATCTGTTCAATACAGCCATGAGGATAAGAAATAAGATAGCTAAGACGCTGTGAGAAGTTTGTCTGAATAATATTCGAAAGCTCTACACTTAGTTTTGAAGAACCTTTTTCTCCAGGAGTTTCTACACTTACAGAAGATGACTTTCCAGGTTTAATTGCAACTGTAGTCTGATAAGTTACAGGAGTTCCTCTGGATTGAATATTCATTTCTGTAGAAGATTTTGTAGAATATTTTCCGTCTGTTGCTGTTGTTTCAAAAAGCACATGACCTGGATTTTTTGTTTCAACTAAGAAATTAACTGTTTTGTAAGAGTTTGCTGGAACAAAGAGTTTTTCATTCTTAGAGAAATTAGTTATTCCTCTTGCAGAGAAAGTTACGTTAACATTTTTGTTTGTATTTTCGCCATTGAAAACTGTAACAGGAATATTTATCTTTTCGTTTGTTCCTATAGTGCGTGGAATAGAAGGCTGTGTCATTAATTCCGATTTTACAGGAACAGTTTTTTCTGCTTTGCCGTAGGCACCGTTGTTTCCGGCAATAACAATTGCTCTTACAGCACCAACGTAATAAGGCATTTCAAACTCAGTAGTTTTCTTTTCGCCTGCTTTAATTGTAAACGGACCAAAATATCTTACGACAGGTGCAAAACGATTTTCATTATTTTTTGCATTATCAAGAATATCTTCGGAACCACCAATTGCAAGCATTGTTTCAAGCTTACCACTGTAGGCATTGATTACATATTTATAAATATCCCAATTTTGAAGCTCAGATGCTTCCTTCTTATAAAATTCTTTTCTTATGTCTGGAGCATGGAAGTTAGTTAGACCTAACAAACCTTCATCTACAACAGCAAGCGTGTAAGTCATTGGTTTGCCTGAACCTTCGGAAACTGTAAACGCAGCTTTTTTATTTGGTTCTAATCTTTCTGCACTGGTGATAACCGGATTAAGCTTTGTTTCAGGATCATCAACAAGAACTGGAATTACACCATAAAGTCTTATTGGAAGACTGTTTGCAGTCTGCATATGCGGCTGAATCAAAGTAAGGTGTACATAAATATTTGGAGCCATGTCATTTGTAAGCGGCAGCTTGTATGTATTAGTTCCATTTTTTGTATCTATGCGCTGAGACTTAATAATCTTTCCGCCTTTTTCTATATAAATATAGGCAGAGGCATTTGCACTTCCGTTAAAGCTGATTTGTGCAGTTTCTCCTGCGGTATAATTATTTTTGTCTGCAGTAAGAGGAAGGGTAGCGGCACTACCTGTTCCTCCATCCTGTGCACGTCCAGCCCAACCAGGCCAGTCAATGTATACAACCTTTGCAGCAGTATGACCTTTTGAGCCGTCACGAACTTCTACAAGATATCGTCCCCAGTCTGGATATTTTACATTGATTGTAAAAGAACCTTTTCCATTCTTTACATCAAAGCTGCCTGAATCAAGTTTGTTATAATAGCGTGAAGAAACGTGTGTAGCACTTGAATAAGCATCCTTCTCCCACCACCATTTCCAATCCATTTTATAGAAGGTGTAATTAAGGGTAGAGTTTCCCGAAATTGGTTTGCCGTTAGAATCAACAAGAACAACATCGACTGTATGATCTGTATCAGTAAGAAGCATGTTTCTTGCAGCATCACCCTTAGGAAGCTTTAAACCTACATAGCGGTCATACGGAGAAAAATCCATTGTCTTAGATTGTGTAGAGAAGTTTCCAGATGGTTCATAGATTCTTGAAACAAAATGTGCTTTAAGCTTTCCTGGAAGATTTTGACCTGCGTTCAAGCTTGTGCTGAAATTTGCTTTTGAGTCTGCACCAAGCTTTCCGGACCAGATCTGACTTCTGCTATAATTTATGTTTGTGTTAAAGTTTGTAAATGTATATTCAGAATAGCCGTCAAAATTTGTTTCGTTTACAGAGAAAGCTACAGAAACATCTGCTTCGTAGTTTGGTATTTCGGCACCATGAAGCCAGGCCCCACTTAAAGTAAAGTTGTTCTTTGAGCTTGTAAGATAATCTCCCTGAGCTTCGAGCTCTACAGAAAGTCTGTTTGGAACAATAGATTCTACACTAAGATATTTTGTCCAGGTGTTTCCACCTATTATAACGCGGCCTGTCCATAATCCTGTTGGAGAATCTGTAGAGGTTTTGGCTGTAATAGGATAGAAATTATTTTCTGATTTTGTAAGTACCTGTGTCTGTGTAATATGGCCAAGAGGGTCCATAAGTTCAAACGTAACAGGAATATTTTTAGGAAGAGTTTTTTCAAGATCCTGAAGTACAAATGTAAGGAAGAGGGCATCTCCTGGTCGCCAGACACCTCGTTCTCCGTAAATAAATCCTTTAAGACCATCGGTAACCTTTTCACCGCCAATTTCAAAATGACTTGTGCTTAAGTTTGTTCCTTCTGATATTTTAAGATATGAGGTCTGATTATTATTTTTTGCTGTAATTACAAAAGCAGTTTTTTGAGTTTTAATAACTAACTGGCCGGTGGAATCTGTTTTTCCTTTTGCAATTGTTGAGCCAACATAATTAGTAAGTTCAATATCAATGTTTGCAAGAGGCTTTGCAGTTTTCATGTCTGAAGCCATGATATAAACCGAACCTGTATTATCCTTTTTAGCCATTAAACCAATATCAGAAACAAGAATATTTCTGGAGATTGTATTTGTAGAATTATAGCTTGCAATATAGAATGCCGGATGACATGGATCGTTTCTATTGTACCAGTAATCGTTTCTATCTCTGTTGCTTACATTATCCCAGTAATCCCAGCTGCTCTTTTCGTTAGGAACAGTATAAGCTTCAATAGTATCTGGTGGCATTGGGAGACTTGAGTAATCATGATTGTAAGGACAAACATATTTAATCTGATCTCTTCTGAAAGAAACCCTTATATGGAACATTCCTTCCGGATATTTTTTTACAAGAGTTGAAAGATCCAAGCCTCGTGCAATATATTTATTTTGCATGGAGTTATCCCAGTTAAAGTTAAGCTTCTTTTCCCAGATTGGTTCTCCAACACGATAAATCTTATTTGTTTCATTAAGCTCATTGTCCTGCAGGAACTGATTCATGTTTCTTTCATAAATCTGATAAACCTGAACAATTACGCCTGTAAGATTTTTTGTTTCAATTGGGAATACTGCGCCCTGACTTGTAGGGAGAATTGTATTTGCATTCATGAATCTTACAGAAGGAATATCCCATTTATCAGAGAGAGTTACAGTATCTGCTTTTGCAAGATAGATTCCTTCTGAACTTTTTATTCCCTGTTCAAACGAAACTGTCTGGATATCTGCAAAGTTAGAATCGCTGAAAATAGAAAGTGTGTTTCCATGAATTGAAGATGAATAATTTGAAGTAAGTTTTCCGTCAGGATCTTTTGCAGTGATATATGATTCTATATCCTGAGAAGAATCAAGAGGTTTTGAAAAGCTTACAAGAATTGTATTACGCTTTGAAGTGTTAATATCAACAATAGAAAAATCTGTTGTACCAGGAATTGTAATTTGCTTTGTACCGTTAAAAAGCTTTTCCTGATTACGATCCATTCCAAGAGCTTTGCCTGACCATTTAAATTCGAGCTGACGGTTTTTATCAGAATCATTTGGAAGATTTACTGTAAAATTCCATGTATCTTGAGCATCGCTTTGTTTCCAGGAAATTTCCTGATTTTTATAACCAAGCTTTGCAGAAAGGAGCTTACTGATTTCTTTTTCTTCAACAGGAATATCTGTAGTAACAGAACCAGATACTGTGTAAACAGCATTTACTGTATTAAGTCGAACTTCATCAAATTCAACAGAATAAGATGGACTTTCTACATAAAAGTTCTGTTCAAACTCCTGGGCACTGTCATCTGCAAAAAGCTTTTTCATGTTTGCTTTAAGAGTGAGCTTTGAGTTTCCTTTATAAGGTTCATCTGGAGTAAAGGTTGCCTTGTTGTCTGAATAATCCCAGATTCCCCTGAGTTTAGGATAAATTTCAATTGCTTCGCCAATAGGACATTTAGGAGCTTCCATAAAGCTTATAGAAATTGGAGTAAGTCTTCCTAAAGCCTGAGGTGTAATAAACTCAATGTGATTTGTTGTTGACTTTGAATAAAAAGTATTTTTACCAGACTTTGTACAGCCTGATAAAACCATTAAAAGAATTGATAATGCTAACGTTATAAAAATATTTTTTTTCATATATATATTTTAACATATATGAGTTAAATTGCAATTGCTTTTATAAAATAATGACAAAGAGATTATGAAGGCGTCCCAGGGCGTTTTTTTCAAAAAGTCCTGTAAAGACATTGTCTGGAGTAAATACCGCACAAAGAGTTTCGTTTGGCAGTGAGTGGAGATCTGTTCCAAAAAGAGCAGAGCGGATTGGTTTCCCGTTATAATAATCCTGGCGGGCAGATTCATCTTTAAGTTTAAGATTTGTAAAACCACAAAGGCTGGATGTTTGGGTGTCAAAAGGTTTGTTGCATTTTAAGATTTGTGCCTGAATCTCTTTACGTTCTTCATCAAAAGAATATTTTTGATAAGTTAAAGAGTTTTTGCTCATAGCTTCAAGCTCTTTTTCCATATTGTTGATTGCTGTTTGAATTGTAAAATCCTTTACACCTTCGTAACCTGCAGCGTCTTCTATTTTAAAAGTGCCAACTTTTGTTCTGTAAAGTCCTGCAAGAAACGCAGCAGATCCGCATTCATTTGCAATGTCTCGTGCAAGACTTCTGATATAAGTTCCTTTTGAAACAGAAAAATCTATGCGTGCATAAAGAACTTTATTATCCTGATTTTTTAAAAGCTCCGAGATTTGTGCTTTATAAATTGTTACCTTGCGCGGAGGAATTTCTGCTTCTTTACCTTTTCGTACAAGTTCACTTGCTCTTTTACCGTCTACATGAATAGAAGAAAATACAGGAGGAATCTGATCATAAGTGTTTGTAAATTTTTCTACAGCTTTTATAAGTTCTTCTTCTGTTGGGAGTGGAGCAGTGCGGATAACTTTTCCTGTATATTCAAGAGTATCTGTTTCTTCGCCAAATTTAATTACTGCACTATAATCCTTATCAAAAGCAGTAATATACCCCGCAAGTTTTGTGAGTCTCCCCGTACAAACAACCAGCAGCCCCTGCGCAAAACTATCCAGCGTCCCCGTATGCCCAACCTTAGTAATCCCCAAGGCTCTCTTAACATCCGTCAACGCCGTAAACGAAGTCAACCCCACCTTTTTAGCCAGGAGCACAATTCCATCCGTATTCATATTTTCTTATTATATAGAATTTCTATTAAAAAAAGAATAATAAAAATCCATTTTAAAAGACCTAAACCTTAATCAAGAAAAAATATCCCTTTTAAAAGGGCAGTGAGAGGATCGAACTCCCGAGATACTAAAAATGGAATCAGCTTGTGAGAGGTCGAATCCCGACATGCGCCTAATAGGAAATCCGTTAAAAAAAAGAGCGAAAGCTCTTTTTTAGGATTTACCTTTAAAGCGCTCCGAACGAGCCGGCGAGTGAGGTCTGCCAGAATGTCGGGAGTTCGCTGAATACGAAAGTCTTTAAAAAAACAAAAGGCTAGGTATAAACCTAGCCTTAACCTGGGCAGTGAGAGGATCGAACTCCCGACATTCTGGGTGTAAACCAGACGCTCGTACCAGCTGAGCTAACTGCCCGAATCACTCATAAGTGATAAAAATAATATATCAGAAACTTAAATTTGTGTCAATATAACAATTCCTTTTCCTTGTAATTTTTTATCAATATAAGTTGTTTTTTATAGAAAAATACCTTTATTTCTGTTATTATTATAGCAATGAAAAAAGCACTTTTGTATGTCGCTATAACATTTGTTTTTTTCCTCGTATCATGTTCAAATGCGCAGAATATTGTATTAACTTCGCAGGAAGATACATTGCGTTCTGCATTAAATGATAAATCAAATAAAACAATTTGGACAAAAGAAATTGAACCGGATCGTCTTTCTGTAAAACTTAATTCAAATATTTCTGTAATTAATAAAGATATAATTTCACCACAAATGCTTGGTTCTGTAAAAGATTTACAGAGTCCCGTATATCCAGAAATCAAAAATTTCGCAAGTCTTGACTGCACTACAATGAATAAAACTCTTCTTTCTACCTTAGATGATTTTTGCAAGCAGTTAAGTACTTCAACCGAAAATCTTGAATCATTTTTCGTTTCTGACTATTTCTTTAATTATGTATTTTTTAAGGCCGACTTTGAAGAAATCCTTTGTAATTTCAAAAAAGGCGAAGAAAACTTTGACCATTATGTCATTTGTAAAGCCTTTGAAAGCCAGGATTTAACACAAGTTCCTATTCGTTTATATAATAAAAAAGATTTTGTTGATTTATCTGTCTATCTGACTTATCATAATGGGTATAAGATAACTCAAATTGAAGTTATCAGGTGGGGGAAAACATATGGAGAATCAGACAAAGCAAATTCCAAAAAATGATGAACAGCTTTCTGGTATTGAGCGCGAACTTGTTCTTCAATACCTAATGGATGGAAATGTTCCTGTAACACTTACTCCTGTAAACGAAGAAAAAGCTTCTGATGACGGCCAGGTAATTCATCCGCTTGCATCGCAAATCTTCCCTGTTGCATTAAAACCAGAGCATATAAAAGTCCAGAAGAATGGAAAAATCCATCTAGAAAATCCACCACAGTCTGTTATAGGTTTTGCAGGTAAAACTGTACGCGTAGAATTTTATTTTAACCGCGTAGGTTTGTTTTTTACCTCACTTGTAGATAAAGATAAAAAAGGTCTTTATATTCTTGTTCCAGAGACTCTCAACCGCATAAAAGATGTTGAAGAACAAACAGATTATGATTTTTCTGCAGTTCTTTTCTTTGAATGTAATAATAAAAAGGATATTAACACTCCATGTGTTCCTTGGGAAAAAGAAAATCTTTTTTCTCGACCTGTATGGAAATCTATTCCTTTAGAAAATCAAAAAAAGGCAAAGGAATATCTTGAAAAATTTGTAGAAACTGCAAAGGCAAAGAAAAACGCTGGAAACGGAATTCAGCTTATTCCTGTTTGTAATTATCTGACCTTTGAAGCAGAACAAAAAATGCAGGCAATTGAAAATCGAGTGCAGCCTTTAAATATCCTTTATGTTGATCATGAACGAATTGTTGTTGGCAGTTCAAATCAAAATGATAATTATGAGATTGGTCACGAGTACGGCTTAAAGCTTTGCTTTTCTATAAAAAACAGTCCTATTCTTTCGCGCGATATTTTTGTTACATGTGTTGTTAATAATGTTTACACAAGTGATGACAAGAAACGAAAATGTATGGATTTTGTTTACACAACAATGCAGGAAGAAGATTTGCGCTACCTGTACGAAAAAGCAACAAAGCGATTATTTGTTTAGTTTTTTGTTTCCAAGCACTGTAGAAATTATGTTCAAATAAGGAATATTCTCGCAGAAGATTTTTACAATTACAGTCATTGGAACAGCAAGAATCATACCAATAAAGCCCCATAAATATCCCCAGAGTGCAAGACTTACAAGAATCGCAAATGGAGAAAGTCCAAGGCGTTCACCTTCTATGCGGGGTTCTAAAATATTTCCCAGTAAAAAGTTTATTGCAGCCATAAAAAGAAATACAAAGACAACTTTTCCATAATAAGGATAAAACTGCAATAAAGCAAAAATAGTTGTAAGCAGGGTAGAAATAATAGAACCAAAGGTTGGAATAAAGTTCATTACAAAAGCAAGAAAGGCCCATACCATTGGAAAATCAAGCCCTATTATAAGTGCTGCAAGAAATACTAAAAGTCCTGTGGCAAGGGAGATGAAGAACTTTATAGAAAGAAAGCGCACTACATCCTGACCAATCTGCTGTGAGATATTAAGTACTGTCTGTTTGTTTTCATCTTTTACGGCATTTGTGATTCTTGTTTTAAATCCCTTAATTTCAATCAAAAGAAAAGAAAACATAATCAAAATAAGAACAAGATATTTTCCAAAACTTAATACGCCGGAAGAGAATCCTAAGGCTAAATCCTGAACAAACTGGCGAACTTCCAGAATGCCCCAAAGATTATTGATAAAGCTTTTTTCTTCATCAATAACAAGATTTAACTGTTTTGCTATAAGTCTGTAAATAGACATAAAGCGGCTTTCATATTTTGAATATTCAGTTGCGATTGTCTGAACACCTTTTGCAAGAAAACTTGAAACAGAGCCGATAGCAAGAAGAACAATTACAACAACTATCAATGTTCCAAAAATCCATTTGATATGAGCTTTTGCTTCAAGATTCTTTACAACAGGATAAAATGCAAGTGCCATAAAAATCGCAATTGCAACAGGGATTAAAACAGAGGACAAAACCTTGCACAAAAAACCTATAAGTATGAAAGCAAAAAAGAGAAGAACAAAAAATATAGGTGTTGTGTAATCGCGTTCCATAGGTTATTTCTTAGGAAGAATTTTATCAAATCCGCAGTATGGTACGAGAACTTCTGGAATAGTAACCGAGCCGTCTGCGTTCTGGTAGTTTTCAAGAATTGCAAGCATGGCACGTCCTACGGCAATTGCAGTTCCGTTGAGGGTGTGAACATACTTGTTCTTTCCATCGTCGTCCTTGTACTTTATGTTCAGGCGGCGGGCCTGGTAGTCAGTACAGTTAGAAGTAGAAGTTACTTCTCCGTATTCACCACCGTTGCGACCAGGCATCCAGGCTTCAAGGTCCCATTTGCGGTATGCAGGAGCACCTAGGTCACCGGTACAGGTGTCTACAACGTGGAATGGAAGTCCAAGTCCTTCAAAAATTTCTTCTTCTATAAGGCGAAGCTTTTCGTGAATTTTGTCAGATTCTTCCGGTGTAGAGTAGGCAAACATTTCTACCTTATCAAACTGGTGTACGCGGTAAAGTCCTTTAGAGAACTGACCGGCTGCTCCAGCTTCGCGGCGGAAACAATGAGAAAGACCACCGTAGAAACGAGGAAGTGTAGCTTTGTCCAAAATTTCATCCTGATGATATCCACCAAGAGTAATTTCTGCAGTTGCAACAAGACAAGTTCCTTCTTCTTCGATTGAGTAAACGTTGCTTTCATTTCCACGAGGATTAAAACCAATTCCCTTAAGAACTTCTTCTTTTGCAACGTCTGGTGTAATGAACATTTCAAAGTTGTGTTTGCGAAGAGTATTCAAAGCATACATAATCAAAGCCTGTTCAAGAAAAACTGCTTCGTTTTTAAGGTAGTAGAATTTAGGACCACTAACTTTTGTACCGCGGTCAAAGTCTATAATGTCCAAAGATTCCCCAAGCTGAACATGATCTTTAGGTTCAAAGTCAAATTTGCGTGGAGTTCCAACCTTTTTAACTTCAAGGTTTTCTGTATCAAGCTTTCCAATTGGTGCATCAGGGTGAACCATGTTTGGAATCTGACGTGCTGCTTCTTCAAGTGCAGCTTCTGTTTCTTTTGTTTCAGCTTCTACCTGAGAAATCTCATCTTTAATTGCTTTACCGGCAGCAATGAGCTCCTGACGTTTATCGTTATCGAGCTTCTGCTTCATAGCCTGTGCATTTTCATTACGCTTCTGCTGAAGTCCCTGAAGCTTTGTAACAAGGGCAGTGCGCTTATCAAAAAGTTCAACAACCTTGTCTGCATCTGCTGTCATGTTACGGTTGATGATATTCTGTTTTACAGCATCAAGATTATCTTTAATAAATTTATAGTCTAACATAATTTATATCTCCCTAAATATTCTAGTTTGCAAGTGAAAAAGTAATTGTTACTGTAGATGAAATTTCTACGTTTCCAGCTTCAATTGGTGTTGTATATGAATTAGCTCCCATAAGCTTTGCAGCACCGTTTGAGCGAGTATAAGAAGAAGGATTATAGCCTTCGGAAATATCAAGTACGTCTGCAACTTTACAACCGCTTGCACCTGCAATGAGCGAAGCAGCATCCTGTGCATTCTGAACTGCAAGTGTACGGGCTTCTCTTAAAGCATTTGGATTTTCTGTAGCGGAGTAAGAGAATGAAGTTAATCCGTTTGCACCATTTGCAACTGCGTGATCAATAATGTTTCCGGCATTGTTAATATCGCGAATCAATACCTGAACATAATTAACGATTGTATATTTTCCTGGATATGGATTTGAATTATCCTGAGAGATTCTGTAATCAACAGTTGTAATGTCGCTATCCAAAACTCCGGCTTCCTTGATTTTTTCAATTACCTTTGTTGTGGTTTCTGCGTTCTTATCGCGTGCATAATTTATATTCCATTCAGAAGTGCGAACAAGAAAACGAACAGTCAACTGATCTGCTGGAAGTGAAACAACTCCTGTTCCCGAGACTGTTATTGTTCTTACTTTTTCCTCCGGTTTATTTACAGTACAGGACGAAGCTAAGAGCACCGAGCCTGCAGCAATTATTAAAAGGGCAATTTTCTTTAACATTCTTATTCCTCCTCATTAGTGAATGTTTATATAAAATCGTTTGAGATATACAATTCGTTTATTTGCTTTATCCCAGTATTTACTTGCAGGATAGTTGTCGCAAAGTGTTTGATATGTTTCAACTGCCTGCTTGATATCTCTATATTTTGAATTTGATTCAAGGATCTGACCTAAAAGATAAAGTGCTTCATCTCTGTTATCTGATGATAACTCAAGATACTGAATAAGGGCAGGGTAAGCATCATCATATTTTTTTGAAGAAACCTGAGTGCGTGCACTTTCAATAAGAGGTTCAAGCTCTGCTGCGTTTTCATTATCTTCATCAATTACAATAACAGCATCTTCTGTGTCAATTTCAATTACAGAATCTTCTTCTTCGGCTGCTTCCTGTGTTTGTTCTGGTTCAGAAACAGGTTTTGGAGCTTCTTGTGTTTTTGGTTTTGTTTGAATTTCTTTTGCTTTGTAAGTTGTATCTGTAGCTGGCGCAGTTTTTTCTGCTGTTGCCGGTGCCGCAGGTTTTTCTGTTTCTGCTGGAGTTTCTTCAACTTCTTTTTTAGGCTCTGGCTTAGGTTTTGCCTTAGCAGGAGTTTCAGGTTTCTTTGGAACTACTTCTGAATAATCAGGGGCATTTACAACAGTAGAAGATTTTCCTTTTTTATCAAGAACTGTTACTTCAATATAATCGTCTATATAGTCCCCTGTAAGATTATCAACTTTATAGAAGTGATGAATCTGAGTTCCGCTTTCTTTTGCGAATAATGTATATTTTGTATCTGTTGTTCCAAGCTTTCGTCCACGGCTTGCAAGATTGTTATATTCAGAAGTTGAGCCCATGTAAATCCAGCCGTTTCCTGGATATGTGATTACAAGGGTTTCTCCTTTTTTAAGAGTTACGCTTCGTGATGGAACAATTACAATTTCTGGTTCAGGCTCTTCTTCTTCCGGCTCAATTTCTATTGTTGGTTCAACGCTCTCGTCTGATTCTGTGCCTTCGGTGCCTTCTTCTGTTTCAGCGCCTTCTTCTGTTTCAGCGCCTTCTGCCCCCTCAAGACCTTCTTCATTTTCAACGTTCTCGCCCTGTGGCAAAGGAGGCAATTCCTCAACTTCTTCTACCGGCTCCGTAATCTGATTTTTTTCTTCTTCCTGTTCATCAACAACTTGGGTTTGTTCAACAGGTTCAAGTTCTATTAAATCTGGTTCTTCAATTTCTTCAAGCGGAGGGTAGAGAGAATTAATATCTTCATCCTCCTGAGCGTCCTGCTCGGTTTCTTCATTTTCTGTATTAGTTTCTGTTTCTGAAGAGCTCTCATTTTCGGCAGAGCTTTCCTGTCCTTCCTTTTCCTGCTCAGCCTGTTCCTGAATTTCTTCAGTTTCAACTGGAGGTTCAAGCTCGGTCACGTCTGCTGCCTGGGGTTTTGTAGAACCGCATGAGAAAAATAAAAATAATGATGATGTCATCAATACCAAAAAAACTTTTCTTATCATGGTGCGGCTCCTGTAATATCTCTTATTATATTGTCATTTGCCTTTTCAAGCGATTCAATGTCTTTTTCTGTTGGCTTTTCAAACCAAACATCAGCCTGTTCGTCTGACCATTTATCCTGTGTCTGACGTGAAATACTGTAATCTCTGTTAATTTCCGGACCATCTGGAATAAGCAGAGTTTCTGTTAAAACAACAGGCTTTTCCTGTTCAGCTTTTGTCTTTTTATTTTTTGGAATACAGCAAAGAAGAATAATCAAAAGAATTATTGAAGCACCAAGTGTTCCAAACAAAATTGCATTGCGTTTATTTTCGCTGCAATAATCCTTTATTAAATCAAAAAGAGAAACAATTTTTTCTGTCAGGTTTCCAAAAAAACTTTTAAAATCCATATTTTATTGTTCCTGGTTTTCCTTATTCTCTTTTTCTGGATCTGTAATAGTTCCATCAGGATTATGAATACGTCTTGGAGGACGAGGTGGAATTACAACACCTTCTTCTTCAGGAACATCTTCATCCTTGAAATCATTTTGTGTACGGTCAATATCGGCACCAAGCTTAATATCCTGATCAAGACGAAGTGCAATAACTTTACTTACACCAGACTCTTCCATTGTGATACCAAGCATTGTAGAAGCACCCATTACAGTTTTCTTATTATGAGTAATTACAATGTACTGACTTACGTTTGCAAAGCTTTCAAGTGTTGTTACAAAGCTTGAAACGTTCTTGTCATCAAGAGCAGCATCAATTTCATCAAGCAGACAGAAAGGACTTGGACGAACCTGATATGTTGCAAAGAGAAGTGCTACAGCTGTCATAGTCTTTTCACCACCGGAAAGGAGGGCAATGTTTTCGAGCTTCTTTCCAGGAGGCTGAGCATAAATATCAATACCAGATGTAAGAATATTTGAAGGATCTGCAAGCTTAAGTTCTGCGCGTCCACCATTGAAGAGGCGGCGGAACATATTGTGGAAATTCTTTTTAATCTGATTGTATGTTTCAATGAACATTTCGGCAGATTTAGATTTAATTTCTTCACTTACACGAACAAGATTTTCAAGAGAGCGCTGTGTATCTTCATAGTTTGTTCTTTGTCTTTCATAACGTTCTTTAACTTCAACGAACTCTTCTGGAGCCATAAAGTTTACAGAACCAAGCCCATTAAACACTTCGCGGGTTTTTGCTAGCTTGTCACGGATATCTGAAGCAGGCGTTGTAATCTTATACATGCGCTCTTCAAATTCCATAAGGTCGTGCGAATATTTATCCTGGAAGTTTTGTTTAACGTTCTTAATATCACTGTCAGAAGAATTCAAAGACAGGGTAAGGCTTTCAACCTTTTCCTGATATTTATTCTGTTCTTCGCGCTTTTTATTAAGAGTATCACTTTTACCGGAAACACTCTTATTACAAGTTTCAATTTCTTTATCAAGAACAGACATTTCATCTGCAAGCTTTCGGCCGCGTGCTTCAATTTCTGCAAGCTCTTCTTCAAGTTCAAGAATCTGTTCTTTAATTTCTTCAGCGCGTTTATTCTCAGCAAAAAGTTCATCCTGAGTTTCGCGCAGTAATGTATTTTCAGAAGCAAGTGTACGGTTCAAAATAGAAATCTGATTCTGAGCGGCAGTAATCTGTTCCTGCATCTGAACTTCATTCATTCTAAGCTTGTTCAGAGTTTCATTGTATTCTTTAATCTTTTTATTTAAATCTTCGTTCTGTGTATGAAGCTCAGAAATCTGATTATTAAGCTTTTCTACATTTGCAATATTTTCAGAAATCTTTTCGTCAATGCCCCGCTTTTTAGTCATGATACCTTGTGGCGAAAGGAACTCTGTAATAAATGCTGGTGAAGCGTTTATGTATTCTTTAAATGACTGCTGAACTGCTTCAAACTGATTTTGTGCTTCTTCAAAAGCTAGGCCTGCTTCTTTTACGGTTGCAAGACTTTCTTCTGCAGAATGGTTTTGATTTGCAAAATCAAGGAAAATGTTTTTTCGACCCTCAAGATAGATTTTTAATTTTCCAAGATTTGTATCAAGCTCTTCTTTTGCTAATCTTATTGCACTTTCGCTAAAACCTGCAGACTTAAGTTTTTCATCAAGCTCTTTTACAATGTCTTCTGTAATTGCGGCAAGTTCCTGTCTGAGCTCTGCACGTTTTGTATCTAAATCTTCAATTTGATTTCTTAACTGTTCAGCGCGTGTATCATTATCAGTAATCTGAGAGCCAGCTGTTTCTATATTTTTTTCAAAAGAAACAATGTTGTCTTTAATACCCTGAAGCTGTTTATTTTTTTCGTGAAGGTTTGCATTGTGATCATCAATTTCTTCTTGAAGATTGTCAATGCGTTCCTGAATTGAAGAAACCTTTACTTCAAGAACATTTACCTTTTCCTTGATTTCTGATGCACGTTTGTTTGTTTCTTTAATAAAATCGAGCTTACCATTTTTTTCCTGACCAATACCAACTAACTGACCTTGCTTTGTGTAAAGATCATTCTGAAGCTCTTTAACCTTATCCATGTTCTCAGAAATTGTATTGTTGATGTCTTCAATTTCCTGTCGAACCTTATCACGCTTTTGCTGTACGTTTTTAAGTTCTTCTTCGTGACGTGCTTTTTCCTGAACAAAATTCTTAAGACGAAGAAGGGTAAGATCAAGTTCGTAAAGATATATTTCTTCCTTGAGCTTTCTGTATTTGTTTGTTTTTTCAGATTGAACTTTAAGAGAATCATACTGCTTCTTAATTTCATTAAGAGAGATTTCAATCTGCTGCATGTTGATGCGAGTTTTTTCAAGCTCGCGCTCTGCTTCGGCACATTCTGCTTTACTTCGGCTTATACCTGCTGCTTCTTCAAAAAGATAACGACGGTCTTCCGGTTTACTTGAAAGAATCTGGTCAATCTTACCTTGTTCCATAACAGAGTAGGCTGCTTTACCAACACCAGTGTCCATAAAAAGACGACGGATTTCTGTAGGTCCAGCCTGTCGCTGATTTATAAAATATTCCTGATCTCCGGAACGATAAAGGCGGCGTGTAATTGCAATTTCTGAATCATCAAGAGGAAGAAGTCCGTTTTCGTTAGAAAGGGTGAGTGTAACTTCTGCAGAGTTTAAAGCAGGACGTTTTTCTGTACCGTTAAAAATAACGTCTTCCATTTTTTCGGCACGAAGATTTTTTGAACGGTTTTCGGCAAGTACCCATTTAATTGCATCAACAACATTACTTTTTCCACAACCATTTGGACCCAGTAATGCTGTAATACCTTCTGCAAAATCAATATGAGTTTTATCAGCAAAGGATTTGAAACCGTGTATATCAAGACTTTTTAAAAACACTTGTGTCTTCCGCCATTAATTAAAATGTAAATATTACTTTATCTTATCTATTATAGTGTTTTTTTGGGTTTAATTCAATTCTTCTATACTTCTGGTTTCGTAACTTTTCCATTGCGAATCTGCTTAGGATAAACTGTTAGCCCGAACTTTTTTTCAAGGGCGGCGTAACGGCGAAGTTCAAATTCGTCTCCAATTACTACGTTTATACCGTTTTTTCCTGCTCTGGCGGTGCGGCCAGCACGGTGAATGAAAAAATCATCGTCTTCGGGAAGGTCCATCTGGATTATGTGGGTTATATCCGGAATGTCCAGGCCTCTGGCTCCAAGATCACTTGTAATAAGAATCTTGCATTTACCACTTCTAAAGCGGTCTATGGCCGATTTTCGCTCCTGTTTATCGGCTTTGGCATAGAGGGCAGCGCAATCTATATGCTTGTAAGAGAGTTTTTTATAGATATTTTCTACCTGGTCAGAGCGCGAAGTAAAAATAAGGGCTTTTCCAGGGTTTTCTGCCGCTAAAAACTTGCGCAAAAAGTCAATTTTTTCACGTAATTCTGCATAAATTGCCCAGTGTTCAATCTTTTTAGAAAGAATAAACTCATCCTGCATTTTAATATTCTGAGCATCGGCAAAAAAGATTCGTGCAGGTTTATTAATTGTTGCTGAACAACCAATAATCTGGCATTCCTTTGCAATACAATTTCGTAAATTATCAGTATCTTCAAACGATTCTTTTTTCAAAAGTCTGTCGCATTCATCAAAAACAGCGCAATATAAATCCTGAACCTTAAGCTTTTTAAGGCGGATAAGTTCTACAAGACGTGCTGCTGTTCCAATTACAATTTGTGGTTTTTCTTTGAGTGTTTCAAACTGCCTTTTAAGAGGAGCCCCTCCAATCATAAGAGCTGTTTTTCTGTATGTGATTTTTTTTGCTGCCAGATTAATCTGACTCGCAAGTTCAAAAGTAGGGGCACAAATAAGAACTCTAAGCTTTGTTGTATCAGCATCTATCTGAAGCTTATTTACCAGCGGCAAAAGATATGCATAAGTTTTCCCAGTCCCAGTTTCCGACTGAAAAATCACACTTTTACCAGAGGCAATTACGGGAATTACTTCATTCTGGACATTTGTAGGCTCTGTAATTCCAATTTCAGAAAGCTTTTGTAAAATTTCAGGAGATAGATTTTCAAAGCAGTTTTGTTTTTTATCACTCATCAGCATAATATAGCACACAATAAAAAAATCTGCTATAATTTTAAATTATGAAAATAGGAATTGATTCCTTTGGTTGTGATCACGGGCAATCAGGGGTTGGAGCCTATCTGCTCAATTTTATAAAAAATATTCCCGAAGATTCTCCTTTTGAGTTTGAACTTTTCGGTTTAGAAATTGACCGATACACATATACCGGAGATTCCGAAATTCCTTTTACTTCAGTACGCATAAACGATAATCCAAAAGCAATAAAAAGATGGCATAAAAGACGCATTAAGAAATTCTGCAAAAAAAATAAATATGATGCTGTGCTGTTCCCTGCAAGTCTTCAGGTTCTTCCTGGCAAAATCAAAACAAAATCTATTCTTGTAATGAATGGAACTTACAGCACAATTAAAAGCAGAAGAGAGCGCAAACGACTTAAGAAGGCCTTTAAACATGCAACACTCATTATTGCCGCTTCTTATTTTATAAAAGACGACCTATTGCAGTCTGGCTTTGACGGCTCAAAAATAATTGTAATTCACAGCGGAATTGATCATAAAATATTTTTCCCGCTCGAAGATACAGATTCAGAGTTTGTAGATATCAAACCATTTGCAATTAAGCGTCCATATTTTATTTACAGTTCACGACTTTCTGGCAGCGACAAAAAACACATTGAGCTTATAAGAGCTTTTGAAATATTCAAAAAACGCACAAATTATCCGCATCGTCTTGTATTAACCGGAAGCGACGGAGAATATTCAAAAATCATTCACCAGACAGCTTATGATTCTGAATATGCCTCAGAAATTCTCATAACAGGCCATTTTCCGCAGGAAAGTCTAAAACAGCTTTATTGTGGTTCTACCGCCTGTGTTTTTCCTGCTGTAAATGAAGGAGTAGGGCTTCCAGTTATAGAAGCTATGGCTTGCGGAGTTCCAGTTATTTGTTCTAACCAGGGTGCTCTTGTAGAAATGGCAGGAATGGCACCACTTTATTTTGATTCAGATGACGTTGAAGAAATTGCTGTAGATATGCAAAAGGTTGTAGAAGAAAAAGACCTCGTAACCTTAATGCTTCAAAAAGGCTACGAGGTATCTCATAGAATTAATTGGGAAACCACAGTCAAAGAAACCTTGGCCGCAATTTCACGTCATTGTCAGGCTTGACCTGACAATCTTTCAGGCAGTCTCTGTCTTCTCTGGCAATGATTTAATCAACTGCTTAACATCAATCTTTTTAGCCTGAGTAACAACATCTTTTGTAACTACAAGCTGCTTTTTACCTTCAATATCAGGTATTTCAAACATAATATCAGTAAGCATTTTTTCAACAATTGTACGAAGTCCACGCGCCCCTGTCTTTTGTCTGATAGCTTCATTTGCAATTTCTTCGATTGCTTCTTTATCAAACTGTAAATCAGCATTATCAATTGCAAAGCTTGCCTGGAATTGCTTAGTAATTGCATTCTTTGGTTCTGTAAGAATAGAAACAAGGTCATCTTTTGTAAGCTCTTTGAGGGCAACAGTAATAGGCATACGACCAATAAGCTCAGGAATAAGACCAAACTTAACAAGGTCGTCCGGAGTACACTGGTTCAAAAGATTCATTTTTTCTTCTTCATTCATCATGCCTACATTTGAACCAAATCCCATTGAGTGAGCTGCAATACGCTGTTCAATAATTTTGTCCAAACCAACAAAAGCACCGCCAAGAATGAAAAGAATGTTTGTTGTATCTATCTGGAGCATTTCCTGATTAGGATGCTTTCTTCCACCCTGAGGAGGAACGCTCGCATTAGTACCTTCAATAATTTTAAGAAGTGCCTGCTGAACACCTTCGCCGCTTACATCACGAGTGATAGATGTGTTTTCGCTCTTACGACCAATCTTATCAATTTCGTCAATAAAGATAATTCCGCGCTGAGCAGCTTCAATATTTCCGTCTGCTGCGTTGATAAGCTTGAGCAAAACGTTTTCTACGTCTTCACCAACATAACCGGCTTCTGTAAGGGTAGTGGCATCTGCAATTGCAAATGGAACCTTAAGCTTCTGGGCAAGTGTTTTTGCAAGAAGAGTTTTTCCACTTCCTGTTGGACCAATCAAAAGAACGTTAGATTTTTCAATAGTAACACTGTCTGTTGTGTCCTGTACTGTATCCATGCTGTAGTTAGTTGCCATGCGTTTGTAGTGGTTGTATACAGCAACAGAAAGAACCTTTTTAGCTTCATCCTGACCAACAACATACTGATCAAGATATTCTTTAAATTCTTTTGGAGTAGGAACTTCGTTTAATTCAATAGGAGCAAGTTCAGCAGCCTGTAAATCGAGCTTATCCTGGCAGGCAGAAATACATCTGTCGCAGATAAAAGCTCCTGTAGGGCTTGCAATCAATCTTCTGTCTTTGTCTGCAGGTTTGCCACAAAAAAAGCAATAGCAGGATTGTGGATTAAAGCGTTTCATATAAGTTCCTCTGTACCAGTTTATTTTTTGCGGGAAGGCATTACGTGGTCAACTATTCCATATTCAAGAGCGTCCTGTGCCGACATATAAAAATCGCGCTCAATATCTGAAGAAATCTGTTCCACAGTTTTGCCAGTATCATTTGCAAGATATTCAATCGAAAGTTTTTTAAGTCTAATAATTTCTTTTGAAAGAATAGAAATATCGCTTTCCTGACCTTCAACACCACCACGTGGCTGATGAATCATAACACGGCTGCTTGGAAGTGCATAGCGCTTGCCTTTAGTACCACCTGCAAGAATAATTGCAGCCATACTTGCGGCCTGACCCATACAGATAGTCTGAATATCGCATTTTACATATTTCATTGTATCGTAAATTGCAAGACCAGCAGTAACAACACCACCAGGAGAGTTAATATAAATGCTTATATCTTTGTCTGGATTTTCAGATTCCAAAAACAAAATTTGTGCAACAACAAGGTCTGCATTGTATTCGTTAATTTCACCATCAAGGAAGATAATGCGGTCTTTCAAAAGTCTTGAAAAAAGATCATACCCGCGTTCCCCGTTACCAGTTCTCTCCCAAACACTCGGGATGTTATTATTCATCATTTCGTTCATAATTTGTTCCTTTATATATAATATAATGAATTTTATGATAAAAGAATAGAAAAATATAAGAAAATATTTAAAAAAAAAGGAGGGGGAGGCCCCCTGCGCTTCCAAGTCCTCGGTCACTGCGTTCCCTGCGGTCTTGTCCGCTACCCCCTGAGCGGGGCACATCCCCGCAACGCCCCTGTAGTTACTGTCATTGTCGGGCTTGACCCGACAATCTCATTTAAAAAAAGAGATTCCCGGGTCAAGCCCGGGAATGACATATTTATAGTATATTAAAATTATCTATTTTCAAACAACTCTTTGAAAGACTTCTTTTCACCCTTAGAAATCTTAATTTCAGAATAAATCTGTTCGAACAATTTGTTTTCTTTTGTATCGTCAATCAAATATTCTTTTGAACGTGGGTCTTCGTAGTGCTTTTTAACTTCTTCTACAGACATTCCACCCTGTTCTGCAATTACTGCATACTGAGCTTCAATTTCTTCTGGAGTTACGCTGATGTTGCGGTCGCGGATAAGGCTGTCTACGATGATACGAGACTTAAGCATCTTTTCTGAATCGCCAGTCCATTCCTTGAGCATAGCTTCTTTTGTCTGACCACTTGCAGCAATCATTTTATCAAGCTGTTCTGGAGTAGTCTGGAACTGCTGAGCCATCATATCC
>JBGVAV010000140.1:0-5387 GCA_045224915.1 Treponema sp.
AATTAAAAGGACTCAGTCCTGTTCAATATAGAACCAAGTCCTTTCAATCCGTCAGTTAAAGTGTCCAATAAATGGGGTACACTTCACAACCACCGTTTTTTTTATTTCTTCAAAAGTTTTGAAAGGATAAAGTATACAACAGGAAGTGCGGAATAGATTATTCCGATAAGAAGAATTACTGCAAATGAATAATTAATTGCATAAAGAGCATCAGAAACTGCCGGATAAAAGGCATATACACCAATAATCAGAACATCAAAGATAATACAAACAATTTTTTTTGCTTTAAAAGCTTCAAAACCATCAATAAGACAGAATGAAATCATTACAAGCATATCAAGGTAGATAACAGGTTTAAGGAAAATATCATAAGCCTGATAATAATATTCCGAAGCGGTTATTACACAATAAGGAAGATAAATTGCATAAAAAGTAGTAAGTAAAGGGAAGAAATTCTTTACTTTGAATTCTGCTGCATCACGGGAAATCAGTCCATAAACTGCAGAAACTACAAACAAAGGAAGAAATGCCTGCTTTACTACATAATAACTGAATATTTCTGAAAAAGAATCATATACAAGCCTGTGTTCATAAGTAAAGAAAAATCTGCAGGCACAAACAACAACGGCTGTTAAGAGCCCCGCAATAATTGGAAGAATTATTTTTTTATCTTTAACAAAAAATGCATACGCAATTAATGAAACAGGTAAAAGCATCAATAAAAATAATAACATAGTGATAAAATATCCTTTATTTTAAATACATTCAATACAATTACAAGGCCTTTATTCTTATAATACTTGCAGAGCCTTCAACAGTAAGTTTTTCACCAGGTAAAACAGCGTAGATTTCTTCGGGGAGAATTGGTTTTCCTACTTTTTCTTCGCTGGTTCGGATTACGGCTTTGTCTGTAGAAAGAATATAAAGGAGTTGGGTGTCTTTTGCGGGATTATCACCACTGCAAAACATACTCCAGCCGCCTTTTATGTTTATCTGTTCTAATGAGAAGTATTCGCATTCAAAGCTGCAAGGGAATTGGGCTATAGGCTTTCGGACATCATTTTTAATTACGGCCAGGCCTTTTTCTATATGAACTTCGCGTCCCCTGCCCCAGTCATACAAACGATATGTAAGATCACATGACTGCTGAACCTCCAGCAGACGCAGGCCTCCTCCAATTGCGTGAACTGTTCCAGCGGGAATATATATAAAATCACCTTTGTGAACATTTACAAAATTAAGATACGGATCAAGGGCGCTTTCCTGTATAGCCTTTGCAAGTTCTTCTTTTGAAGCACCATCCTTTAAGCCATAAACAAGGCGTGCATCGGAAGCGGCATCAAGAACATACCAGCACTCTGTTTTTCCACGGTTACCGGCTCCTTCAAGACGCACAGCAGCTTCATCATCGGGGTGAACCTGAATTGAAAGAGTATCGTTTGCCTGTATGATTTTTACAAGCAGCGGGAACTCACCGCCACAAGCCTGAACAAATTCACTTTGAGGTCCGTTTGGGTGAGTCGACGCAATCCAAAGCTCATAGCCCCAGATTTTTTCTGATTTTATTGGTGTAAGCTTAAGCATTATTTATCCCACAACTTTTCCGGATAATATCCGTCGCGGATTTTCTTTGCAATTTCATCCTTTACAAGCTGACGGTCTTCTGGATATGTCATACCAAACCAGGTTTCCTGAGAATTAAAGAACTTAATAATTCCTTTACCGTGTCTGATAATATCACCAGCAGAAACAGGAAGAAGAGCCTCTGCCTTTGGAGCAGTTGAATTTGCAGCAATAAAGTTATCCCAGTAAACGTGGAATTCTTCAAAAGCCTTTGGAGTAAAGCCGAAGAGGTTCATACTTACCCATTCTTTACCGGTAAGAAGCTTCTTTTCACCGTCAATATCGCTTATAATCTGATCTTTTTCGTCGTAGTAAATCTTGAGGTTTTCTACGATTGTATCAAGACATCCGTCCTTTACAGTACAAACACCGCGGCTTACTGAACCAGAACGGCTCATTGTATTTCCAAGAACATATCCAACCATGGCATGCTCTGTACAATCATTTGTAATAGAAGAAAGATAGCCTCCAAGAACTTCAAAAGCCTGACGACCATAATAATCATCAGAGTTAATAACTGCAAATGGAGCATTGATTGCCTTTTCTGCACACAAAACTGCGTGAGTAGTTCCCCATGGCTTTGCACGATCCTTGCTGTCTGCAATCTGCTGTGGAGTAAGAAGGCTGTCCATATTCTGGAAAACATATTCTGCATCACAGTTGCGTGCTACACGGTCAAAAAGACGCTCGCGGAAAGCCTGTTCAATATCTTTACGGATAATAAATACAACCTTTCCAAAGCCGCTTTTCATTGCGTCGTAGGTTGCAAAATCAAGAAGGCATTCGTCGTGAAGGCCTACTCCATCTATCTGTTTAACTCCACCGTAACGGCTTCCCATTCCGGCTGCAAGAACTAATAATGTTGGTTTCATATTATACCTCTTTGTTGTGTCGTTATTATTTTGTAACAGTTTCTAATGCTAACTTCATCATATCTTTAAAAGTTGTCTGCCTTTCTTCTGCAGTAGTAGCTTCACCTGTAATGATGTGGTCGCTTACTGTAAGAATTGCAAGTGCTTTGCGGTTGAACTGGGCTGCAAGTGTGTATAATTCTGCAGCTTCCATTTCGAGTCCGGCAACACCAAACTTTTTCCAGAGCTTCCAGTTTTCATTTTCATCGTAAAAACGATCACTTGAAGCACAAGGCGCAACAACTGCACGCAAACCTAAATCCTTTGCGGTGTGATAAGCAGTATCAAGAAGTTCAAAGCTAGGAACAGGAGCAAAATGCATGAGTCCAAAGCGCTGACTTTGAAGAGCTGAGTCTGTACAGGCAGCATTTGCAATAATAATATCGCGAACCTTTACATCTTCACGGATTGAACCGCAAGTTCCAATGCGAACAGCTTTTTGAACATTATAAAACTGGAAAAGCTCCTGAACATAAATAGAAAGAGAAGGCTGTCCCATTCCAGTTCCCTGTACAGAAACCTTTTTACCGTTATAAGTTCCGGTAAAGCCATACATTCCACGAACTTCGTTATAGCAAACTGCATTTTCAAGGAAGTTTTCTGCAATAAACTTGGCCCTAAGCGGATCGCCGGGCAGTAATACTGTATCTGCAATTGCACCTTCTGGTGCGTTTATGTGTGTACTCATGTGTTCATTATAAAACGTAATAGGGAAAAATTCAAATAGGAAAGTCTGTCATTACGAGCGAAGCGAAGCAATCCATTATTTGTTAAATTGCCTGTTTACTTCTGAAACAGCCTGCAGTAATTCCTGTATAGTCTCCGGTGTCGTATGCGGCCCAAAGCTAAAGCGAACGGCATTTTCGCTAATCTGACCATTTATATGCATTGCTTCAAGAACCGGACGCTTGTTTTTCTTGGAAGAACAGGCGCTTCCGGTGGAAATATAAAAGCCTTTTGAGTCCAGGGCACGAAGCATTACGTTTCCCGGGATATGTTCAAAAGCGGCTTGAACTACATAAGGAGAGAAAAGCTCCGGATTTTGAAGACGTCCGGCTGGAACAATTGTACATCCTTTAAGCTGAGCGAGCGATTCCACAAACTTTGCAGATGCTTCTGTAAGTTCAGGCTTTTCTTTATTGTAATATCTTTCAAGTGCAAGAGAAAAAGCTACAGCACCAAGAACGTTTTCTGTTCCGCTGCGGATTCCTTTTTCCTGACCGCCACCACGCAAAAAGACATCAATCGAATCTTTCATATAAAGAATACCAATTCCGCGAGGGCCGCAGATTTTGTGAGAGCTCAACGCTGCACTGTCAATTCCCTTATAAGCCAGATTCAGATTGATTTTTCCAGCTGCCTGAACACAGTCTACATGAAACTTAGGCTTACGTTTACCGGCTGACCATGCAGTAATAGCATCAGCAATCTCATAAATAGGCTGAATTACTCCAGTTTCATTATTCACAGCCATGATGCAGACTAAAGTTGTGTCAGAAGTCAAACTCTCGGTAACAGCTTGTGGCGTAACAACTCCATTTTTATCAACAGGAAGCTGAACAATATTCCAGCCGCATTTTTTAAGGATAAGAGCCTGTTCGCGCACAGCAGGATGTTCAATTGAACTTATGAGAATTGTACCAGCCGCCGGTTTTGCAAGCTGAGCTAAAAGCGGAATCTGGTCGCTTTCTGTTCCGCCTGATGTAAAATAAACAGTACCGGCAGGAACTCCAAGAGCTTTTGCCGCACGTTCACGGGCACTTTCCAAAAGTCCGCGTGCATTTTTTCCAACCTGATGTGTACTTGATGGGTTTCCCCAGTCTTTAAGAGTAAGCTCAACCGCCTGCTTTAAAATATCTTCATCTGCCGGACTTGTAGCAGCCCAGTCAAAATAATGCGATTTATAATCAATTTGAGAATTATTGGTAGTGTTTTCCATTTGAAAAAAATATCCTTAGTAGGTCTTGTCCATCTGCTGGAGTTCCTGGATATTCTTTTTAAGACGTGCAATTTCGCGGTTTAACATGCTTTCGTAGTTCAATTCACCTGAAACTATTCGTGCATTTTCATCTTCCCACGCCTGCTTATCTTCTATAAAAAGAAAATTGAACGAAGGAGCGCTTGCTTTTTCACACCAAACCTTTGCTTCCTTCCAGTAATACAAGCCTGCTTCATAACAAGATAACGCTTTTTCCATGTTTCGTAAATATTCATCTTTCCATGGAGCGTCGTAAAAATAAATGCACTTTTTGTCGTAGGTTCTGCCCAAACGAAGATGTTGTTCTATAAGCTTAAGATTTATATGCATTTGAAACAGATAACGGTATTTTTGCCATTCTTTTTCTGTTTCAATTTTAAAACCAACATAAAGCGGATTACAAAAATCGGCCTGTGCAGCCTTTTCGAGCCAGTAAATATTTTCTATACAATCATCCGGATACTGCTGATAATGAACGTGATAAAGCTTGTACCAGTCTTCCTTGTATTTGACCATGTAGGCATTAACAGGCGTTAGAGGAAGTGTAAATAATAATGAGGCAAGAACTAAAAAGATAATATGCTTTTTCACATTGTGATTATCGGAAATAATTAAAATGAATTTTAGTGGAAAATGTTTAGGAGCGGGTCCCAGCGACGGAAAAAAAAGCAAGGTATCCCCCAGCATCCGTGCGCCGTCCGGCGTAAACGCGGCCGCCCCACTGCTGGTCCCCCCTTACTTTCTTTTTCCTGCGTCCCACTCCTAAACATTTTCAGATTAAATCTTATAAAAGTATTTATTTTAATATTTCCAATATTTTATGTGATATATCTTCTATAAAAAGAAAATTGAACGAAGGAGCGCTTGCTTTTTCA
>JBGVAV010000141.1:0-16928 GCA_045224915.1 Treponema sp.
AGAAAAGAATACTATCTATACTAACTGTGCTCTTACTGAAGACGGTGATGTATGGTGGGAAGGAATCGGATATCCTGCAAAGGGTAAGCTTGTTGACTGGAAGGGAAATACTCGTGATGCACTTCCAAAAGACAAGTCTCCTAAGGGTGAAGAATTTGCTCATCCAAACGCACGCTTTACAGCTCCTGCTAAGCAGTGTCCATGTATCGCTCCAGAATGGGAAAACCCAGAAGGTGTACCTATTTCTGCTATCCTCTTTGGTGGACGCCGCCCTTCTACTGTACCTCTCGTACATCAGGCTCGCAACTGGAACCACGGTGTATTCCTTGGATCTATCGTAGGTTCAGAAATCACTGCTGCTTCTACAATCAATCCGGAAGAAGTTGGTAAGATCCGCCGTGACCCATTCGCAATCATTCCATTCTGTGGATACAACATGGGTGATTACTTCCAGCACTGGGTAGACGTAGGTGCTAAGGCAGATCAGGACAAGCTTCCTAAGATCTTCTACGTTAACTGGTTCCGTAAGGACGAAAACAATGCAGAACTCCCAGGCGGATTCATGTGGCCAGGATACGGTGATAACAGCCGCGTTCTTGCATGGATTTTTGACCGCTGTGACGGTGTTGACAACTATGTTGATACTCCAATCGGTTATATGCCAAAAGAAGGTGCTTTGAATACTGACGGTCTTGCAGACTACTACAAGAAGACTCTCCCAGAGATTCTCAAGGTAGATGTAGAAGGCTGGAAGAAAGAAGTTAAGGATATTCGTGAAAACCACTATCCTAAGTTTGGCAAGCATCTTCCAAAAGAACTCAATGCAATTTTGGATGACTTGGAAGCTCGCTTGAATAAGGCATAAGTTTTCTAATAAGTGGATTGCTTCGCTGCGCTCGCAATGACGTAATCCATAAAAAAATCCCGCTCATAATTGGGCGGGATTTTTTTTAGATTTTGTTTCTACAGGCAGGCAGAAGCCATCATTTCAAGACACCTGTAACGGCCAGAATAGAAAGTGTTGTCGAAACAAGACTTAAAACTGTAGTAACAACCGGAGCATACTGATTAAAGTAATACAATCCTGAGTTTGTAGCAGCTGTAATTGTTGTTTCCGGAGTAATTATATCGTTTTTAGAAAGCTCGTTTCCATTTATATCTACAATCGTAACAGTATCAAATCTGTTTTTTTCCTTATTAAAACCACCTGCAAGACCTATGTAATAATCCCATGTTCTATCAGGAATATATGGATAACGTCCAGGTGCAACAACGCTACCTGCAACACTTACGAAATACTGCTTAAATGGAATACGCAAAGTATCATAAGGCTCAATAAAAAGATTCGAATTATATGAAGAATCATATAAAATCTTACTTACATCAATTGGAATAATCTGGGCATCACGAATTATATATGCATTTGAAATATCAGAAACTGCAGTGAAGAATGAACCGTATCGTCTGATTATATCATCATACTTTGTTCCGGTTTCAAATTGAATTGTCTTTTTTGTTGATGCATCAAGGTTAGTTCCTTCTTCTGAACCAATTGCTCCTTCCATAAACATAACAGGTTTAAGCGATTTATACGAAGGAACATTAACTTCATCAAAATTACAAAGTTTAAACTCTTTATCTTTTGAATAATCAAGATAAATCTTGCTGCCTTCCCTATCTTCCTGGGAATCAAATCGTGTAATTTGAATGCGGGTCTGATCGGCATAAACTGGTAAACCATCACCGTAATACTCAAGAAGCTCCTTTATATTTTCACCTTCAACAAGCTGATATGTATCGGCACGCATAACTTCACCACGCAAAGTTACAAGGCGGTCTGCTCTTTTTACAGAAATAACATCACCAGGTCTAAGATAAGGATCTTCTTTTAAATTTCCATCACGAGTTGCTTTGAATAAATCGTAAGTCTTAATTTTGCCATTAGCACTTGTAATCATAATATTTCGTGTAGAAGAATATTTTGTGTAACAGCCATCAAGAACTTCAGAAAGTCTTGTAAGTGCCCAGGCCTTTTTTTCAACAGTTTCAAGAACTTCGCCCTTTATTGCAACACTAAATGTTGAAGGAGTTGTAAGTGAAAATTGAACTCCACTCATAGGATAGTTTTTACTTACAATATCTTCGACCTGCTTTTTTAATTCAAGAAAAGTTTTACCAGAAGCATCAACTATTCCAAGGTTTGAAACTCTGATTTTATATGTTGAATCTACAAGAATTGTATAACGTACAGCCGAAGAACCTGCTGCATAAGCAAGAGCATAAATATCACCGGCAGTAACACGGTAATCGGTATTAGACATTGCAAGCTGAACATTGGCAGCTGCAGATAAATCTAATTTCTGGAGTTCTTCTGCTGTAGCTGTAGTTTTAGCCTGAGCAAAAGTTGTAATACAAAAGAATGAACAAACACAAACTAATAAAAATTTTTTCATTATTCTTTTCCTTTTAGTTTGGCCATTGCCTGTGGATCTTTTTTTATATTTTGAATTGCATTCAAAAGGAAAGCAAGGAATACGCTCATAAAGAAAGCAGCAAAAGCAACGATGATGCAAAGCTTTCCACGACTTGGACCAGATTTTTGATCAGGAATTTCTGCATATTCAAGAATCTGGAAAATTGGCTGTTCACTTGCCATTGTAACTTTTAGGCTTTCATATTGTGCTTTTAATCCAGAATAAATCTGCTGCTGAACTTTAAATTCAAGCTCAAGCATTGTTGAATCCATAACAAGAGAACCACTTGCAAAGTCATATCCATAAATTGATTTTTTCTCAAGATCATGAATCTGCTGCTGAAGGTCGAGCATATTGTTGTATGCAGTATCAATATTTTCTTCAAGGTTTGCAGCGGCAAGCTTATTCTGGTCTACACCAATTTCTAAAAATCTCTTTTCAAGGAGATCAACAACATAATTTACAACAGCCTGTGCAAACACTGGATCTCTATCTGTAAAGCTTACTGTAAAGATTCCTGTTTTATCATCAAAAGAAGCAGAAAGATTTTTTTTCAAAGCTTCACGGCTCGAAGCAACAGGAAACTTTTTAATTTTGTAGCGTTCAACCAAATTGAATTTTTGAACTACCGCATCCTGAATTGTATTTGAATTAACAAGATATTGTGCAAGAGAACTGTAAGAAACTCCCCCACCCGAAACATTTACTCCGGCAAGGCTTGCAAGGCTTCCCAGACCGCTTGAACTCAACATACTCGAAAGAGAACTGCCAGAAGAATCTTTATTATTAATAAGCATCTGAGCTCTTGGAGTATATTTATTTGGCATAAAAGATTTTTCAGAAGGAAGCTTAAGCGAAATAACACAAACTATAACAACCGCAATACAAGCAATTCCAGTAATGATTGTTATGAGCCATTTCCATCTCAAAAGCACTGCAAACAAATCTATAAGGCTGATTTCATCATCCTGTTTTTCTTTATTTTCGAGTTCACTCATAAAGAATATTTTAACATAAAAGGGGGGATGTTTCAATTCTTCAAAGGATTGATGTAAAAAAATTGAAAATTTATGATGTAAAAATTTAATATTATTAAAACCATTAAAAAAATATATGCTACGGAGTGGAAAAGTATGGGTGGCTGCATCTGAACTTTTTGGCGCTTAGCCACAGAAGAAAGTTGAGGATTTGCGAAGCAACACCGCAAACTTTCTTCAAAAAAAAGGCTCAGCGAGCAGACGACCATACTTTTCCACGGGAGTAGCATATATTTTTTCTTCAGGATTTATTTAGTAATATAAAATTTCTTCATTAAAATTTAATTTTTTTACATATTAACTACTTTTCATAGAAACATTGTTTGTGGTATATTTATTCATAGAAAAAGCATAAATATACAGATGGACAGACAATCTGCCGCACCTGTAAGGAGTTATAATGAAAAACGCTTATGTAAACCGTGTGTGGGAAGAAGTTAAAGCAAAGAATGCTAACGAACCAGAATTCCTGCAGGCTGTTGAGGAAGTTCTGACAACATTGGATCCAGTTGTTGCTAAAATGCCAGAACTCGAACCAAACGCAATTTTGGAACGCCTGGTAGAACCAGAGCGCGTTATTCAGTTCAGAGTACCTTGGATGGATGACAAGGGTAAGTATCACGTAAACCGAGGTTTCCGTGTACAGTACAACAGTGCAATCGGACCTTACAAAGGCGGTCTTCGCTTCTCTAAGGAAGTTAACCTTTCTGTTCTTAAGTTCCTCGGATTCGAACAGGTTCTTAAAAACTCTCTTACTACTCTTCCAATGGGTGGTGGTAAAGGTGGTTCAGACTTTGATCCACATGGAAAATCAGACAAAGAAGTTATGCGCTTCTGCCAGTCATTCATGACAGAACTCTATCGCCACATTGGTGCTGATACAGACGTTCCAGCTGGTGATAAGAACGTTGGTGGACGCGAAATCGGTTATCTCTTTGGACAGTACAAGAGAATCCGCGATGAATATACTGGAGTTTTGACAGGTAAAGGTCTTACATTCGGTGGTTCTTTGATTCGTACAGAAGCTACTGGATACGGACTTATCTACTTTGCTCAGGAAATGCTCAAGAAAGTTGGACAGGATTTCAAAGACAAGGTTTGTGTTGTTTCTGGTTCAGGAAACGTTGCAGAATATGCTGCAGAAAAACTTATTCAGCTTGGTGCTAAAGTTGTTACACTTTCTGACTCTGATGGATACATCTATGATCCAGAAGGAATTACACAGAAGAAACTTGACTGGGTTAAGAAGCTCAAGGGTGTTAAACGCGGTCGTATTTCTGAATATGTTAAAAAGTTCCCAGAAGCTAAATACTTTGCAGGAAAGAAAGTTTGGGAAGTTAAATGTGATTGTGCATTCCCATGTGCTACACAGAACGAACTTCTTGGAGAAGATGCAGATAAGCTCTTGAAGAACGGATGTAAGCTCGTTGCTGAAGGTGCTAACATGCCTTCTAACATCGACGCTGTAAACAAGTTCCTTAAGGCTAAGATTTTGTATGCACCTGGAAAGGCTTCAAACGCTGGTGGTGTTGCAACATCAGGTCTTGAAATGAGCCAGAACTCAGAACGCCTTTCATGGTCTGCAGAAGAAGTTGATGAAAAACTTCACCAGATTATGATCAACATCCACAACAACGCTTACGACACAGCCGTTAAGTTTGGTGCAAAGGATGGAAACTGGGTTAACTACGTAGCTGGTGCAAATATTGCAGGATTTGTAAAAGTTGCAAATGCTATGGTTGCTCAGGGATTAGTATAATTAATTAAACTCTTTTTTAATTAATTCTAAAGCCCGCAGATCGGAAATGGCTTCGGTCAGCGGGCTTTTTAATTTTTCCCTGCCATCCAGAAAATCAACTGAATTTTGAATCATGTTTGAAAAATATCCTGTTTTTCGGGGAAGGCTTACTGACCGATCTCGTGCAAGTGAATAAAATCCAGTGTAAAGTTTTGATTCTTTTCTCTTATAAAATTTTGCATAACCGTTTCCAAGACAGATTCTTCCTTCGGTTCCAAGAATATCAAGTCCAAAAGAAAAAAATCTGCTGCGACCACTCATATATATGCTTACGTCAGGACAATTTTTTGTTGAATAGTGAGCACTGAAATTTCTTACCACATTTTTTTCATCTTTAAATATCCCTGTTACCAGAGGCTGGGGTAAATCTTCTTCTAATAAAAATCGGATTATATCAACAAGGTGGGTTCCATCATGCAAAAGGCTGTAGGAACCATCGGCTTCGAACTCTTTTGCATAAATACGTAATCCCGAATATAGTTCTCCACGGACAGATTGAAGACTTCCAATCTGCGACATATATTTCTTTGCCATGTTATAATCTGCTGCAAAACGTCTTTCGTGATTCACCATTACAGGAACCTTGTTTTCTTCTGCAGCCAGCCTGATTTTTTCTGCTTCCTGAGAATTCAAGGCAACAGGTTTTTCAAGAATAATCAGCCGCGGACAAGCTTTAATTGCTTTTATGCATTCGTCAAAATGAGAATCTTCGTTTACAGCAAGAACAATGATATCGGGGATATTATGTGGAGTAAAAGATTCATACAGCTGGTCGCTGCTTTCAAAAGTTTCTGCATCTTTTACAAACTTCTTCCAGCGCTCAAGATTTTCTTTATTTGTATCTGCACCCGCAACAATCTTAATTCTCTTATTTCCCATTAAAGCCATTGTGTGACTTGCAGGCTGTTCACGTTTTTTATCAAATCCAAGAGAAAATCCAATTCGTCCGCATCCAATTAAGGCGGCTGTATAAATATTTTTTTCCATAATCATCTACTTACGCTGTTTTAGAGTTTGTTCGGTAAAGCCTGCGGCATCCAGTTTTTTCTGAGTGTCGGATACCTTACCGGCTGGAACTTTTTTTATAGCTACACGGGTTACTTCTCCAGAAGTTTGCAAAACAATATCTTTAAATCCAGCTTTAGAAACCTTACCTGCAAACTGCTTTGCATTATCTTTTGATTTGAATGCTCCTAACTGAATATCCCAGTAAGTTCCAGGTGTCAGATTTTTTGGAGTGGTTTTGCCTGTCGTTGAACTTGTGCTTGCCGCATCTCCATAAAGTTTTTTCATTATTTTTTTTGCCGAAGCTGCAGTCTGCTGGCTTAATTTTGTATTTGCACCTTCTTTTACAATTTCGAGTTTTACCTTTGTGGTACCGCTGCCAGTCATCCCAAGTTTTACGGCTGCTGCTTTTGATAAGTCAATTTCTCGGTTGAGAACAAAAGGCCCCCGGTCGTTAACACGAACCTCGCAGCTTTTTCCGTTTGCAAGATTTGTAACTTTGAGAATTGTATTAAAAGGCAGGGATTTATGAGCACAGGTAAGCGCATTCATATTAAAGCGCTCTCCGTTGGAGGTCTTTTTTCCATGAAAATCTTCTGCATAATATGAGGCAGTTACACCGCTTTTATAAACTGAAGCAAAAAGCTGGCTAGCCCCCAGAAAAAAAATAAATGCCGATATAAATATAAATCTCTTCATATTTTAAATATCGGCATTTTTATTAAATACTTCTATTTTTCAAAGCGGAACCACTTAAAGTCAAAGTTGCAGCCCGGCAGGAATACAAAGCTGACTTTTTGAAGTCCTGAGATGACCGGAAGCTGGAAAGTTTTTTCTTCGTAGACATCGGTGTGGGCAAAATCTATTACATAGGTTTTACTGCTGCCATCAGGAGTAAAGAACTTTAAGTTGATGGTGTTGTTTTCTGAGTTGGAGCGGCCACAAATAGTAAGGTTCGTATGATCCTTTGTCTGATCGTTACCAAAATCCATGTCTTCAAAATCTATGTTTACGTTATTGCCAATTCCTTCTACGGCGTCGCTGGTTTTTGTAAAGGAGTCGCCGGTTATAAGGTTGGCATCAAGGACACAAAGCTTTGCATATGCCTTAGGGCTCTTGTCAAAATAAAAGCCGTGCAGGTACAAGTCTGTTCCAAAACTGAGTGTTATTGTGTGTACTCCAAAAAGACGGCGTGGCAGAGTAAAGACATTTTCACTGTAAGTGTTGTAAATTGATTCGTGGCAGTAGGTATAGGTGCCAAGGTTTATGCTGTCCGGGCCAGTACCCTTTCCGTCCCAAACCTGAATCGGGAATTCTGTCGCAAAACTGAAGATCGGCAGGTGGATTGTATCTGCACCATCCTTACCAAAATCAACTTTATCAAAGCTTACCCAGGTTGGACCGCACTTTCGGTTAGAAATACCGCTTTCCAAAGACATTTCAGGTTTTGATTTATTGTCTGATTTGTCATAATCGGTAAAGCGGCAGGCTTCTATAAGAGTGTATGGATTAAGTCTGGTGCTGCCAATGCCAGTGATAGTAAAAGGCAGGTCGCTTATAACCTCGTCGTATTTAGTATTGTTCTGCGCAGTACAACGCAAAAGGCATTCTCCATCGCCTGCTGCACGGATGAGGCGAGTTGACTGAACCTGTCGAAAGGCTACTTCTATATTGTCGCTTGCAATACATTCCTTAAAAACCGGATTCCAGTTAATTTCTTTGTCTGTGGCATTTTGCGGCAGGATTTTTGCAGTTACAAGAACCTCTTTGTTAGAAGGGTCTAACTTAAGGCTTCCCTGAGACTGAAGTTCAATTTTACGAACCGGGACATAAGTATTCTGCGGAACTACAGATTTATCTGTATCTACCCTGCTCCACTCTTTGCCGTCATATTTTATAGAAACATTTGGAAGTCCCTGGCTGGCAGCAGTTACAAGAAAGCCCCGGCTGCTGTCTGAACAAGTCTTTTCTTTTACAATGGCAATCAGGCGGTTGGCAAAAAGTTTTCTTGTATGAATGTGTCCATCGGCAGAAACATATTCATCGTAATCTGTAGAATCTCCGTTATCCATACCAATAAGTTGGGCGTTACCGCTTACATTTATTGTTATGTAGTTACGGGCATTTTCTACCAGGGTGCCATGGTAGTCGGCCAGCATAATCTGGATAAAGTGGATTGCTTCAGATGGCCCTTCGACAAGCTTAGGGACTACATTGTAGTTCTCTTCCGGCTTCAGTAAAATTTCTGCAGGGTCATCAAAAGACTTCTTCACATCTTCGGCAAGAACTTTTCCGTCTGCATCATATGCAAGGGCACGAATTTCCCCTTTATGATATTCAACCTGCCAGTGTGCAAAAGGCGTCTTCCCTTTTTCATGGTCAATTTCCTGCAAGCCCGCAGATTTTCCGTTTACAAAAAGCTCCACTCTGTCGGCATTTGTGTAAGCCTTAACATCAATCATTTGTCCTTCGTTCCAGTCCCAATAAGGAAGCAGGTGTACAAATGGCGGCACAGCTTTTCCTGCCCATTCAGACTTGTACAGATAATAAGTATCTTTTGGAAATCCCGCCGTATCAATCTGACCAAAGAAAGAAGATTTTGTATGATAAGGAGTCGGCTCACCAATATAATCCCAACCAGTCCAGATAAACTGACCCGCACTAAAAGGACAATCGCGGTCGGTAGTAATTACAAATTGAGTATTTACTGCACCCCATGGAGTTGTACAGTTTCCAAGCGTTGAACACTGTCCATCGCTAAAAGTAACAAGTTTTAAAGAATCAGGAAAATGATAGATTCCACGGCTCTGAACTGTAGAAGAAGTTTCAGAACCATAGATTTTCCAGTCAGGATATTTTGCATGATGCTCGTTGTAAAAACGTTCAAGATAATTGTAGCCCACAGTGTCTATCTGACCTGCACATTTTTGGGCACCATCTGTCATCATATAATTTGAAGCAATTGTGATTGCTGCATTGCAAAGAGGATCATGCTGACGTACAAATTTGGAAAGTCTTTTTGTAATTTCAAAGCCGTTTCCAACATGTGTATCATAAATTTCATTTCCGATTGACCACATAATTAGACTCGGATGATTTCTATCACGGCGTACCCAGGAAGCAGTATCGCGCTCACAGCAGTCATTAAAATAATTTCCGTAATCAAAAGGAGTTTTTGGCTTTTCCCACATATCAAAAGCTTCATCATCTACAAGGATTCCCATCTGGTCACATAAATTCATCCAGGCAGAAGGAGGCGGATTATGAGAACAACGAACTGCATTAACGCCCATTTCTTTAAGTTTTGTAAACTGGCGTCGCAAAGCTGCAGCATTAAAAGCAGAACCCAGAGCGCCAAGGTCATGATGCTGGCAGGCTCCATTTATTTTTACATGTTTTCCATTTAAGAAAAAACCTTTATCCGAAGTAAAAACTGCATACTTAAAACCACAATGCTGTTCAAGTTCGTCTAAAAGATTTCCGGAAGCATCAAAGAGCCGGGTTTTTAAAATGTAAAAATGAGGATTATTAATATCCCATAATTCCGGAGCTTTTACTGTGTATTCGCCGTCGCCTGAGAATTGGGCAAATTCTTTACCAGACTGATTAATAATTGTATGAAGAACTTTTATCTGAGTCCCTGTATGTTCCGACGAAATTTTTACAACCCATCCCCCATCCAACTTTGCAGGGTCCACCGGTTTTGCAGAAAAATAAACCCCATCAGTCACAAGATGGATAGCCGGGCTGTTAATTAAATGCACATCTCGGAAAATACCTGCTCCAGAATACCAGCGGGTATTGCAGTTCTGATAAACAGCAATTACAAGAATATCATTTTCGCCTGTGTGAACAAGATTACTTATATCAATTTCAAAAGCAGAATAACCGTACTTACATTCTCCTGCTTTTTTACCGTTAACCCAAAGAGCCCAATTCATGTAAACACCTTCAAAGTCAAGGGCTATATAACGACCATCCGGATTGTCTTGCAAAGTAAAAGTCTTTTTATAAAAACCTGCACTACTGCGGTACAAATCTTTTACATGATAAATCTGCCAGTCGTGAGGAATGTTTACACTATTATATTTTTGAGAATCTGCAAGGCTAAAAAACTGATCAGGACTAAAAAGGATGGGTTTGCCGTTATCGTACATTGAACTTTCATCTATAGGAAGCTCCGCAAAAACCCATCCGTCATTAAATAAATTACGCATAATTTATTTTACTTCATTTACAAGTTCATTGCCAGCAGAAAAAGCTTTGATATTTTCAAGAGTTGTATCAGCAAGATTTTTAAGGGCATTAGTTGTAAGGAAAGCCTGATGTCCTGTTATGATAACATTAGGGAAAGTCAAAAGACGCGCAAGTGTATCATCAGTCATGATATCTGTAGACCAGTCACTGAAGAAATATTTACTTTCCTCTTCATATACATCCATACCAATTCCACCGATATGACCATGCTTAAGAGCGTGAACAAGAGCCTTTGAATCAATAAGGGCACCACGACCAGTATTTATGATTACAGCGTCATGCTTCATCATCTTCATTCTGTCATGATTAACAATATGCTTTGTCTCTTCGGTAAGCGGACAATGAAGGCTCAAAACATCACTTTGTTTAAAGATTTCTTCAAGATCAACATATTCAATATTGTTTTCCTGCGCCCATTTTGTATTTGGGAATGGATCATAAGCAATAATCTTCATTCCAAAGCCTTTGAGGATATCTGCCATAATACGTCCGATTTTTCCGGTTCCAAGAATACCTGCAGTAAGTCCAAACAAATCACGACCGGTCAAACCTTCTATATTAAAGTTAGCAGTTTTAGTTCTAAGATATGCCTGAGGAATATGGCGTGTAAGAGACATCAAAAGTGCAACACCATGCTCTGCTACAGCATAAGGAGAATAAGCAGGAACGCGAACAACTTTTATGCCTGCCGCTGCAGCCGCCTTTAGATCTACATTATTAAAACCGGCACAACGAAGAGCTATAAGTTTTACACCACAGTCAGCGAGAGTTTTAATAACAGCTTCATTTACAACATCATTAACAAATACACAAACAACATCAAAACCTTGGGCTGTCATTGCTGTATTTTCGTTAAGTTTGTAATCACGAAAATCTATTTCATAATTAAAAGCATTGTTAGCTTCCGTAAATGATTTTTTATCATAAGAATGAGTATCAAAAAATGCTATTTTCATTTAAATATCCTCCATAGTTAAATATAACAATAAAAGTATATATACGCAAACAAAATTCTCTGTTATAATAATTTTTGTTAGTCGAGGATAACATGAAGCAATTTGATGTAGATGGTATGATGTGCGCTGCCTGTAGTGCCCGCGTTGAAAAAACAGTTTCGCAAGTTCCAGGTGTTACAACGTGTTCCGTTAGTTTACTAACAAATTCCATGGGCGTAGAAGGAAGTGCCAGCGATGAAGAAATTATTAATGCAGTTGTCGCAGCTGGCTATGGCGCAAAAGTCAAACAAACTGCAGCCCCAGCCTCTCAAGCATCCGACTCTGATGATCCTCTTGCCGACCGCGAAACTCCAAAACTAAAACGTCGTCTCATTTTATCTCTCATATTTTTACTTCCACTTTTATACTGCACAATGGGACATATGCTGCTCCACTGGCCGCTCCCAAAAATCCTTGAAAACAATCTGGCTGTAATGGGTCTGGTCCAGTTAATTCTTACTATTATAATAATGATTATTAACAGACGATTTTTTACAAGTGGAATAAAATCAGCAGTTCACTTAGCACCAAACATGGACACACTTGTAGCGTTAGGCGCAGGAGCATCTTTTATTTACAGCGTCTGGAACCTGCTTTCAATAGTCATCACAAAAAAAGCTATAAGCCACGACTATTACTTTGAAAGCGCCGCCATGATTTTAACTTTGATAACCGTTGGTAAAATGCTTGAAGCAAAATCAAAAGGAAGAACTACAAGCGCACTCAAAGGCCTCATGAAACTTGCACCAAAAACTGCTGTAATTGTAGAACAAAACGCTTCTGGCACCGTAGAAAAAACTGTTCCAATTGAAACCGTAAAACCTGGAGACATTTTTATTGTAAAACCGGGCGAAAACATTCCGGTAGATGGCATTATTATAGAAGGAAATGCCGCAATAAATGAAGCTGCCCTTACAGGAGAAAGCATTCCAGTAGACAAAGCATCCGGCGATACAGTTTCTGCCGCAACAACAAATCTTTCGGGCTTTATAAAATGCAAAGCCACAAGAGTTGGACAGGATACAACCCTTGCACAGATTATCCAGATGGTAAGCGACGCAGCCGCAACAAAAGCTCCGCTCGCAAAAATTGCAGACAAAGTGTCGGGCATTTTTGTTCCAACTGTCATGGTAATTTCAATTATCACTCTTGCAATATGGCTTATAATCGGTGCCTCTGCCGAAACAGCAATTATGCACGCAGTAGCAGTTCTTGTAATAAGCTGTCCATGTGCACTTGGTCTTGCAACTCCGGTAGCAATTATGGTAGGAAATGGTCTTGGTGCCAAAAACGGTATTTTATTCAAAACAGCCGCTTCTCTTGAACAGGCAGAAAAAATCACAACAGTTGCACTTGATAAAACAGGAACAATCACAAGCGGAACACCTGTTGTCAAAGATATAATACCATTAACACTGCCGGGCCAAGCTCCTCTCTCCAACGAGCAGCTTTTACAGACCGCCTACACTCTCGAACAAAAAAGCGAACATCCTCTTGCAAAAGCAATCATTCAAAAAGCACAGGAACTCAACCTCTCAGCCGACGAAACACAGGATTTCCAGATTTTCCCAGGCAACGGTCTTACAGCAAAATCAAACGGCAAAACACTTTACGGCGGAAACTTAAATTTTATAAAATCGAAAGTCAATCTTTCGCCATCAATAGTTCAGACAGCAGACTCCCTTTCATCCCAGGGAAAAACTCCGTTATTTTTTGCCCAGGACAACAAACTCCTTGGAATAATTGCAGTTGCAGATAACATAAAAGCAGACAGCGCACAATCAATAAACGAACTAAAGCAAATGGGCATAAAAGTTGTAATGCTCACCGGCGACAATGAACAAACCGCAAAAGCAATTGCAAAAGAAGCAGGCGTAGATCAGGTAATTGCAGGAGTCCTTCCAGATGCAAAAGCCGACGCAATCAACACACTCAAATCACAGGGAAAAGTCTGCATGGTAGGAGACGGAATAAATGACGCTCCTTCACTCACAACAGCCGATTTAGGTGTAGCAATTGGCGCCGGTTCAGACATTGCTGTAGACGCCGCAGACATTGTACTTGTAAAAAGTTCCCTTCGCGAACTTCCAGCCCTCATACGCTTAAGCCGCGCCACAGTCCGCAATATCTACGAAAATCTTTTCTGGGCATTTATTTACAATATAATAGGAATTCCTTTAGCAGCAGGAGCCTTTGTCTCACTTTTAGGCTGGCACTTAAATCCAATGTTTGGAGCCGCTGCAATGAGTCTTTCGAGCTTTTGTGTAGTTACAAATGCATTAAGGTTGAACTTAAAAAATAAGTCTATCTTTCAAAAACCTTTCGCCCGTTAAGGAAGAGCCCCTTAACCTTTCCTGTAAGCTCATGACCTTCAAACGGAGTAGCTTTACCCTTTGAGCAGAACATTCTTGAATCCACTATCCAGTCTTCATCAGGGTCAACAAGAGTAAGATCTGCAGAGTACCCTGTTTTCAAAAGGCCTTTTGTAAGTCCAAGAATGCGCGCAGGATTAGCAGACATCAGCTGGCTCAATTTTTGAGGTTCAAAATTATTCTGTTTTACTAAGACTGTATTACAAATAGCATATGCAGTTTCAAGCCCCGTAAATCCAGGACTACCTGCTTCTTTATCTTCCATAGTATGTGGAGCATGGTCTGTAGAAATAACATCAATAGTTCCATCGCGCAGGCATTCTATCAAAAGCTCACGGTCCTCGTCTGCACGAAGCGGAGGATTTACCAAAGCACGAATCAAAGGCTCTTCCGTTCCAACAAGCGCAAGATGATGAGGAGTTGCCTCTGCAGTAATCACAAATCCATCAGGCAAAGAATCATCATTTGCTTTGTCATATTTTGCATTATAAATCTGCTCTAAAACATTTTTTGTACTTGCGTGTGCAATATGAATATGACAGCCAGCCTGCTTTGCAAGAAGGATATTTCGGGCCGTAGCAGTATCTTCTGCAAGACGAAGCAATTCATTTGCTTTAGTCAGATTCAAATCTATCTGTTCAATAGCGGCCTGTTCAACATCATCAGGATTATAATTTTCTTCAGAAGAACCCCATGCATTAAGACCAATTGCCTTCATTATATGAAGCGCATTCTGACGGAAAGGCTTAGCCTGTTCACCAAGCGCAAGATCCTCACAGTGACAGCTTACAATCAGCCCCTTCTCTGCAGCCTTCTTCATGCCTTCAAGCATAACAGAGCTCGAAATAACATCGCGACCATCTTCACTTATCACAGGAATATAATGGCGGTCAAGCTCATCAAGATGACTTGTATCCTTACCTTCAAAATCCTTAGAAATGCTTACTACCTGAAAAAGGTTTGTAAGACCAACACTTGCAGCCTCAGACTCAATCTGCAAGGCCTGTTCCATAGAAGAAACAACTGGTTTAGTGTTAGGCATGGCTACCACAGTACCATAACCACCTGCAGCAGCCGCATGAAGTCCCGATTGCAAATCCTCTTTTTGAGTTTGTCCCGGGTAACGCATGTGAACATGCATATCAATAAACGCTGGAGTAACAGTAAGACCTCGCGCATCATATAGCTCAAGCTTGCAATCCTGCTCACGGCCATCTTCGGCTAAAACAGAATGAGCCAGAACACTTGCAGTTTCCTGCGAAGTAAAATACCCCTGAAAAACTGCACGAATATCGCTGTCAATAATAAGCAGGGCTCCAGGAGTGTCCATGCTTTCATCAAGAAGTCTTGCATTAAAAATCAGTGTCGCTTTTGTCATTAGTTCTCCAGTCCGCGTTCTTTATACATTGCCGCCTGCCTGATACAAAGTATCGCAGTATTCACATTTATAAAGTCCCTTTACCTTATCTGCAAGAATAAAGGTTGGAGTTATATAATGTTCAGTCTGTGTAATGCAGCGAGGATTTTTACAGTTGAAAACGCCGCTTACCTTTGCAGGAAGCTCCATAGTAATTTTGCGCACAATCTTTTCATCCTCAATTACGTTTACACAAATATCAGGATCAATAAATCCAAGCACAGAGTAATCAATATTTATAATGTTATCAATTTTGATAATATCCTTTTTACCAGACTTCTCTGAATGTACATTCTGAATAAGACAAGAAGTAAAAGGAGCTTTATCAAGACCAAGCCACTGGTAAATCTTCCAGCCAGAGCCCGCACGAATATGATCAATTACAAGACCGTTTTTAATAGTATTTACGTTTAACATTTCCGCCCCTCCCGATTAGATAGCACCAGTCAATTTAGCAATCAAAGCCATTCTGGCATACATACCGTATTTTACCTGCTTAAAGTAGGCAGCGCGTGGATCATCATCAACCTCTGGAGTAATTTCGTTTACGCGTGGCAGCGGATGAAGAACAATCATATTTTTGCGTGCAAGCTTCATTTTTTCTGAATCAAGAATGTAGCTGTCCTTAAGGCGGATGTAATCCTGCTCATTAAAGAATCGCTCCTTCTGAACGCGTGTCATATAAAGAACATCAACCTCGTGAATAACTTCATCAAGGCTTTCTACAATTTCATATTTTACACCAGCAGGTTCAAGCACGTTAGTAATAAGATAATCAGGAACGCTAAGCTCCTTTGGACTAATAAAGATAAACTTGTTGCCCTTAAAGTTACGAAGTGCCTCTGCCAGAGAATGAACAGTTCTACCAAACTTAAGGTCACCACAAAATCCAACAACATGATTATCAAGACTTCCAAGCAGCTGACGGATTGTTACAAGGTCAGTAAGCGTCTGGGTCGGATGATAGTGTCCGCCGTCACCCGCATTTATAATTGGACAAGCCGAATATTTACTTGCAAGAAGGGCCGCACCCTCTTTAGGAGTTCTCATAGCAATAATATCTGCATAAGAAGAAACAACGCGAATAGTATCGGCAAGAGTTTCTCCCTTTACAGTAGAAGTATTATCCGCATCAGAAAAGCCTTCTACAGAACCTCCAAGCCTCAGCATAGCAGCCTCAAAACTCAACCTTGTTCTTGTACTAGGCTCAAAAAAAAGTGTCGCAAGAATTTTCCCGCGACACACATCATTAAAAGATTCTGGATCAACAATAATCTGTTCTGCCAAAGAACAAATTTCTTCAATTTCAGATACAGTCAAATCATCCGGCTGAATTAAATGTCTTCCCCTAAGCATTATACACCTCAATTTTTATAAGATAATATCATAAAACGTGTGCTTAGGGAATAGTAAAATTTAAAGGGGCGCCTGCCCCTCGGCCGCACTTCGTTGCGTCCTACCCCCTCTAGCGGGGACACCCCGCAACGCCCAACATCATCAACTTAAGCCTAAAAGGACGGTTTTAGATTGCAAGCAAATTTGTTTGCTTTGTTAAACTGTCTTTTTTTTGATT
>JBGVAV010000142.1:0-7622 GCA_045224915.1 Treponema sp.
ATAAAAAGATGTACGGCGAATTAGGATTCAAAAATCTTGATTCTGTGATTGATCCAAAGATGTATGCTACCCGTAATTTCCACGGACAATATTATCTTGATTCTGATAAGCTTGAAAATTATCTTCACTTTAGAAGCGACAGTATGCAATATTTTTATGATGCTTACTTGAAGGAATTGGGTAGCGCTTTGACAGCTGGAAAAATCATTACAAAATTTCCTGGCGGACAGAAGCTTATGGGGTGCATAATTAAGTCAACTTTCAAAAAACTTCTCAAGTCTGAACATGGTACAAAACGTTGGCTTGATAAAAATATGGAAGACTATATTGATGCATACTGGGGAAGTAAAGAGTCCTGGGAAAGACTTCCAAAAAAGCAAAGCAAAATGGAAGTCTTTACAGATTGGAATAAAGTAGTCCATATTGACCACGGCTATGATGAATCAAAACCTGAAGCTGAACTATCTTATGAAGATGTAAAAGGAGCAGCAGAATTTAGAGGGGGTCAGCTTTTATCTGATTCAATGGAAAAAGGGAATTGGTCTAAGAAGCTTACATTTAAATGCGCTTTTGGTCATAAGTTTGAAGCCAGTCCAAGACTGATTTTGGAAGGTGGACACTGGTGTCCTGAATGTGAGCGAAAGAGCTGGAACTATGGAAATCGTGCAAAGGTTGATCCATTCTTTGCTCAAGTCTGGAAACCTTTACACGAAGATTATGAAACAAGGGAGTACCCTAAAATTGTTTCGGAATTGGACTTAGAGCTTTAATCCAGACTTCGGTGAACCATGTTTATCCTTAAAATTAAAGAGAGGCATGGTTCCCCAATCCTCGTAATCAGCAGCCCAATAACGGATTCCTATTACACCATGTGTTTTTCCCCATTCAGTTACATCCCTATAAATTGCAGCCTGCCCTTCTTCTGTTGTTGGATAACCTTTTGTTGCCTTATTCCAGCCCGCAAATGCTCCAGACATTTCACCAGATGGATATGAAAATTCTCCAATAAAAACAGGAACATTACTTTTTCTAATGGCAGACTTTTTTTTATTAAAACAATTATAATCTACTTCTTTTCATAAAGAAAGTTTTCAGGAAGAGTTACCTTAAAATCTTTAGCAAGATCTCGGAAATTCTGAGGTGTAATTGTCTGTAGTTTATCTGGACGCATAGAAAGCATCTTTACGAGAATTTCAGCTGACTTTTCTGCAGTATGCATTAATCCAAAAGTTAAATCAAAATCTTGTCCGGCTGCAAACATTCCATGATGAGCCCATATTGCAAGATCATATTTTTTCATCAGTTCAGAAGTAGCAACTGCAATATCTCTTCCACCTGGAACCATCCAAGGAACAACACCAATTCCATCTGGAAATACAACAGGACACTCTGTTGCCATTTCCCAAAGTTCACGAGTGAAAACTTCATCCTTCAAAGGTAAAACAAAAGTAAGTGCAATGATATTTGTAGTGTGGGCATGGTAGATTACACGATAATTTGGATTCTTCAAAAACTTCACTTCGTGATTCATAAGATGACTTGGAAGTTCCGATGTTGGCCGCCCCCCATTTACAAGGCCCCAGACAATTCTATAATTCTCGCCTTTATCATCAAGTTCAATCATACAAAGACTGTCTTCTGGCTTGATAATCACATTGCGAAAATATTTGCCACTTCCTGTAACAAGAAAAAATTCTTTTGCCAGAGCTGGAACATTTGTTCCAATTGGCTGCCATGCTTTTGGTTCGAAGTTTTCTTTTACACTTTCTACCTCTTCCTGTTTTACACGGTAAGAAAGGTTACCTCCGTTTCTTTCATGCCAGCCCTGATTCCAGCCGTCATCTGCCATTCTTATAAAACCCTTTACAAATTCTGCTTCTAAAAATTTCATATCTATTACCTCTTTATCTACAAATAATTTCAACAGGCACATTCAAAATTTTTGCAACCTTTAAGATTGTATCAATGTGTCTTCCAACTGCTGCAGCCATATGATGAGTTGGCCCTGCTTCACTCCAGCGGTTACAGAATTCACGGGCTCCTATTGAAAAGCGCGTTCTCATATTTGTGTCACCAAACATAAAAATCGGACCATCTTCATTTACTCCTTCTGCAACAACAAACTTAAAGTGACCATCCATGTCCTGAGTAATTCCAAGGTATGTTATTTCGCCAACAGGAGGATAAAACTGTGTCAGATAACCGCCACCTGTTTTTCCATGGAATACATCTACAATCTTCATAGTTGGCTTTCGAGCCTGTGAAATGTCAGCATCTCCAGAACCAGAATGACCGATAATACAAATATCTTCATTAAAATCAATTGAATACATTTCAGAAAGTTGACCTGTACCAGAGATTGTTTTAAGGATGCTCATTGCCATTGCAACTTTTATATCTCCTTCTACAGCGCAAGCGGTTCCCTGTTTTATCAGCATAGAAAAAGCTGGAATTAACATACTATCTAATTTTCCTGCAACGCCCTGAGCAAAACCATCATAATGAGATGCAACCATTCCAAGCTCTTCTGCTTTTACCCATTGTTCAAAAGCAACTACATATTTTGCCATGTCCCAAACAGTTTCTGTTGTCGCACCGCCTTCAATATCAAAGGTATTAAGGATGTCTTCTGCTTTTTCGCGTATTGCATTTTCATCAGAAATGGTATCTGCAATAGCCCACATTTTTTCCCAGTCAAACTGTTTTGTATAAAGTCCCATTCGGTTATAAAGATTTGTTTCATCAATATACAAGTCCATCATTCCCGGGTATGGTCTTCCAATTTGAGCTATATTTGTATAACGGAAGCGACGGCGAACCTGAGCTGCCCTACACCATTGCTCTAGTTCTTTTGCTACATACTCATCTCCACCTTCGACAACACCTGTAATAACAGCATGACGTTTTCCTGCTCGTTCAAGATCTGCAACCATTTCGCCAACTGCTCCGCATGCATAAAGCTCGCCAAGCCATTTTGGAGTATCTGTGTTTTTATAATCAGGAGCGCGAAGCTTCTGAACATTAACAAGAACTACAGGCACATTCAAATCTCTGATTGCAGGAAGCATGTTATAGCTTGTGGCATAAGTAAGCAGTTGAAGAATTACAAGGTCAACATCAGCTGCACGAAACTTATCTCCTGCTTTCATAGAGAGTTCTTTTGTTGTTACAAGGCCTCCATCAATGATTTCTACAGTATCAGGAATTGCTTTTTTGAAGGCTTCATACTGAGCCTTGAATTCCGGTACCAGAGATGGAAATTGTGGAAGATATGCACCCAGAGCAATTGAAAAAACTCCAACCTTTGCTTTTGTTTCTACTAAATTCTTTTGCATATTATTTTCCTCCATTCGAAAGATATTGTTTTACGGCACTTCTAGCTTCATCCAGAGTGCTGAATTCATTTGCATTTATCATTTGTACCAGCAGGTTACCGATAGCGGTTGCTTCTGAAGGACCTGTGAAAACCTGTAATCCAGTTTCTTCTGCTGTAAGCTCATTTAATAGTGTTGATTTTGAACCACCACCTATGATATTTAGTGCTGAAAACTGACACCCCATAAGAAGCTCAAGTTCTTTGATTGCCTGTGCATAAGATTTTGCAAGACTACGATAAATTACACATGCAAGCTCTCCTGCTGTCTGAGGAACTTGATCACCCTTTTCTTTACAATAATTTTTTACAGCTTCTATCATTGATTTTGGAGAAAGGAAACAATTGTCATTACAGTCAACAATAGAACTGATTTTTGCAGAGCGTGCACCATTATCAATTTCATCAAAGGTGATTTTTCTACCAGCGTCAGATTCAAGTTCTTTTTTTACAGATTGAATCATCCATAACCCCATTATGTTTTTTAGAAAACGGAATCTGTATTCATAACCGCCCTCATTTGTATAATTCAATTTACGTGCTTGTTCCATTAAATGTGGTTCAGAAAGTTCAGTACCAAGTAAAGACCAGGTTCCTGAACTGATATAAAGAGTATGTTCTGTTGACTTTTCAAAACTGACAGGAAGTGCAGCAACCGCAGAGCCTGTATCATGAGTACAAGGAATAACTACCTTACAGTTATACCCAACTTCGTCTTCTATTTCATTTTTTAGTGGACCAAGCAAGGTTCCAGGCATTGCTGTCGGCAAAAAGATTTTTTTCGGAAGCCCCAGCATATCTATCAGCTTATAATCCCAGTCTTTCTTTTTTGCATCTACCAGTCCTGTTGTAGTGGCATTTGTGTATTCATTACTTTTTATGCCTGTGAGTAAGAAATGAAAATAATCAGGTATCATCAAAAAGCTTTCTGTGCGTTCGAAATATTCAGGATTATTTTCCTTAATACTCATTAACTGATAGATTGTGTTGAAAGGCTGTTTCTGGATACCGGTTCTCTCATATAGTTCTTCTTCAGAAATAATTTTCTGAACTTTATCTATCATTCCGCTGGTTCTTGAATCGCGATAAGCAACTGTATCACCGATTATTTTATCATTCTTATCAAGCAGAACAAAATCCACTCCCCAGGTGTCAATTCCGACTGAAGCTGGAATCATGCCCTTCTTGCTGCATTCTTTCATTCCTTGAATGATATTCTCAAAAAGACGATCTAGTTCCCAGCATAAATGACCGTTACGTTCAATCATTCCGTTTGGAAAGCGAAAAATCTCCTCGAACTCAAGTCCTGCTTTATCATTTGTTTTGTAGCCCGCAAAATGCCTGCCGCTTGAAGCACCTATGTCAATTGCAAGAAAAGCTTTATTCATTCAACACCTCCCTACTCTGACAATCCTGTGATTTCGAATTCATATTTTCCAGCAAGAACTTCTTCAGTTTTTCCATTTTGCAAAATAATTGTTGCAGTTGTATTTGAAGGAATTTCTATTTCGAAGATTGTTTTGTTATCAGCTTTTTTCCAGCCAGATTTTACAAGTCCAAATACAGAATTATATTCCGCTTTTGCAAAGGTAAAATTTCCACCAGCAAGAGGCTTAATTACAAAATGATTTACAACATTTGCTGAAAGGTTTATTCCGCACATTCCCTTGAAAAGCCATTCACATAAAGCACCCTTTGAATAATGATTAAGAGAAGCAACTTCTCCCTGCGCATTAAATCCTTCCCAAGATTCCCAGATTGTTGTCGCTCCAGCCTTAGGCATAGAAAGCCAGCCTGGAATTTCTTCATTTTCCAGAAGTTTGTAGGCAGCATTCAGATTGTAAGTTGAAAGCAAATCAAGAATCAGCGGTGTTGAAAGGAAGCCTGTTCCGAGTCTCCACCGGTAGTTTTCAAGAGCTTTAATCAAACGCTGCTTTGCATATTCACTTGTTTCTTCATCAAGAAGATTAAAAGCCAGAGGTCGAACAAGGCGAGCCTGTCGATCTGTGTCGAGTTTAAAGCCATCCTGCTTTATTAATTCCTGATAAGCAGCTTTACAGCCTTCTTCGTAGCGCTTATATTCTGCAATGTCTTCTTTGTGATTTGTAAGCTCTGCGATTTCACACATAAGATGCATGATGTATGAAGTATAAGCAGTCTGTACTTCTGGATGAGGTGCTGCAAAGTCTGTCCAATGAAATTTCTTTACATCCTGAGGTTCTGCCCATTCATCGTAGGACTGACCGCAATTAACCAGATATTTCTTAGCTTCACTGGAGAGTTTTATTCTTTGAGCATAAAGACCGCCCCACTTACCACAGCGACTTTGCATGAACTGTGTATATTTTTTCATACGTGAATAGTATTCTTCTAGAATACGTTTATCACCATTCATCTGATAAAAATAATATGGAAGAAGAACTCCAATATCTGACCAGCCAACCGAGCCATTCATGGTATTCATATAAAAATCAACACCACCGTAAGGAGCAATCTGAGGAAGTTTTCCATCGCTTTGCTGCCAGTCATATACATCGCGCAAATACTTTTGTGAAAAAGCTGAGTAATCAAAAAGATAGCTTGCAGTCTTAAAGAAGATCTGGGCATCACCTGTCCAACCATGACGTTCTCGTGTCGGGCAGTCTGTTGGAATATCTGCAGAATTGCTTTTAGTAGACCACTTTGTAGCCTGTACAAATTGATTTACAAGAGGATTTGAACAGTCAAAGAATCCACTTTCTTCAATATCTGAATAAACTGCGATCGAACTTATTTCAAAATTCTGCAGGGCAGAAATATCATTTTTACTCACTTTTCCGTAGTTAGTTTCAGCGTCTGCACAATATTCTTTGAAATAATCTCTTTCGTCAAAAGTAAAATCTCCGGTCTGAATCTCTGCAAACTGGAAGCCGAAAATTGCAAACTTTGTTTTGTATATATTTTCGCCTTCCTTACAAACATAAAGAATTTCTTGAAGCGGAGTAATTTTTTTCTTGCTTATACACTGTCCGTTTGACTGAACAAGCTCACCGTCTTTCCCCAGAAGTTCACCAAAACGAAGGCGTACTATCTGTCCTTTTTTTGCAGTGAATTTCATTGTTATATAACCTGCAAGGTTCTGTCCAAAGTCTACGATTGTACGGCCAGATGGACTTCTTGAAACTTTTCCAGCAAATATTTCATGTTCCACAAGCGGTACATTATTTGAAGCGGTTGGAACAATTGAATGATTTGTAAGTTTTACTTTACCGGAATATGAAGGAATTCTATTTACATCTATATATTCACCGTCCTTATTATCTGCATACAGAATAGGACCATCGTTGCTCCATGACCAGCTTTCATCAGTTATGATTGTCTGTGAACTTCCGTCTTCGTAAATGATTTCCAGTTGAGCAAGAAGCTTTGTTTCTATTCCATATTGATTACGAAGTCCATGTGCTCCAATACTACCTCTATACCAGCCGCTTGCAAGTTCTGCTGATAATTCCAGGTTGTCGTTATTTTCTATGCAAGATAATTTTACAAGATCGGTTACATCGATAGTCTGATATTGAATTCTTCTATTATAATCTGTATAGCCTGGAGCAAGTACAAAGTCACCAGCCTTTTTCCCATTAATTGAAAATTCGTATACTCCGCAGGCCGAGGCATAAAGACGAGCTTTTTTTATATCGCCAGATTTCTTTAGTTTTTCAATTTTTCTAAAGCAATCAACCGGGTAAAGAGCTTTTTTGTCAGGTCTGTAATTTCCAGTAATCCATTTTGCTTTCCAATCAGACTGTTCCAATAATCCAGTTTCAAAAAAAGTCTTTTCGCTCCAATCACCCCATATACCATTTTCCATAAGGCGAACCTGAAAGCCTATCTTGTCACGACTTTTTAATTCAGACCCATCATAAGGAATAAGATGCATTTTGTTTGAAATTACAATTCCAGAGTTCCAGATAATTTTACCATCTTCATTAAAGGCCTGAATCTCATAAGCTTCCTGCTTAATTCCACCTTCACAATTCCAGCTGAGTCTTGGTTTGCGAATATCAATTCCAATTGGATTTTTCAAATATTCTATTCTAAGTCTTATAGCTTTCATTCTGTCCTCACTAATTATTTTTTTCCTAGTCTAGAAAGTCCCTTGAATAAATGCCCATTTGCTATATCAAGAAGTCCTTCAAAAAGCTCTCCTTGCATACCACTGGAAATCTTCATATTTCTAAGAGGACCACCAACACTCGCATTCATCATCATT
>JBGVAV010000143.1:0-26229 GCA_045224915.1 Treponema sp.
AACCTTGTTAGCGTTAGCAGCAATCTTAATAGCACCTTCAGCAGCAGCGAATGATTCGTGTCCTGCCAAGAATGCAAAGCACTGTGTTTCTTCAGAAAGAAGACGTGCACCAAGGTTTCCGTGTCCAAGACCAACCTTGCGGTCATCAGCTACAGAACCTGGCAGACAGAATGCCTGCAAGCCTTTACCGATGTTAGCAGCAGCTGCAGAACCAGTTTTGTCACCAGTCTTTTCTGCTTCTTTAATTGCAATTGCTGAACCTAATACATAAGCCCATTTTGCATCTTCAAAACAAATCTGCTGTGTTGACTGACAGATTTCATAAGGATCAAATCCGCGATCCTGGCAGAGCTTGCGAGCCTGGTTCAAACCTTCTTCGCCTTCTGCAAAACCATATTCTTTAAGAGCCTTATTCACCTGAGGAATGCGGCCTGCGTAATCTTCAAATAATGCCATAAGTCTATTCCTCCCTATTCCTTACGTGGGTCGATAAGTTTTACCATACCCTGATCTGCAGTTACACGACCATAGTGTGTGCGTGCTCCGGCAATTGCTTCTTCTGCTGGTTTTCCAGCTTTGAGAGCGTCCATCAATTTACCAAAGTTGATACAGTTGTAACCGATAATCTGGTTGTCCTTGTCGATTGCACAAGTTTCAACATAACCTTCTGTCATTTCGAGGTAGCGAGGACCAGTTTTGCGTGTAGCAAACATAGTTCCAACCTGAGAGCGGAGGTTCTTTCCAAGGTCTTCAAGAGAAGCACCAACCTTAAGTCCGTCCTTAGAGTAAGCAGACTGTGAACGTCCGTATACAATCTGGAGGAAAAGTTCGCGCATAGCTGTGTTGATAGCATCGCAAACAAGGTCAGTATTCAAAGCTTCGAGTACTGTTTTTCCAATAAGGATTTCTGAAGCCATAGCAGCTGAGTGTGTCATACCAGAACATCCGATAGTCTCAACCAAAGCTTCTTCGATGATTCCGTCTTTTACGTTCAAAGAAAGCTTGCAGGCACCCTGCTGAGGTGCACACCAGCCGATACCGTGTGTAAAGCCGGAAATGTCTTCAATTTTTTTTACCTGTACCCACTCGCCTTCTTCAGGGATTGGTGCAGGACCATGATATGCGCCTTTAGCCAAAGGACACATATGCTCCACTTCTGCAGTGTATGTCATGTATTTCTCCTATAAAATAATTTTATACATTTTATAGTATAAAATACCATTTTATAGGAGATTTTTCAATATTATTTAGAACTTATAGGATGCGCCGAGTTTTACAAGAGGTGATGTACCGATCGCAAAGTCTGAAAAGATATTAAAATTTTCAAAATCAAACTTTATACCAAGAACAGTTAAATCAAATGCTGGAATAATTTGAGTATCGGTGTTTCCAAAGAGGAGACCTGCTCCTAAACCAAATGCATGATACAACTTAAAATGTTCCCAGCCATATTGCCCTGTAATTTTTCCCTGTAGAGTTATGACATTTGTTCCCATCATACGCTCATAAGTTATAAAACCACCAAGACCAAGATGATCATCATTAAGATATCGGTTATAACCTGCTGTAAAAGTAACAGGAAGAGAACCTTGGCTTGTATCAGCAGTTCCTAAACTGAATACAGTCGCAAATAAGTCAAATCCAAGTTGCAGAGCAGAAATTGTACCAACAGATAAATACACTTCATTTACCTGAGTATTTACCTCTTCTCCAACCTCAACAACATCATATTCCTGTGCAAAAGTATTTACACAAATTGTACCCAAAAGCATAAGGGCAATTAGTATCTTTTTCATAATGTACCTCCTGTGTAGTAGATTGCTTCGCCTTCGGCTCGCAATGACATTATAAAAAAAACGTCCATAAACCCCGTTTTTTGAACGGATTTCATGAACGTTTTTAATTACAGTTATTATAACACAAAAAATGCGTATTGGTTACAAAAAAATCGTCATTGCGAGGAGCAAAGCGACGTGGCAATCCATGTATTAAAATGCATTCTTATACGTGGATTGCCGCGCTGCGCTCGCAATGACGAGCCTATTTTTTACCGAAGTTTACTCTGTCGGTCGCTTCTTAAAACTCTTACTCTCTGTTATGGCCTGGCCTTCGCCTACTTTCTGTTCCATCATAGCGCGAACTTTGAGTGGAAGACCGAACAAAGTAATAAAGCCTTCTGCATCTTTGTGGTTGTAAAGTTCACCAGTTGTGAATGAAGCAATGCTTTCATTGTACAAGCTGTATTTAGAACCAGAACCAGCACCACGGATTGCACCCTTAATGAGCTTAACCTTTGCCCAGCCTGTAACAGTTTCTTCTGTTTTATCTACAAAAGCCATGAGGCTGTCGAACAAAGTTGTGAACCATTTTCCGTCATAAATGAGTTCGCCAATCTTAATGGCAATCTGCTGCTTGTAGTGATATGTATCGCGGTCAAGACAGATATGGTCCATCATTCTGTGTGCAAAGTAAAGAATTGCTCCACCTGGAGTTTCATAAACACCGCGGCTCTTCATACCAACACAGCGGTTTTCGCAGATATCTACAAGACCAACACCATTGCGGCCGCCAATCTTGTTCAATTCGTTCAAAAGATCAACTGCACCCATCTTTTTTCCGTTGAGGGCAACAGGAATACCCTTTTCGAACTGAATTTCTACATATTCACCTTCATCTGGAGCTTCTTCTGGAACAGTTGTATTTTTGAGCATATGCTTGTAGTTTGGTTCATTTTCTGTCTTTTCAAGTTCAAGACCTTCGTGGCTCAAGTGCCAGATGTTTTCGTCGCGTGAATAAGACTGATCCTTTTTCATAGGAACTTCGAGTCCGCGGTCTTCAAGATATTTAATTTCTGCTTCACGGCTGTCCATGTTCCATTTGTCATCACGCCATGCAGCAATTACCTTGAGGTCTGGAGCAAATGCTTTGATTGCAAGTTCAAAACGAACCTGATCATTACCTTTACCAGTAGCACCGTGACAAATTGCAACAGCACCTTCCTGGCGGGCATATTCTACAAGGATTTTTCCAATAAGTGGACGTGCAGTAGAAGTTCCAAGAAGATATTCATCTTCATAAACTGCATTAGCCTTAAGAGCAGGCCAGATGTATTCTTCAATATATTCCTGACGGGCATCTACAACATAGCAGGCGCTTGCACCAGTTTTGAGTGCGCGTGCTTTAATGCTTGCCCAATCATCGCCCTGACCAACGTCAATACAAACGGCGATTACATCATAATCATAATTTTCTTTGAGCCATGGGATGATAACAGTTGTATCAAGTCCACCTGAATAAGCTAAAACTACCTTATCTTTTGCCATTGTATGCCTCCAAAATGCATAAATATACAAAAAATATACAATTTTTTGCAAAAATATGCAAGTGTAAAAAGCATTCAAATCATAAAAACTTGAGTTTTTGTATATTAGTGGTTAAAATATAAGTAGAGGTATCAGTTAAATGAACGCTAAGTATATTATTTTATTTAATCCACAGGCTGGAAACAAATCGGCTAAACAAGAAGTTTATAAGCTTGATGATGTTCTGGCAAACAATGATTTAAATTATGTTGAAATGACACCGGACTTTGATTACAAGTCTTTTATGAACAAGGTGGCTGCAGATGAACGTGTTGTTCTTTGCGGTGGAGACGGTACAATCAACCGCTTTATTAATGAAGTTGATGAATCCGATCTTAAAAAACCAGTTTTCTATTTCCCACTTGGAAGCGGAAACGATTTTAACCGTGATATTCATGGAAAACCAGATACAATTCTTATTAATATCAACAATTACATTCAAAATCTTCCAGTTGTAACAATCAATGGAAAATCACAGAAGTTTATTAATGGTATTGGCTACGGTATTGACGGATGGTGCTGCGAAATGGGTGACAAAATCCGTGCAAAAGACAGCACAAAACCAATTAACTACACTGCAATTGCTATAAAAGGCGCACTTTTCCAGTACAAAAAAACAAACGCAACAGTTGTTGTTGACGGAAAAGAATATCACTACAAGGATGTATTCCTTGCTTCTACAATGAAGGGACGTTTCTACGGTGGCGGTATGATGGCAGCTCCAGATCAGGACAGAAATGATCCTGAACATAAAGTATCTGTTCTTGTTTTCCGCGGAAAAATCAGACTTCAAGTTCTTTTAGTATTCTCTAAAATCTTTACAGGTGAACACCTTAAAAACAAAAAGATGTGTATTTTGCACACAGGTAAGGATGTAAAAGTAAGCTTCGACAGCCCACGCGCTGTTCAGGTTGACGGAGAGACTGTACTGGGAGTTACAGAATACTCTGTTAAAGCGTAGCCTTATCTTGTAAAATCAATTTTTCCAGAGCCTTTACTGCAACTGTAATGGCCAACTCGGTATCATGGGCCTGCTTATTCGGCAGGCCTTTTTTTGCGCGTTCCTGGTTTGCAACAACTAAAAAGCATGAGCCTACGCGTACACGAAGGAACTGGCCTGCAATAAACAGCGCTGCACTTTCCATTTCGCTGGCAAGACATCCCATGCGGAGCCAGGCCTGCCATTTATTTTCAAGTTCGTAGCTTACAGGCATAATTTCTGGTTCATGCTGGCCAAAAAAAGAATCCTTACACTGAACAACACCAACATGGTGCGGAGCCTTAAGATCCTGTGCTGCACTAACCAAAGCATTTACACAATCAATATTAGGAACAGCAGGATATTCAATTGGCGCAAACTCGCGGCTTGTGCCTTCCATGCGAACAGCCCCGGTAGCAATTACAATATCGCCACCCATAACTTCTTCCTGCATACCGCCGCAGGTTCCAACACGAATAAAAGTATGGGCACCGCATTTAGCAAGCTCATCAATTGCAATACTTGCAGAAGGTCCGCCAATGCCAGTAGAAGTTACACTAACCTTTTCACCGGCTAAGGTTCCTGTATAAGTAACATATTCACGAACATCGGCAACAAGCTTAGCGTTTTCAAAATGCTCAGCAATCTTTGCACAACGCTTTGGGTCGCCCGGCATTATAACATATTTACCAATGTCATCAGGTCCAACACCTGTGTGATACTGTTTTCCTGAACCTTCTGTGTAATCTACCATAGGAGCCCCCTATTTTCGTTTAATGATAATTGTAGTTAAGTCGTCGGAACGAGGCATGCCAGCAGAATGCTCGTTAAGTTTTTGCAAAATAATATCAAGAATATCCTGTGCGCTTCGTTCATGATTACGCTGCAGCAAAGCCTGAACACTAGACTTACCAAAATCCTCACGGCGAACATTCATAGTTTCTGTAAGACCGTCTGTATACAAAATCAGAATATCACCAGATTCCATAGTAATATCAAAAGACTTGTATTCGTCTTCTATACCGCCAATACCAATTGGTCCAAATATAAAATCATTACTTGGTGGCTGCAGCTCCATTACCATATCTTCGCTGCTCTTATAAATAAACGGACGAGGATGTCCTGCATTTGCAATAGATACAGTAGATGTTTTTTCATCATTATCTTTAAAGCACAAAAGAATACCGGTAAGGAAGTTATCGACCTTACCCTTTGCTTCTATAAGATTTGTATTTATATTTGTAAGAATCTGCCCAAGCGGAATTCCCTGCTTAGATTCTTCAACATAACTCTGGCGGATAATATTTTCAGAAAGCATTGTAATAAGGCTGGCAGCAACACCATGGCCCGAAGCATCAAAAAGAGAAATTCCGTTCAAAACCTGCTCATCATAGAAGAAATTAAAGAGGTCCCCCGAAACCTGGGCAAGAGGCTCATAGCATACAGCGTAATCCCAGTTATCAAATTCTTCTTTTGGTATATAGAAGAATTTTTGCTGTACGATTGCAGCCATGTGCATATCTTCAGAAGCAATTTCCATTTCATGTTCAAGTCTGGTGTTTGCTTCCTGCAGCTGGCGTGTCTGCTCTCCAACTTCATTTTTAAGTTCGGTATTAAGATATTCAAGACGTGAACTTTTTTTCTGATAATCAAAGCTGAAGTAAAGGAAGAAAATAAGAACAGTACCAATCCATCCGTACATTGAAACATAAGGATATTCAATGTTGTTCAGGAAAGTCTTAATAATAAAGTCGGCATTAACAGTAATCAGGAACGGAGCAAGAGTAAACATCAAAAGTCGTGCACGCTCGCGTTTTGGAGATTTTCCTAAATGCTTAATGATCAAGCCAATGGCAATTTGAATATCAATAACGCTAGGCCAGATAATAAAATGCGAAATATTAACAAGATCATGATAAGTTTTAGCAGTTAAACAAAGCGTTACAGCGCCAAAAAGGTACATTCCGCGCAGGATTCTTTCTGCAAGATTGTGCTTGAGCTCCAGAAAGTCAAAAATAAACAGAGAGAACAAATACTCAAGACCAAAGAACGTACAGCATTTTGCAAGCTTAAAGAACCAGAAAAATGGTATACCGCCGTGGAATCCAACCCAAGGAAGGTCGCCCGCAAACAGCGTAGAAAAGAATATAAACGAAAGAAGATTAAGCAAAGAAAAATAAATGTAAATGCGCTCTTTTTTGTAAGCAATAAAAATCATAAGGAAGAAGATGCTTACACAAAGCATAATTCCCTGCAAAAAGACATAAATACGCGAACGCCAGAAGGTAATTTTGTCCGATTCACTCCAGGCATCATCGCGCAGCCCAACAAAAATATCACCGCAAATGGAACCGTTACCCAGAGTAAAGATTTTAATGTAAACAGTATTTTCTCCATCCTGATTCAAAAAGCTTTCTGGAAAATCAAAAAGATGCGCCATAAATCCCGCTTCCTGAATTTTTGAAGACTCCGGACCACCTTCCATCTGACCATAATCATCAATGTAGTAGCCGTTCAAATAAAGCTCTTCTGCAAAATGGATGTACGGAACAACCATAGCAAGGTCATCGCCTTTAAGCTCATCAGGGAGTTTAAAGGTAGTTTTTACCCAGACATAATTGCCTTCTGTGCCAATCTCTTTTCGGATATTTTTATATTCGAGTTTTTCAAGCTTTTTATAAGTAAGAGTATCTGCCTGGGAAACATCACTATTTTCTGTAGTCATTGCCCAGTAAAAATCGGTTAAATAAAGCCTTGGATTGTCTTCTTTGCCTGCACAAGATGATAAAACGCTCAAAAAGATACTAATAATAGTAACAAAAAAGACCTTAAATTTCATGATATATAATTATATTCTATAATATGGAAAAAGCAAGAGGAAAACAGCAGTTATAGGAAGATTTTATAGGGGAAAACCCTTAAGTCTTCCCCTTCTGCTTTTATTCTTTGTAAAAGTTTATGAGACAGCCGGCAAGGATAATTTTGCGCTCGTCATCAGTAAGATCGCCGGTAGAAAGTTCAAACTCGTTTACAGTTCCATCTGCTTTTACAGCGTATGCCTTACAGCTTGGGAGCTTTTCGCTTACCATCTTCTTTACATCAGGAATGAATACATAGTCTCCGTTTGCAAATGGAAGATTTTTGTCGCCGTCCTTGTAAAGGAATGGAAGCATACCCCAGTTGATAAGGTTTGAACGGTAGCGTTTTGTCGCATATTCGTTTGCAATGTTTGCCCAACCGCCAAGGACCTTCTGGCAGCTTGCAGCCTGTTCGCGGGCCGATCCGTCACCAGGTTTTACAGCGAAAATTGAGCTTCCAAGGCCTGCTCGAGCGGCGCGTCCCTTGAACTCAGGTTTTGCAGCATCAAGAGTAGCAGAAACTTTTGCAACTTCAGCTTTAACTTCATCTGAACCATCACGAACAGCCTTTGCACGTCCAACATATTCAGGGTCACGGCGGCTAAGAGTAAACTCTGCCAAACCAAGAGGATTTGAACGGAAAGAAGAAGTTTCGCCAGAAGGAATGAGTTCGTCTGTTGTAGTAACAGGATCGTGAATTTCGGAAACAATCTTAATGAGAAGGTCGTCTGAGAGAGGCTTCATTGCAGGCCAGTCTTTAATGTTTGGACCAAACTGAATTTCTACCTCTGGATGAGCTACGCCCTTTGAATCGTATACGCGTTTTTCGTAAATGTCTTTATCAAAGAAATATTTTTTACCGCTGAACTCTGTGTCAAACTCTGTAGCGGCTGTAAGGAAGCCTTTGTTGGCAGCAGTTGCCGCAATTGAACGTGCATCCATAAGAGCAACGCTTGAAAGCTGACCGTTCTGGATTTTTGAACCTTCGCGGTTAGGGAAGTTACGTGTAGAATGGCGGATTGAGAAGGCTCCGTTTGCAGGAGTATCACCGGCACCAAAACATGGACCACAGAATGCCGTCTTAACAACAGCACCAGCGTCAATGAGTGCACCAAATGCACCGTTCTTCATAAGTTCCATGTAAACTGGCATACTAGCCGGATAAACGCTAAGAACAAACTTACCGTTTCCAGAATCCTTGCCCTTAAGAATATCAGCTGCGGCACAGATGTTTTCAAAACCGCCGCCTGCACAACCGGCAATAATTCCCTGGTCTACATAAAGCTTTCCGTCTATGATTTTATTGTGTAGATTAAAGTTTACCTTGTCGCCAAAGCTTACCTTTGCACGATTTTCTGCGTCTGTCAAAACATCAGAAAGATTTTTATTTACTTCGTCAATTGTATAGGCACAGCTTGGGTGGAAAGGCATAGCAATCATTGGGCGAATCTCGCTAAGATCAATTTCAATTGCGCCGTCGTAGTAAGCACCGTCAGCAGGCTTGAGCTGTTTGTAGGCAGCAGGGCGTCCGTGAATTGCGTACCACTCCTCTACTTTGCCGTCTGTTTCCCAGATAGAAGAAAGACAAGTAGTTTCAGTTGTCATAACATCAATGCCAATACGGAAGTCTGCAGAAAGATTTGCAACACCTGGTCCTATGAATTCCATAACCTTGTTTTTTACATAGCCCTTGTCAAAAACAGCCTTTATGATTGCAAGAGCAACGTCCTGTGGACCTACTCCAGGAACAGGAGCGCCTGTAAGATAAATTGCTACAACTCCAGGATAGTTTACATCGTAAGTTTTTCCCAGCAGCTGCTTAGCAAGTTCACCACCGCCTTCACCAATAGCCATTGTACCAAGAGCACCGTAACGTGTGTGGCTGTCTGAACCCAAAATCATAGCACCACATTCAGCAAGCATTTCGCGAGCATACTGGTGAATTACAGCCTGATGAGGAGGAACATAAACTCCACCATATTTTTGAGCACAAGTAAGACCAAACATATGGTCATCATCATTTATAGTACCACCAACAGCACAAAGCGAGTTATGGCAGTTTGTAAGTACGTAAGGAATCGGGAACTTTTCAAGCCCAGAAGCGCGGGCAGTCTGAATAATTCCTACGTAAGTAATATCATGTGAAGTAATTTTATCAAATTTGATTTTAAGCTTAGCGTCGTCTCCGCTAGTATTGTGTTTCTGTAAAATTGTATAAGCGATTGTTTTTTTTGCGCCGTCAGCAGAAGGTGTGTTTGCTGCAGCGAGCTTTCCATTTTGGTAAATTGCACCAGTTTCCCAGAGTTTCATATTTTTTTCCTTATAAAATTGATTCTGTAAATAATATCACAAAAATCAAACTGTTGGAATATAGTTTTTTATATAGAACAATATTATAATAAAATCATGGAAAAACAATTTAATACAAACAGCGGATTTTTATATGCCGTTGCAGGAATCGTCATTTTATTTATATTGGCACAGTCGGTGTACTTTCTGGTGCGGGCTGTAAAACGTGCAAAAGCAATTAATATCCAAAAATCATTAGTTTGGAAAACAATCACTTCTACAGCAATCTTTACAATTGCACCTGCATTTTCAATTCTGCTTGGAGTTGTAACGCTCTCGCAGTTTATAGGGCTCCCGCTTCCGTGGATAAGGCTCAGCGTAATTGGAGCAATCACCTATGAGCTTCCGGCTGCTACTTCTACTGCAAAGGCACTGGACATTTCACTTTCGCAGATGATTACAGATCCAAAAATCTATACAGCAATTGCATGGGTAATGACGCTGGGTATTCTTCCAAGCATCCTGCTCACTCCAATCCTCATCAAAAAAATCCAGGGCGGAGTTATTAAGATTCAATCCAAAGATTCTGCGTGGGGAAACATTTTTATGACCTCGCTTTTTATGGGAATGATTTCTGCCTTCAGCGGAATGGTATTCAGTCACCTGCGCGAAGGATTAAAAGGATTGTTGCCGGTAATCGTTTTGTTTATCTCTGCCCTCATCATGGCTGTGTGCGGACTTTTAATCAAAAAAGCAAAAGTCACTTGGCTTGAAAATTTTGCAATGCCAATTTCCATGCTTTTGTCTATGACTGCGGCAGTTTTCCTTGCCCCACTTTTTGGACTTTAATAAGGGAGGACGATTATGACATTTGAAGAGTTTACAATTGATTCACATAAAAAAGGTCAGATCTGGATTTGGACAGCGCTTTGCGTAATTTTGCTGGTGCCAGTTTCCATCTGCGTTTACTACAATGCATGGCCTTCTGTTACCGCAGTATTAAAAGGACTTTTGGGAGTTGCACCAATTTACTGGACAGTTGGAATTATAGAAATAATTACGTTTACGCCAATGCTTGGAACTAGCGGAACATATCTTAGCTTTGTAACAGGAAACGTTACCGCACTCAAAGTTCCTGCAGCCCTCAACGCAATGGAAAGCGCAGGAATCAAACCTAATACCGAAGAAGGCGAAGTAATTTCTACAATTGCAATTGCAACCGCTTCTATAGTAACAACAATTGTAATTGCAGTTGGAGTATTCTGCTTTGTACCGCTCCAGCCGCTTTTGGCAAGTGAAAAGCTCAAGCCTGCCTTTGACAATATTTTGTCTTCATTGTTTGGGGCCCTTGGATTTGTTTATATCAGCAAAAACTGGAAGGTTTCAATAGTGCCTGTTTTATTTATGATTGCGCTTTTTATCTGCGTGCCAAGTCTTGCAAGCTCAGTTGGAGTTCTTGTTCCGGTTGGTATTCTGATTTCTCTTGGAGCCGCACGCATAATGTATAAAAAAGGATGGCTTTCCTGATGGACTTTTCACAAGAACAAAAAGATAAAATTACAACCGATTTTTGCCGCATGATACAGTGCAAAACAGTTTCTGATATGGACAGTTCTAAAGTGGACTGGGAAGAGTTTCGTTCATTCACTGCGCTGCTAAAAAGGTCGTTTCCGAATATTTATTCTAAAGGTGATTTTTATGAAGTTGGAACGACTGGACTTGTTCATAAAATTACCGGCAAAAACAATACAGGACACGCCAGCGTTTTGATGGCCCACTATGATGTTGTTCCCGTTGTTGCAGAGGACTGGGATTTTGACCCGTTTGCGGGTGATATTGTTGACGGCAGCATTCGTGGCCGCGGAACAATGGATACAAAAGGAACCTTGTGCGCGTGCATGCAGGCCACAGAAATAATGCTAGGTCAAGGCTGGCAGCCTCAGCAGGATTTATACCTTTGCTTTAGCGGCGAAGAAGAAATCAACGGAAAAACCTGCGCCGATATTGTAAGCTGGTTTGAACAAAAAGGAATCACAATAGATTTTGTTCTTGATGAAGGCGGTGCGATTGTTGAGAATGCGTTTCCTGGAGTAAGCAGACCGTGCGCAATGGTAGGCACAGAGGAAAAAGGTTCTACATATCTTGATTTGACTGTGAGTGCAAAGCCGGGGCATGCCTCTGCACCACCTAAAAATTCTGCTGTGGGGATTGCTTCTAAAATTGTAGCCGCTTTGGAAAAGAAAATGCCTGCCGTAGAGTTCACGCCAACAGTCACAAAAATGCTCAAAACAATGGGCAAGTCAAATGATAATGCCGCACTCAAATTTATATTCTGCAATCTGTGGCTCACAAAACCTTTAGTAAATATACTTTCAAAAATCCTGCGCGGAGAACTTTTTGCCCTGCTCCACACCACCTGCGCCATAACAAAAATCAATGGAAGCCAGAGCTACAACGTTCTGCCATCAAAAGCAACAGTTGGAATGAACCTTCGCCTTCTTGGAAGCGACTCTGTAGAAAAAGTCTGCGACCGCATCCTTGGTGTGGCAAAAAAGGCTGCGGGCAAAAACGCTCAGGTTGAATTAAAAGTTGTAAGCTACGGAAACCCTTCACGAACCTCCAGCACCCAATGCGATCAATGGACAATGCTCAAGGACGTAATCAGCCAGACCTGGTCCGAAGTTATCACAAGCCCATACTTAATGATGGCCTGCAGCGACTCCCGCCACTACTGCCGCATCACCGACAAGGTTTACAGATTCAGCGCCATGTACATGTCCAAAGAAGACCGCGCCATGATCCACGGCATAAACGAGTGCCTCAAAGTTGACGTGCTTTTAAAGACAGTAGAGTTTTATTGCAATTTGCTGGAGAGGTTGTAGCCCCCCGTCATTGCGAGGAGCGCAGCGACGTGGCACTCTACGACTTACCTATTTGAACCGACTCTAAATTATTATATGGATTACACCTAGCCAATCCAATCTGAACACAACGCCCAGGTTTAATCCTCTGCGCATTTTTCAAGGATTCCATCCCCTTCTCAAACCCCTCATGCGTAAGCTTTACCCCAAGCGCCACATGTGGCACCCAGTTCCCAGGAAGATAATTTCGATTATCTGCGGGTTCAAAATGTGGGAGAAACAACTGGTGGAGCTGTTCGTTCAGGTGGCATAGATTGTTGCGACAGGCATCTTCGGGTTTTAGAAAGATAACCTTGTCCAAAAAGTTATCCGGCCCTGCAAAGGCTATAGGAAGTTCTCGCCCTGTAAACTCATTCTGTACCCTGCGCACAAACTTCCCAAAGAGAGCCTCCAGTTTTTCCAGTTCAGAATCATCTGCGTGGAACATGCCCAAGGTTAGATGTGGAGGCACTGAGTTTGCAATCATGTAATCGTTGGAGGTAATGGCGGCAAGGTTGGAAGTGAGCGTGCGGATTTTTGCAGAGGTGGCGTCGTCAAAATATAGCGTAATGGCGTAAGTACTAGATGGATTATTCATATTTCTTTACCCTCTTATAAACTATTCGCCCCAAACTACTTTAACAAATCCTTAAACTTCACCGCATTCTTAGCCCCACTGCCATTGGGATGATTATTGAAAAATACAATGGGCTGGCGGCCTGTTAGGATGACGTTTTGAATAACCGGGACAAACTCGGAGAGTTCCTGGTCGGTGTAGTCGTAGGTGTAGCGGGAGGAACCGTTTGGGGAGTTGTCGGTAGCGTACCAGGCATCGGCATTGCGGCCATGCAGGCGGAGGTAGAAGCGGCTTGATAAAGAAGAACTTTTCAAGGCATTATTTGGCAAATACTTCAACTCGGGCATATCGCAGTAACACAGGCCTACCCCTCGCGACTGAAGGCCTTCTAAAACAGACTCTCTTATCCATTCAACATGGCGGAACTCTATTACTACGGGCAGGCTTCCGAATACATCAATTAGTCGGGCTAGGTAACGGCGATTTTCCGGGGTATAATGAAAACTCTGGGGAAACTGAAAAAGTACTGCACACAAAGAGGATTTTTCTGCTAAAGACGAGACGGCATGCAAAAATAAGGCAGCATCAAGCTCCCAGGCAGATCCAACTTCATGTGTAAGCATTCTGTTTGCCTTTACGCTGAACTGCAGTCTTCCTTCACTGCGTTCCCAAAAAGACAGCAGGCGGTCGGCGGTGGGCATATTATAAAAAGAATTGTTTATTTCGAGCGCGTTGAATTGGCTGGCGTAATAAGAAAGAAAATCTTTGCGTTTTAGATCCTGCGGGTAGAAAATGCCTTTCCATTCGGGGTAGTCGTAGCCGCTTGTGCCGATTAATGCTTCCATAATTTAATTTTACTATATGTCCTGTATTTTTTATATCTTTTGAGAGAGATTTTTTATTGTTTTTTTCTTTTTCGAGGTTTATAATGGAATAATACAACTACATGCTTATGGAGTACGTGACTATGTCTGACAAAACCACTTCAAATACAAATCCTGTTTTTAATTTTACAGCAAAACATTTTATTTATTACATGGGTACTTTTCTGGTGCCTGTTGCAGTAAGCTGGATAACCTTTGTTTACATGGGTGTTTCTTCACTAAAAAATACACTGGTAGGCTTTACATCCCCTGTTGCAATTATAGGAATCATTCTTATTTACGGTTTCTTTATTTACTGGTATTTTTCGCAGACAAAAAAATTAAAGCAGTTTGACCCCAAAAACCCTGATTCGGTAATAAAAACAAACAAAATCTACAAACGCTTTCAGTCGGTTACACTTATGTCGGCTCTTGCAAATGCCATTCTTTCTGCCCTTTTAGTTCAGGGTGCTTTTGCAGAAAAAAAAGTTTTTGTAGACACTCTGCCCCTCTATACAGTTTGCTGCGGAAACGTCTTTCTTATTGCCCAGGTTTTCTACAGCCTGCTGGTTCAAAAGTTTGAATATTCTCTTGCCCATCTTCCTTACAGAAAGGAATATCAGTCTATGTCGCTGGTTGTCCGCTCTGTTTTCATCAGTGTTTTTGGAGCAGTAGGCTTTATTCTCCTTACAATTTCGCCGGTTCTTTCTTCGGCTTTGAACGACATACCTTCCCGAATCCTTGTTGCAAAATATGTTTTCCCTGAAGGTGTTATTGGTGCCATATTTATTGTAGTTACAAGCCTTTTGCAGCAACGGGCCATTGCAATCCGAGTTTTTATTATGAGAGATTTTACAAATCAAGTTGCAAACAGGGACTACACAGGAGAGCCTTTACCTGTTACAACCCGTAATGAATTCGGACTTTTAATAAACGACCTCAACACCTTTAAGGACGAAACTCACAGTCTTTTAGCTGATATCGGAAACTCTGTAAATGTATCTATGAATACTGCCAACAATGTCAGCGCAAGCATGACAGAAACAGCTTCTGCAATAGAAGAAATTACTGCCAACATTGACAGCATTAAAGAAAGAGTTACCAACCAGGCTCAGGGTGTTGCCAAGAGTGATGAAACAATAAAGGATATGCTTACAAAAATTGAAGACCTGGACAAAAATGTAAACCTACAGGTAGAAGGAGTTTCTACTTCGTCAAGTGCTGTAGAAGAAATGGTTGCAAATATCCGTTCGGTAACACAGATTCTTGAGCAGAACAGCAAGACTGTTGAAGAACTTGGAGCCGAGTCTGAAAAGGGCCGCGAACAGATTAATGAATCTACCCAGCTGGCAGCAACTATTATAGATAAATCTGCCTCTCTGGTTCAGGCTTCTACTGTTGTTCAAAGCATTGCTTCCCAGACTAACCTTCTTGCCATGAATGCTGCAATCGAAGCAGCCCACGCCGGAGAAGCAGGCCAGGGATTTGCTGTAGTAGCAGACGAAATCCGTAAGCTTGCAGAACAGTCAAATGCCCAGGGTAAGGCAATTGCAAACCAGCTTAATTCCCTGCAGGATATTATTAAGAATGTTTCTGACAACACAAAGTCTGTACAGAATCAGTTTGAAGTTATTTTTGAACTTACCGGTAAGGTTCAGCAGCAGGAAGCAGTTATCAAGAATGCCATGGACGAACAGAATGCAGGCAGTGCCCAGGTTCTCCAGGCAATAAGCAGCATTCAGGAGTCTTCGGAAGCAGTAAAAGAAAATACAAATGTCCTTCTGGAAGGCGGCCGCCAAATTGGCCAGGAAATGGAAAACCTTGCAAATGTCACCAGCGAAATTACCAGCGCTATGAACGAAATGGCAGCAGGTTCCAGCCAGATTACAAAATCGGTTGAGCTTTGTCATAACTTAAGTGATGAAAACCAGAGTAACCTTCTGGATCTTAAGCAGGAAGTAGACCTTTTCAAAATTAACTAGAAGAGTATAATATAAAGCATGACACTAAGCGATTTGAGTATAGGAGAATCCGCCCTTGTTTGTAAGGTTGGCGGAAACGGTGAACTGCGCCAGCACTTTCTGGATATGGGGATAATTCCCGGAACTGTTATTACAAAAGTTAAAACTGCTCCTATGGGCGATCCTATTGAATATGATGTAAACGGCTATGAGCTTACCATGCGGCTTGAGGATGCGGGAAAGATTGATGTTGAGAGCGTGCCTGCAGAAGGCCCTTCGACCCCTTCGACAAGTTCAGGAACCACGGACACTACTAAAACTGCCCACCCTGGTCTTGGTGAAGGCGGACGATTCCATACAAAAGATGACGAAGATCCTGTTCCGGAAGGAACTACCCTCACCTATGCGCTTGTTGGAAATCAGAACTCTGGTAAGACTACTCTTTTTAATCAGCTTACGGGCTCTAACCAGCACGTTGGAAATTTTCCAGGTGTTACTGTAGACCGCAAGGATGGTGTTATCCGCGGGTATGCAAATACTCTTGTTACTGACCTTCCAGGCATTTATTCAATGTCTCCTTATACTAGTGAAGAACTCATTTCGCGCAATTTTGTTTTGAATGAAAAGCCGCGCGGAATTATTAATATCGTAGACGCAACAAATATCCAGCGAAACCTTTATCTTACAATGCAGCTTCTGGAGCTCAACATTCCTATGGTTATTGCGCTGAACATGATGGATGAAATGACTGGCAACGGCGGCTCTGTAAACGTAAACAAAATGGAAGAGCTGCTTGGAGTTCCTGTAATTCCAATTTCGGCCAGTAAAAATCAGGGTGTTGATGAACTTATAAAGCATGCGGTTCACGTTGCCTACTACCAGGAAAAACCTTTGCGTCAGGATTTTTGTGATGTAAATGATAGTGGTGGTGCTGTTCACCGTGCGCTTCATGCGGTTATCCATTTGATTCATGACCATGCAGAAAAGGCTGATATTCCTGTTCGATTTGCGGCAAGTAAACTGCTCGAAGGTGATAAGCGTATTTTGTACCAGCTTGATCTTGATGTAAACGAAAAAGAAACTCTTGAACACATAACTCTTCAAATGGAAAAAGAGCGTGGTCTTGACCGAAGTGCTGCCATTGCCGATATGCGCTATGCCTACATTAAAAACGTATGCAGCCAGACTGTAAAAAAGCCGCACGAAAGCAAGGAACGAATCCGCTCGCAGAAAATTGATAAGCTTTTGACCGGCAAGTACACCGGCATTCCGATTTTTATTGCAATCATGGGTCTTGTGTTCTTCCTTACCTTTAATGTTATTGGTGCCTTTTTCCAGGGCCTTCTTGAACGTGGAATTGATGCGCTCACTGCTCTTGTTGACACGGGGCTTACCGCAGTAAATGCAAACCCTGTTCTTCATTCGCTGATTATTGACGGAATATTTGCGGGCGTTGGCGGAGTCCTTTCCTTCCTGCCTATTATTGTTACCCTCTTTTTATTTTTGTCTTTGCTTGAAGACAGCGGTTACATTGCCCGCGTTGCCTTTGTAATGGATACTTTGCTGCGTAAAATTGGTCTTAGTGGCCGCAGTATTGTTCCGCTTTTGATTGGTTTTGGCTGTACTGTTCCTGCTGTTATGTCTACCCGCATTCTTCCTTCTGAACGCGACCGAAAAATGACAATCCTTCTTACGCCCTTTATGAGCTGTACTGCAAAGCTTCCTATTTATGCCTTCTTTACTGCTGCCTTCTTCCCGGGACGCGGCGGGCTCATTATGACAGGGCTTTATTTCCTTGGAATTATAATTGGTATTCTTGCTTCTCTTTTATACCGCAAGACTTTGTTTAAGGGTGAGCCGGTTCCTTTTGTTATGGAACTTCCAAATTACCGTCTCCCAAGTGTAAAAACCACAGCACAACTTTTGTGGGAAAAAGCAAAGGATTTTTTGGAGCGAGCGTTTACCGTAATCTTTATTGCAACAATTGTAATCTGGTTCTTACAGAGCTTTGATTTACATCTTAATTACATTCAGGATTCTTCAAAGAGTATTCTCGCCCTTATTGCGGGATTACTTGAACCGCTGTTCCGTCCGCTTGGTCTTGGTGACTGGAGAATCTGTACCTCGTTGATTAGCGGTGTGATGGCAAAAGAAAGCGTTGTTTCTACAATGGAGATTTTGTTTGCCGGCGGAATCACAACTGCACTCACTGCTAAGGCTGCAGCAAGTATGCTTGTATTCAGTTTGCTCTACTCGCCTTGTATTGCGGCCATTGCTTCTGTAAAACGAGAGCTTGGCGCACGCTGGGCCGTTGGACTTGCCTTATGGCAGTGCGTAATTGCCTGGATTTGTGCACTTCTGGTATATGTAATTTAATTGCAACACCACCCTTTTTTCTATATAATACTCTCATTATGGCAAAGATTCAGATGAAAAATGCGATCGCCGAACTTGATGGCGATGAAATGACTAGAGTTTTGTGGAAGGTAATTAAGGATGAACTCCTTTTGCCTTATATTGATTTAAAGACAGAATATTTTGACCTTGGACTTAAGAGCCGTGATGACTCTGATGACAAGATTACTTACGAAGCAGCTGCCGCAATCAAACGTCTTCACGTTGGTGTAAAATGTGCAACTATTACTTCTAACCAGGCACGTGTTGAAGAATATCATCTTAAGCAGCTCACTCCAAGTCCTAACGGAATTATTCGTGCAGAGCTTGACGGTACAGTTTTCCGCGAGCCGATTTTTGTAAATAACATTCATGGAACTGTTAGCTGCTGGAAAAAGCCTATTGTTCTTGGCCGCCATGCTTACGGTGATGTTTATAAAAACTGCGAAATTAAATGTCCAACTGCAGGAAAAGCCGAGCTTGTATTCACAGGCGTAGACGGAAAAGAAATCCGCAAGACTATTATGGACATGAAGGGCCCTGGAATTATTCAGGGAATCCACAATCTTGATAACTCAATCGAATGCTTTGCCCGCTGCTGCTTTACTTACGCTCTGGATAAAAAAATCAGCGTTTGGTTTGGTGCAAAAGATACAATTTCAAAAATCTACGACGGAAACTTCAAGGCAATTTTCCAGCGTGTATTTGATGAAGAATACAAAGAAAAGTTTGAAGCTGCCGGCATTGAATATTTCTACACTTTGATTGACGATGCTGTTGCACGCGTTATGCGTTCAGAAGGCGGCTTTATGTGGGCTACTAAAAACTACGACGGTGACGTTATGAGCGATATGATTGCCAGTGCCTGCGGAAGTCTCGCAATGATGACCAGCGTTCTTGTTAGCCCAGACGGAAACTTTGAATACGAAGCAAGCCATGGTACAGTACAGAAGCACTACTACCGCTACCTTAAGGGCGAAAAAACTTCTACAAACCCTGTTGCAACAATTTTTGCATGGACAGGTGCTCTTGCAAAACGCGGAGAACTTGACGGCACACCAGAGCTTGTTGATTTTGCAAAACGTCTTGAACGCGCTACACTTCAGACTATTGAAGAAGGCTACATGACAGGCGACATTGCACGCATTGCAGAACCTGCTGCCAAGAAGATTTTGAACAGCTGGGAATACATTGCAGCAATTAAGAAACGCCTTTAATTATTTAATATAAGAATATTCATTCCTTACCCTACGCGAGTACCGTACCCCTAAATTGATGTGGTACTGGTATGAAGCGTAGAAAGGTTGAATAGTTTTGTTTGAACCTAAGTTTGCGTTATCGTAAGAAAAATAATTTCTGTTTACAATTGTCCATCCTGCCGAAATTGGGAACTCAAGCCCGCCCGAAATACCTAATCCTAAATAATTCATATGCCACTCGTCTGTAAGCTGGTACATATAATGCATTCCCATGCTTCCGGTTATGAGCACATATTTAAATTTGTCTATTGTTAAGTTTACGGCAAGATATGTATCTACTGCATAATTCAAAACATTTCGTGGCTGCTGCTGCATTCCGTTAAAGGCCTGGTCCAGCGGATAGTATGCACTAACATCAAGCTGTAAATCGGCAACGGGCATTCCCAAAGCTTTTACGGTAAAGTATGGGCCAATCATCATGTTTTCACGAACAAAATTGGAACGGTCAGTGAGACGTTCTACACGAGTAACCTGGGCAAAGCTGACGCCTTCGTCGAAAGTGAAACGTATTTGTCTTTCTTCCTGACAAAAAGCCTGTACTCCAAATATCATCAGAACTGTTAGTATTAACAAACATCTTTTCATTGTTAGCACCACCTAACGCGCTGTATGATACAACGTGAGCATTTTTGTAGTATTGTTTGCTGTCCATGTAAGGAACAACATTGCTCCACGCATATCCCATTCTGTATTTCGGGTATAAGAAGAATCGCCTTTGATTTTAAAAATCAAAACGTTATCTACTGTTGACCAGTCGCCAGAATAAGACACAAGCTGATTATCTGAATCTTTAATTGTTGCAGTAAAGGTTCCGTCATCTATAAACTGAATTTTATTTCCGTCGTTATCGCTCCAGGTTCCATAAAGAGGATTAGGAGTATAACAAGCGGCCAGCATTGTTGTAAGCATTGTAACAAAAATCGTGGTTGTAAAAATCTTTATAAATCTTTTCATAATTATTCTTCTCCTATTACCCAATCTACATTTCCTTCGGCAAGAACTGTATTTTCATTTTTATCCATGGTGCAGACAATATAATATCCTCCGCCTGCTCCACCGCCTTTAATTTCAAGCTTGTCATATTTTGCATAACCCGGATACATTCCGTCTTTATGAGCACGGTTAGTTCCGTCCATAGAACCGTTGGCACTCATATTTGCAGTTGTATTTGTATCTCCGTTCAAGAGGAAGTAAACACCGCCAGACTCCTCTCCGCCAATATAGAACTCTGCATAGTCTGTATAATGCATAGTAATTCTGGCTCCAAGACCTGCCATTTCTGCTTTATAAGAAAGCTTTCCGCTAATGCCTCCATTTGCAGATTCGGAACCAAGAGCGCTTGTTCCACCTTTATGCATAAGCGTAAGTCTGCTCTGAGATTTTTTGACAGTTTTATTATATTCACGGAACCACTGATCTCGTGTAAGGGCACCATATCCTTTTGAGTTTTCGTTATGCTCATTGCAGTTTTTACCCTGACGAAGCATGTTTACAGAAACAACCTTGTAATAATAGTAAGAGCCCGCACGAGCAGTTTCATTGTTATCTATAAATTCCAGAGCATCGGTAATCGGCTCATCTGTAATTTTACGGAACGAAGAATCAGGCTTTGCAGAACGGTAAACATAATAACCATAAGGATTATCCCCCGCCGGCGCACTCCAGCTAACCTTTACAGGATAAACTCCGTTTGTATTTGCCTCATATTTATCAAGCCCATCAAGCGCACTTGTTTTACTAGCAGTAACATTTACAGGAGCTTTTGGACAAGGAGCGACTGTAACACCAAGTTCACTTTCCAACGCTGCGATATCATTTACGGTACTTACTTTATAAAAAGCTTTTTCATCGACAAGAAAATTATAGTAACCGTCATCTCCCAGAACAAGGGTTTCTGAACCAGGCTGTACATCCTGATTGATTAAAGTATATTCACCATCAATTGTATCGCAGCCGTAAATATTGTAAGTATAATTTACATTCTTTGCGTCGAAACCAATGGCTGGGGTCCATCGCAAATTATTTTTACCAGCCGTAGAAGATTCTTCTATTTCACAATTTCCAGGAGGACTAAGAAGCCAGCCTTCTGTCTCTTCAGTTATTTTACTGAATTGTGATTTTAATATATCTGTAGGATCTGATTCATTTGTTGCAATTACCTGAACATAATAATAATACTTTACACCAGTTTTGAGAGAATCATCTGTAACAGATTCTGTTGTAATATGATTTTTTACAAGTGAATAAATCGAATCTGTAGAACTTGAACGATACACAGAATATGTAATTGAATAACCGGATTTTTCTACTTTGTCCCAGGTAATATCAAGTGATTTTTTAGAAACACCTTTTCCATTTGTAACTGTTATATTATTTGGCGGAACTGGTACGCCCTCTTTTGCAGAATAGCCTAAAGCTAAACCTGTAAATGCAGATTGAGAACCATCAGATAGAACAGCACAAACCTTGTAATAAAATTCAATACCCTTTTCTGAAGAAGAAAGCGTATTCTTGTAGGAAGTAATATTTCCCATTACACTTTCTACAAATTCCATTCCAAGTCCATTTTCTTTTTCACCGCGATAAATATAATATCTATTAGCCCCGGAAACAGGATTCCAGGTAACCTCAATATAATCAGGATTATCGCCTTTGGCAGCTTCTATGGAAGCAGGTGGAGGAAGCAGCCATCCACAGGTTTCTTCGGAAATTTGAGTAAACTCACTTGATTCATAACCTTTCTGAATGTTTTCTGCACAAACCCTATAATAATATCGATTTGAATATTCATTATTTGAATATCCTGGAGAAGCAAGAATTAAATCTGTATAATTGCAAGAATAAACATATTTGCTTAATACTTCAAAGTCTCCTTCTTCAGGTACAGAACAAATCCCTGTTGATGGATCTGGAATAATAACTGCCCGTTCGAGTCTATATGATGTTGCATGAGGAACTTCATTCCAATGCAGTTTGATTACTCCACCGTATTTTCCCTGAGACACAATCAATTGCGCAGGAGCCTCTAAAGCTGTTACAGGCTTTTCTGCATAAAGCAAATCGCTAAGATTGATTTTTTGAGTTTTAGTATCCATAGGGATTTTTTCATCATACCAGGAGTAGCAGGATGTGAGGAAAAGAGATGTAATGGCCAGCGCAGAGGAAAATATAATTTTTTTAAGTGATAAAATATTATGTTTCATTTTTTTCTCCTACTCCGGCCACCAACCATATTTTTTATCATTGTAATATATATTTTCATCTCCATATAATTTGAATGAAACAAATATTCTGCGCAGGTCATCAGAATTCATATTGATAGTAGTTGTTCCTGCAGTTATAGTTGCACTTTTATGGCTTGATAAAGAGAACGTAATACTACCATTATAGCAGTCAGGCATTTTAGCATCTGTCGTTGTTGCATTAATTGTAACTGCTTCAAATTTCTTTGGATAACCAGGTGAACCCGGCAGATTTCTTGAACAAATTCCTTTACAATTTACGGTAATAGCATTTACATAGTTTCCAGCAGGTGCTGCCATTGCTGATGAATAACCGTTAAAGTTAAATTCATAATCATATCCCAATTGTATTGTCGCTTTATGAGTAAAGGTAGCATTTCCATCGCTTTTAGTTTCAAAACCAAGAATATCTATATTAATAAATGCATTACTTAATTCTGCCATAACCATCTTTGCAAATTCATAATCATTAATATTTCTATACGCATAAATCTTACCGTCAGTTCCATATTCATAACTGTCATCGCCACGAACAAACTCGATAGAATAATAATGCTTGGCATCACGTAATACCTGCATATAACCTTTTGTAACAGGTTTTTCTAATGTTCCATCCATGAGTTCTGTAGGTTTTATAGTAAACGAAACTGCACCTGCATCACCAGTAACTGTTGTATTTTCCGCTGTTTCTGCAGATATAAAATGCAAATCATGCCCAAGTTTTGCAACTCTTTTCCATTCAGAAGAAATATTATAATTTCGGATACGGATATATGCTCCTGTCGGACCAAGAGAACGTTCCTGGTAATTCCATTCATCCCAATTTATTTCTTCGGAATAACCACTTCCTGTATCTGCAGAATAATCAACAGCGAGCAGATAGCCCTTATTAGATTTTTCCATAGGAACTTCGTTGCTATAGGTATAAACTGAATCCTTTGCAGAAAGACCAATTGATTCATCATCAATAAAGGAAGATGGAACAACACTTGCAAGAGCAGAAGAAGTTACATTATAAGCAACAACATACTCATAAGCTCCGTTCAGGGTTTCTGGTGTAAACGAAGCTGTTTGTTTTCCGCCGGAAATTACACTCAAATCGCTAGATTTAACTGTCACCTTTTCCCAGATATTTTCCGCAGCACCAGAAGCACGACAGTAAACTACAGGAGTTTTATCCTGTCCATAAGGCACATTCCATTCAATTTTCTGAATACCAGAACTTTCACTTTTTTCTGCATGAACGGCAAGACCATAACCTTCGGTTGCACCAAATTTTTCTGCAGAATCAAGGTTTGTATAAACTTCTGTATCGGACAGCTTAATATCTTTTCCAGTAAATTCAAAATCATCTTTCTGACCATTTTCTTTTACAGGAATAACTACATAGCCATAAGGAATACCCCATTTTATATAGCTTTGATTTTTTTCATAAGAACTAAGATTATCTGTCTGTACCGCATCTATATCAGATAATTTATACTGACCGTTTATTAATTCTACGCTCGCCCTTGCAGGACTTACCTCGGCACCATTAATAAAAATGCCTGTTCCATTATAGTAATAGCAGTCTGTGTTGGTATTATCTATATCAGAAGCAGGAACAGAAGCAGGATTAGCACTTGCAGTTTTATAAGTTATTCGTCTTATAATATATCCATCTGCTCCTGTTACAGGGCTCCATTTGATATAAATTCTGTCAGATTTTTTCTGTTCGCCGACAGACAGTTCTGTCAACGCCGGTCCAACTGTACATACATCTTTTTCTGCAGTAGTCTGGTTATCCTGCAAAATTGTATCATCTGCACTTTTTGCCGTTACAGAAAGAATAATATTTTTACCAGACATAAGTGCATCATCATAACCCATAGGTTTAGAAATTACACAGGTATAAACTGGTTCTTCTTCGGTACCTGTATTTGTTATTTCAATATTCTTTGTTACGTCCTGCTGATCTTCTGGAATTACAAGTTCTGTATCATCACCTTCGTAATGAGCACTAACTACATAATCGGCACCTGCTTTTTGAACAGCATTCCAGCTTACACAAAGCTTATCATATTCATAGGAATCGATTTTTGGTTCCGGAGTTCCAAGTGTTTCATAAATCTTATCTGAAGTATCATCGTTCGGGCGGAAACTTTCTGAAAGTCCGGTAGAAGCTTCCAGCAAATAAATGCGTCTGTCTCCTGAAGTTGCTGTATGATTGTAAATTATAGTGTCACCGTCTGCTTTTCCTTCAAAACAATCAGCAGAAATTTCTTGAGTCTGTTCTTCTCCGTTTACACCGCCAATAACATCCTGCCAGTGAAGTATATAAATGTATTGAGAATTATATTTCCAGGAAAGTTCAAAATGATTATTAAAGCCATCGCGCAGCTTAAAGTCTTCTATAACAGGAACAGCATTTACGTCATCTGTAACAAGGTATTTTCCCGAAGCTGCAACAGTCTGGGTTGCACCAGAAATATCTGAACTACCTTCGGGACAAACATAGAAACTATATGTATAATAACCTTTCTGTTCTGCAGGAGAAGTAAATTCATCAACAGCATTATTTACATCTTCGATAGAAGTAAAGGTCCATTGTTTTTTACCGGCTTCTATTTCTACAGTCGGATCATCCAGATCAAGTTCAGTTCGTACAATTATATATGTATATGGTTTTTCATAAGGTTCAAAACTAACATTAAAATCACAGGTAATTTTTGTAAATGAAGTATTATCTTCCGATTTTTCATATCCATATTTAATAGAAAAAGACGGAATGCTTATGAGCCAGCCCTGTACACCTTGTGTCACACTTGTATCCGAAGTAATTGTTTTTCCTTCCGGTGTATCATCTGTAACAGACTGAATATAATAACTGTATTTTTTTCCTCTTTCTGCGGTTGTATCTTCCCAGGTAACCTGTGCTTCCGGAACATAAGTACCATATGGATCTGCAAGTTTTTTATCGGAATCGGCAGCAGTTATTTCGTAAAAACCTTCTCCTGTACCCAAAGTTTTTCTGTGTTTCCACTCATCATTTGCCTGAACAAAAACTTTTGCTGCAGGTTTATATTTTTCATCGGTTTCAGAAGCAAGTTTACGGTAAACAACAAAATATAATGGATGCAACACAAACCCACTTACACCCGAATTTTCACGATACCAACAACCTTCAGGAAGATTCCATGTAAGTACAATCTTATCTGTAAAATCTCCATGTGAAACTTTAAAATCTAATGGAGCTTCTGGAATAACCTTACGAGCTGTTTCTGCAGTATTTTTTCCACTAGATTCTTTTTCCAAAGATTCTTTATTTATTACTTCTACTTCGAAATAATATTCTGTTTTAGGAGTTAGGCTTTGAATATTTAGTACTCTGCAATTTCCATCAACAGATAAAGATTGTGCTTTTATAGAAGGAGCCGATAAAACATAAATATTTACATTAAAACTAACCAAATCTGCATAAGTATCGGACGCACAATTATCCATCCACCAGCTTACATTTACAGAATTACCGTCTTCTATAGGTTCAATTGAAGTAATTATTGGAA
>JBGVAV010000144.1:0-6680 GCA_045224915.1 Treponema sp.
TATCTGGTTTGCGCTTGTTATAAAGTTTGCATGTCTTGCTCTTGGAGCCTTAGGTATTGCTAACATGTGGCTCGCAATTTTTGCAGACGTTGGTGTTATGGTGATTGCGGTGCTTAATGCTATAAGGGCGCTCAATGTGAAAAGACTGTAATCGTTTTTTAATAGATGTGCTTTGAAGAAAAAGTGCGTAACGCACAAGTTTTTTAGGATAATTTACCCTTTACACTGCTTTAGTTCAGTTTTAAAATTGATTCATGGAAATTTTTATTTTTGATGACCATGACATGCTTAGAAAAGGGCTTAAGGCTTGTTTTTCTGATACAGCAATTTATAAAATAGTGGGCGAGGCAGAAAGCATTGATAAGGCAAAAAAGGTTATTTCTGCTTACCAGCCGGCTGTTGATGCAATTGATTCTGCCGTAGCAATTGTTGATGTTGGTTTTCGTACCAATGTGAAAGATTCTGAAACAGTGCAGGGTTTTGAACTTGTCAAATTTATAAATCAGAGTGGAAAAAATATTAAGTGTGTAATGTTTTCCAGCTATACAGGACAGGCTTATATAAGGAATGCTTTGAGTGCAGAAGTGGGCGCCTCGGCTTATGTTTCAAAATCTTCTGATTCAAATGTTTTAATACAAGCCGTAAATGCAGCGTCAAAAGGTCTCAATTTTATTGATCCTTATTTGAGCACGCTGTTAGTTACAACAAACAATGTTTATGATTTACTTTCTAAGCGAGAGCGGGAAGTTTTAAAATATATTCAACAGGGCTTTTCTAATTCACAGATTGCTGCAAATATGAACATAACCGAAAGAACTGTAGAAAATCATCTTTCGACAATTTATTCAAAAACCGGAACAGAAAATAAAACCGAACTGGTCGAAATGTTTGGAAAATTGTAGGAGGGGAGTTGCCCGATGCTTGAAACAAAATCCATCTTAAAAAAATATCCTCTTTGGTTTGAACTGGTAACAGGCGTGCTTTTTGGTGTTTTGAATTCCACCTTTAGTACCTTCTTTGGAAAAATAGGCAGCCCGATTTTTATGGACACAATCTTTGCAATAACCGCTGCTTTTGTAGGCTGGTGGAGTGGGGTTGTAAGCGTTTTAGTTTTTGCTGTTATGTCCGCATTTAAAAGCGAGCCGGGCGTCCGTCTTGTTAGTTCCATCTTTACAATTTGTGTTCTGGCAATGGTTTTGATTGTCCGCCTTGTTTACAAAAAACGTGACCGCGTAAGTGTTCTCTCTCTTTTTTATGTATATATTTTATGTGTTGTTTTTGTAAGTGTGATAGGGGCCATTATTTCTACTTATGCTTTTAATAAATTTGATTATCCGGATTATAATTCTGTTCGTTATATTACAATGGTCTTTACACGGCAGCAGATACCCCTTATTTTTTCTTCGTTTTTGTCGCGTATTCCCGTAAATGCAATTGATAAACTTATTGCGGTTTTTGCAGGATATGGTTTATATTTGGGAATAGAAAAAAAATTTTTTAAATCATGAAAAAATCAATTATATTTATCATAATTCTTCTTTTTTCTTCCTCTCTTTTTGGCGCAGATTTTTCAGAAATTTATATGAACTTTTACAATACGAATTTTTCAGAAGAAGCCCGTCTGCAATTTTATAAAGACCTTACAGAATTAAAAAATCAGAATGATACATTTTTTGTTCTTAAGGATAATCCCAATGCGCATGAAAGCTTTTTAAAAATGCAGGAGCTTGCTTCACGGCCCATGACTGAATCTGATATAAAGGCTTTTCAGTTTTATGCCTACGAGTTTTCACAAGCTTATGCTGACTCACATATTACAGGTGAAAATCTTTTAACCTACACAATTACAGGCTTTTGCATTTTAATTTTGATTATGATCTTTCTTTTGCGATATGCCATCAACAAAGAAGAAAAATACCGCAAGCTCAAAAATCTTTCAGAAATTACAAAAGCAGTAGAAGAAGCAACAATACAGATTCAGGATTCTGAAAGAAGCGCGCTTTACCAAACCTTGCACGATACTGTAAGCCAGAACACAAAAGCCGAGCAGATTTTTACAGAAAAGCTTGAGCCCTTTATTAGTAAAGACGCCGAAGCCCGGGAGCTTTATGATTCAATCAAAAAAATTCAGAATGCAAATCTTACAGAAGTGCGAAACATTTTGAATACCTACAATTCCGTACCTCAAAAAGATTTATGCCAGAATATCACAGAGCTTTGTACGACTTTAAAAAATTCCACCAGGCTCGACATTAAACTTATGATTCAAAATCAGGCAGCCTTTGCAAATGCAGACCCAAAAGAAAAAGAAAACATTTACAACATCATAAAAGAAGCGGTGAACAATGCCTTTCGCCATGCCCGGTGTGAAAGCATAAGCGTAATTCTGAGAACAGATTCAAAATCAGCTGCCAAAAGCGCCCGCAAAATTCTTTTAATAATTGACGACGGCAAAGGTTTTGACCAGAACACCGTAGATAAAACCACTCATCACGGACTGGAAATTATGAAAAAACGTGCCGAACTTATTGGCGGCATTTGCACAATAAAAAGCGAAGTTGACTCAGGCACAGAAATTAGTGTGGAGTGGTGAAAAAAACGTGCGCAACGCATAAAAAAATCAAAAAAAGATACTCATCACAAGTAAAAAATCTGACTGTATAATAAAAATAGAAAGAGATATTTCTTATCTTCGTAAAAACGCATTACAATAATATTGTTATTATTGATATTTTAATTATAGCAGTTATGACAGGAGACCGAATATGAAGAAAATTATTGTGTTGCATGGAGAAAGCAGCGTTGGAAAAACAACTACAATTAAAGATGTTTATGAAGCTCTTTTGCAGAATGGTGCAATTGAACTGAAAACAAAAAAACTCATCTGGGGAAGAGGAAGCGATTTTGAAGGGTTTTTAGAATATAATAAACTTAAAATCGCGTTTTTTTCAGAAGGTGACAAAAGAAATATTCTTGAAGCAGCTATAGAACGATACAAAAATAAGTGTGATATTTTTGTCTGTGCCTTGAACAAAAAATTTCAGAATATTGGCATTTCCTGGCTCTGTGCAAGTGTTTCTATTTTTAAGATTGAAAAACTCGCAAAAACCAATGCAGATAATGAAAAAGCCAAAAATGAGATTATCAGTCTCATAAATTATGTGTAACGCACAAAAAAAATTGTCATAATCACTCATTACAAACAAAATTCCGTATTATAAAATTATTTTATACTTAAAATGTTAAATCAAATAATTTGATTTGGAGGAATTTTATGGCTTCCATATGGAAATGCTATTACTGTGAACGCGATTTTGTTGAAACCGAATTTACCCGTGGTCTTGCTTATTCTTCCCCTGGATGGGGGCGTATATTTTTTTGTTCTTTGGACTGCAGGCGAAGAGGTATGGAAAAACTGGAAGAAGCAACTTGGAAACTGGAACATCCAGGAATTGCACCTGGCGTAGATTTTAGGAGTCCTGAAGAGATAAAAAGAGATCGAGAAAAAAAAGAGGCTGCAGAAAAAGCACGGATAGCAAGAGAAAAAGAACGTGAAGAACGCAAGCGTTTGCTTGCTGAATGTATTCAGATTGACGGTGCATATTACACTCCAGACAAAACGGCACTCATAGAATGTTCAAAAATGACACGCCGTTTGGTGATTCCTGAAGGAGTAATTGAAATTGCAAAAAAAGCATGTTACGAATGTGCTTCCTTAAAATCTGTAAAGTTCCCGGAATCACTGGAAGAAATAGAAGAGTCTGCATTTTATAAATGTACATCACTGACAGAAATAGAACTTCCAAAGGGATTTAAAAAATTTGGGAAATGGGCTTTTTCAGGTGCAGGTCTTGAATCTCTTGTAATTCCGGATGGGGTAAAAGAGATTGGAGAAACGGCTTTTATCAATTGTAAATCATTGGAATCAGTAACAATCCCTGCGAGCGTAAAGAAAATAGGCAAAAATGCTTTTTTTGGGTGTGAAGCTCTCAAAAATGTTACACTTGCAGAAGGTCTTGAAGAATTTGGTTATCAAATGTTTGGCAAATGTTCATCTTTGTCTTCAATAACTCTTCCCACATCATCTAAAAAAATAGCGGAAAATATGTTTACAAACTGTACAGCTCTCAAATCCATTACGATTCCAGAGGGTGTAGATGAAATCATTGATGATGCATTCCGTGGCTGTACTTCACTTGAATCTATTACTGTTCCAGCCAGCGTAAAGAAAATTGGAGAGCGTGCATTTAAAAACTGTACTGCACTAAAGTCTGTAGATTCAATTATTGCAAATGTTGAAGAAATTGGCGGCGGAGCATTCCAGAATACAGGTATTAAAACAGTTACAATTCCAGGAACTATAAAAAAACTTGGAAGCTGGGATGAAAAGGTAGATGAAACGACCTATACCCGTGGGGTTTTTGCCTGCTGTTCAGAGCTTGAGACGGCTGTAATTTCGGAAGGTGTCATTTCAACTGGATCAGCAATATTTGTAAACTGCGAAAATCTTTCTGTTTTGTCTTTGCCGGCCGAGTTTTCAAAATTCTGTAAATTCAGCTTGTATGGTTGTAAAGCATTAAAAGAAATCAACTTTGCAGGAACTAAAGAGCAATGGAAAAATATAATAAGGGAAGAGAAGTGGAATAAGAATATCCCCGAAGAAGCATTAAATAATATAAAAGTTCACTGCAGTGATGGAGAAGCAAAAATTGACGGTTCTGTCAATAAATTTGCAGAAGGAACCGCTTTAGCAAAAGAAGGCCTTGCAATCGGAAAACAGACCGCCGGTAAAATTTGCTCTATGCTTGGAAAACTTGGCGAACAAGCTAAGCAAAGTGAAGATGTTCAGCAGGCTGTCGGACAGATAAAAGATTCATTTAAGACCGTTTTTGGTGGATTATTTGGTAAAAAATAACAAATGTCAGTTCATACTATTTTTATTTTGTGATTTCAAAGGCAATAAAAATCTCGCGCAAATGCCTTGCTTAATGCTATACGGGCTTTGAAAGTTTAAAGTTCATTCAGTCTTCTTTTTAGTTCATAGCATTTTTCTTTAAGTTTTCGAACTTCGTTCAGACTGTTCATGATTTTGGCGGTCATATAAATATCTACTATTCCACTGTCAAAAAAGAAATCTGCAAAGGTCGCAAAGCCGCCAATCTGCATTCGGTAATCTCCAGGAATGCTGATGCTGCCAAGTACTTGCTGAAGCTGCTGCATAATGTAGTTTACATGCTCCATAGAGTTTTTTGCATTTTGAAGTTTGGAGTGCTTTATAAGATCAGTAATCAGGCCGCCTCCAAGTACATCCAGAAAGCCCCAGTTACGGGCAGAAGAAAGTTGGCGTTCTGCATCATCCAGACAGGTAATCAGCTGGTCTGTAAGGGTGAGGGCCTGGTTTATTTGCAAAGTGTTGTCTGGCATATTTGACCTCCTTGAGGGTATATATATAAATATAATACGAAAACAGGAGAGAGGGGAAATTATTCATGCACAACGGATAAAAAAATCAATTTGAAATTCTAAAAGAGTAATAGTTCATGTTTTTTTTGTGAGTAACACATAAAAAAAAATCTTCGTGGCACTCATTACAAATCGTTGGATTCGGCTAATAATATACACTAGAGAAAATAAATATTTTGGAGGATAAAATGGCATCTGAAGATCGTATTCTTTGCACATATTGTGGAAGAGATATTACCGGAGCTAATTATATAAGTGAAGGTTATAAAGGCGCATGGAAATTCTGTGGGGATTATTGTAAGACAGCATGGGAGAAGCAGCACGGCGAACTTGTTGTTTCCGAAGAAACTTCGCGTAGTGTTGTTGGACTTTTAGTAATTCCAGCTATCATAGGGGTGATCTTTTCTTTCATGTTATCAAAAATACTCATAGGCTTAGTATATCTTTCGGTAACGCCTAATCCCCTTTGCATCGCGGCATCACTACTTATTACACTTGGCGGAATGTTTCTTACCGCTTTTATCGCAAATCGCAAAGAAAGCCGCAAGAGCATATATTATGAAATTTCAGCAAAACGTATAAAAAATCTTGTGGTATTTACAATAGTTTCTATTTTGCTTTCAATGTCCTTGGTCATGGGAGTCTTGTTTTGTGACACTTATAAAGGCGTTTCGCCTTATATTTTTGTGTCGCTGTTAGCTATGCTGACAATCTTTTTGTTTTTCCGATTAAAGGCAATTGGACTTATGATTATAAGTCTTGCGTTTGTTATTTTTGATATTTTACTTTTTAAAAAGTATGAAGATCCTTATGGATGTTTGTTCGCTCTACTTCCTTTTGCGGTACAAGTATGGTTAGGCTTTTATTACACAAAAAATAATTTTTTCTTTGCAAGTTTTAAGAGCATGGTTCATCGCCCTCGCAGTTTTTCCGACTTGTTCTACAAAGGTTACTGGTTGGAAAGCTGGCTTCCGTTCTTGGCCATTTGTGTTATCTCGTTCTTTTACACAAAAGCAGGTGTTGTTTACATAATTAACAACCTGTTTGCAATTTAGAGTACTTACATGGTAATCTAGTGTCTAATCATACTATTTTTATTTTGTGATTTCAAAGGCAATAAAATCTCGCGCAAATGTCTTGGCATAGTTTACCAGAATATCTGGTTTGCGCTTGTTATAAAGTTTGCATGTCTTGCTCTTGGAGCCTTAGGTATTGCT
>JBGVAV010000145.1:0-3518 GCA_045224915.1 Treponema sp.
TTGCAGATGCAAATTCCAAGGAATTCCATCTGCAAATTTATTGGAATTTTGTTGCAAATTTTCTGGAAAAACTATTGCAAAAAAACATCTGAGGTCGCTACCACGGGATTGTTTTTATAGCAATCCCTTTTTTTTTCACTTGTAATCAGCCTCCAAACTCTCTCCGATGTCCAACTCTCACGCCCTCTGCTTCGGGGAGAGCCTTTCGCAATAAGCTATTTCCATTGCATCTTCACAGCCAGCCCGCACCAGAGCCGCTGTCCATTTGTGATAACACGCTTAAATCCTTTCTCACTCATTCTCATACCAAGCCATTTCTGGCTCATAATACGCTCATTGTTTTTGTTGCACCATTTGATATAAGTCTGATAAAGCATATTTGTAGGAAGCCGCCATTGTAAAGAGGCATCCAGCTCAAGGCAGTCTGTCACGAAAGTTCCAACACTATCCATATCCATTCTGTATTCTTCATTTGCTTCTCTAACAGCCGGAGGCTCTTCAAGTCCTTCCTTCTTCCACATTGCATAGCCTTTTAAAAGCCAGTTTAAGATTCCGGAGTTTTCTGCAATCAGTTTTTCAGTCAGGTTCTTATCTCTCTGCTCAGGTGGTATAGTCACGGTAAAAGGAATCATCTTGATACGACGCCAGATTCCGTTATCAGCTCCACGAATTTTCGGCTTATGGTTTGTTGCCATAAAAATCTTGAATGTCGGCTTAAAAGAAAAATACTCGCCATACAGGAACCTGGCAGTAAGTGCATCTTCACCGGTTACCATTTTAATAAGGCTTTCACTAATCTGTCGGCCTTGTTCAATTTCACTTGTGGTGACAAGCCGCATTCCCTTAAGACGTGCAATATCATTGCTCTGTTCAGAGTTCTTTTTCATAAAGGTTTCAATACCTGTGCTCAAAGCATAATCTCCAAAGAGCTCAAGCATTACATTTAAGAAAGTTGATTTGCCGTTGGCACCTGTTCCCCATAAAATAAAAAGACACTGTTCGCTTACATCGCCACTCAAAGCATAGCCCATAGCTTTTTGAATAAAGCGGATAAGCTGCAAATCCTTATTGAAAATCTGCATCAAAAACATTTTCCATACAGGACAGTCAGCATCTTTTTCATAGATAAAGCGGCTTTTCTTAGTTATCAAATCTTTTGCATTAGGAACTTTCGACCTGCCATTCTTAAGATTAAGAGTCCAGCCTTCAACATTAAAAAGATAGTTATCCCGGTCCAGCTCAAAATCTTCAACCTTGATTTCCTCACTGATTTTCAAAAGTCCTTCCAAAGCCTGAATGCGGCGGAAGCTTTCACTTTTAATCAGATGCTTTTCGAAGGCAGCTTCCAGCTGGCGGTCAGTAATATAACGCATACCGCGGTACATTTTATGAACAAACTTTTTACAGCGTTCTGCAACACGGCCGCGAGTATCAATATCCCAGTTGGTCCCATTCCAGAAAAGAAACTTATTCCAGGTAATGCAATAGCGGATAATATCACCATAAGCTTTTAGAAAATAGTCGCAGTTCGTAACATCGGTAAACTGCATTTCACCGGTAACAAACTTATTGGCACGCAGGTCCCGGCTAAGTTCTTCTATTGCGAGCTGTTCTTTTTCAGATATTTCTTTATTATTCATCTATCATCCCATGTTTCTTAAGCAGCCTGTAAAATAAAATCAGCTTGAACTGAAGCTGATCAAATCCATTCATAACTTCGTATTTTCCGACAGTCTCATAAATTGTCATAATATTTTCATATAACAAAACAAGCGAATGTCTGTTATCAAGATATCGTCCAAATTCCCACCAGGCCGCAAACTTTAAGGCTTCTTCACTGATATTTTTTTCAAGTTTCCGGAACTGATTAAAAATCAAAACATCACCAGAAATCTCTTTAATAAAGTCTTTAGCCTCATGACATAATTCAATGGGAATATAATTATCTACCTTCATCATAAACAAATACTTTTACAGCTCGACCGCAGGCAGTCCTATCATCATCAAAAGTTACCGAAGGCCAGAAGGTCCACAAGCCAGCCACATCTAAATCATCCTCAGTCTGAACATCATAAAAGATGATTCCATTCTCTATATCTTTTACAACTGCAGGAAAACTAACCTCAGTGTTATCCGGCTTTTTTGCCATAATCAAAACAGTTTCATATCCTGATAAATCACACTTAGTATCAATCAATAAACGAAGCTTTGATTTGTTTTTATAAATTCTTTTCATATCCTGCACTCCAGTTCAATCTCTGTCGCAATCGGACAGAACAAAGTCACCACATTATTTGCTTCCCTGATTTTTCCGCGCAGCCAGTCCCAAAAACTCATAATACTTTCAACCGCACGAAAGAAAAGACGAGAAGCAAAAGGAAGCTCATCTATAAAAACCTCATCTTCAAAACTGCGAAAGCTTTCTCCAAGTCTGCTAACGTGCTCTTCATTTTCAACAAAGATATCAATCGTTCTTTTATAATCTGCTTCCAACTCTAAAGAATCAGATGCCACTGAACCACTAAAACAGTTTCGAAGTATCAGCAAAAGCTTTTGTACCGAATCACTTAAGCCTGCATTTCCGGTTTTTAAAATTACTTTTGTAAGTCTTCTTAAAGATGAATCAGACAAAGCTGCAGTATTTATCATATTTCTTTTTACACCAAGACTTCTCCCGGTAAAAACTCCAGATGCTCCTATGTTCCCAATCACAGACCTTGTATATAAAAATCCATCCGGCTCATTTTCATATTGCAGATAAAGACATAATTCAAAATCAGAAAAAATACATCTCTGTCGGCTTATATAATCCGGTGAACTTACATAAGCAATTGCCGAAGCATAATCTCTGCGACTTGCACGGCTCCAGTAAAAGTAACTCATCGTTGTATCAGGATCTTCTACTTCTCCTGTTCCTGTATAGCCATGTAAATCTGAATAAACTCCAAATACAATTCTTTCTCCCTGAACAAGCTTTCGAGTTAAAGTTACATTCAAAGCTTTCCAGCCATTAGCTTGTCCGGTAAATGAAACTTCAGCAAAAGAAGCATTAAGACACTGAGTAAGCTGCCAGTTAGAATTAGCAGCAAATACAACAGGTATTACCGGTTTATATGGATCTCCATAGTAATAATCCCAGTACCATGAAGAAGTTGGAGCATAATAATAAAAGTATATTGTAACGGTTGTTGAATTTGAGTTTTTAGGAACAATTCCTCTGTAGGTAAAAATAGATTCTTCATCAACAAGTTCACCTTCCATTTCCTCGTATTCATCATCATCAACTTCGACTTCATACCAGGAAAGAATTTCTTGAGGTGTTCCAGTATTTCCAACAATCGAGTTACTCATATCATGAACCGCTTACAGTAATCTGCCAGTCAATCTGTAAACTGTCTGCAGAAGTTACATTAACGCTCGGAGTTATCTGAGCATAAGCCAGGCATTTTGCTGCAGCAGTATTTCCGTTCATCAAAGCAACTTCGTTTATACCGTTTGCGTTCAAATCTCCGGCCGCA
>JBGVAV010000146.1:0-2638 GCA_045224915.1 Treponema sp.
GTTAAGCCATTCTGTTTGACAACAGTTTGAAAATTAGTATAATATAAAATGCTGATGAAAAACTTTACTGAAAGGGCTTATGCCAAGGTAAATTTTAATCTGCGGGTGCTTCCCTGTCGGACTGATGGTTATCATAGTATTGAAAGTATATTTCAGACGGTTGATTTGTACGACGAATTGGAGGTGACTTTATCAGAATCAACTGGCTGTTTCGTCGAATGTAATTCCTTGAAACTCCCTTTACAGAACACTCTCACTAATGCATATGATGCCTTCTGCAGCGTTGCAGGTGTTAAGGTACCAGGGGTGGTCGTAAACTTAAAAAAAGGAATACCAGCAGGAGGCGGACTAGGCGGTGGATCTTCTGATGCGGCTGCGCTCATAAGGGTGCTGTCAAAAATATGCAGGGTTAATCTTGATGCTAAGCAGCTTGATTACATTGCATCAAAAACAGGAAGCGATGTTTTTTTCTTTATGCATTGCGATAAGGACGGAACAGGTTGTGCCCTTGTTTCTGGTCGTGGTGAAGTAATAAAGAAGATTCCATCTAGAAGAGATTTATATCTTGTTCTTGTGTTTCCTGAAATATTCAGTTCTACAAAAGAGGCTTACCAGCTTGTTGATAAGTATCTTGAAAGTGGAATTGATAATGATTTTGTAATTTTAGAAGAGCTTGAAGAAGAATACAAAAAAAATCCTTCTGAATGGCGCTTCAAAAATACGTTTACTCCTTCGCTTTGTGGTGTTTACAGTGATTTGAGTAGCGCGTTGGGTACGTTAAAAAAATGTGGGGCCGATTTTTGCGATATGTCGGGATCAGGTTCTACATTATATGGTGTTTTTACATCAAAGCAACGAGCAAAAACTAATATGAAACTGCTTGCTGCAACCTGGAATTGTGCTCTTGTACGTTTGCTGTAAAAAACAAAAAGTTTTTGGAGGAAGAGACTATGCAAATTACAGAATTAAGAATTCGCAAAGTCGAAGATGAAGGCAAGTTACGTGCTTATGTTACAGTAACTTTTGACAACTGCTTTGTAGTACACAACGTAAAGATTATTGAAGGAAAGAGCGGGTTGTTCATTGCTATGCCTAGCAGAAAAACCGCGAACGGGGAGTATAAGGATGTAGCTCATCCAATTAGTCCTGAGTTCAGATCGGAGCTGCAAGATAAAATTATTGCAGAGTATGAAGCTGGTCATGTTGAGGTTGGCGGGGAAGCTGACTGATTATGATACATTGCCTTTCTCCGCTGGTGTAATGGTAGCACACGAGCTTTTGGTGCTTAGAGTCCGGGTTCGAATCCTGGGTGGAGAAGTAAAGGTTGCTTTTTTCCGGTAGTTTATCGGGTTGGCAACCAAAAAAAATCATTTTAAAGGATATAAGGAGCTTTAAGAAATGAGTAAGCAGACATTGAATGCAAAAGTTCGAACTGTTTCTGGAAAAACAGCTGCTAAAAAACTTCGAGAAGTAGGTAGTATCCCAGCCGTTATGTACAATGATAAGGGCGAGGCTACAATGCTCGAAGTAAATGAAGTTGAATTCAACAAAATCTGGAGAACTGTAACTCCATCAACTTCAATCAATCTTGTCGTAGACGGCAAAGAAAATTTGGCTTTGATTAAGGATACTGAGTACAATATCCGTACCGACAAAGTTCTTCATGCAGATTTCTTTGTACCTGCAGCAGACGAAAAATTGGTAATGAATATCAAAGTTCATTATTCTGGAACACCTGCCGGCGTATTAAAGGGTGGTTTCAAGAAAGAACGCAACAACCAGATTAAAGTAAAGGCTGCTATCGCTGATCTTCCTGAGACAATCATCGCCGACATCTCTAAAATTAACGTTAGCGAAGCTCTTCGCGTAAAAGACCTTGAGCTTCCTGCTTCTGTTGAAGTACTTACCGACAAGGAACTTCCTTTGGTAACAGTTTCTCCAGCACGCTAATTTTGTACTAGAGGTAACAGAAAAATCACGGATGTCATGCTTAGGTTTGGCTCCGTGATTTTTTTTTGAGGTGTGTGGATGTCTGACTTTGAAGATCTGGTTCGTGAAGGCCTGTTTAATTGCCATATTCATCTTCCAAATGTTTCTCATGATGGCGGAATAATCGGAGCGGCTGTTTCTGGCGGTGCCGATTCTGTAAGCCTTCTTGTTTCTCTTTGTCATTTACTTAAACCTCATTCTATTCCCCTGAAAGTAATCACTGTAAATCATTATATAAGACAGGAAAGCGAAACCTGCGGCGATGTAGACTTTGTAAAACAGTTATGCCAGTCTCTTAAAAATCAGGGTTATGATGTTGAACTTACAGTGCATGAATTAGAAAAAGGGCAGGTTGCAGCTCTTGCAGAACAAAAATCAATTGGAATTGAAGCGGCTGCCCGTGAACTTCGCTATGAAGCTTTTGATAAATTTATTGAACAGAATAAACTAAAATGTCTTTGCCTTGCGCATAATAAAAATGATCAGCTTGAAACTCTGCTCATGCGTTTTTTGCAGGGGGCAGGCACAGATTCTGCAGCAGGCATTCCACAAGTTCGTGGAAAATATATTCGCCCGCTGCTTGATATTGAACGCACAGAAATTGAAGATTATCTCACACAAAACAATATAACCTGGCGCACCGACAGTA
>JBGVAV010000147.1:0-8055 GCA_045224915.1 Treponema sp.
TGTAAACCCTGATGATGAAATTAAAGCATACGGTGCAGACTCTGTTCGTATGTACGAAATGTTCATGGGACCTCTTACAATGAGTAAGCCTTGGGCAACACAGGGTATCGTTGGTATTCACCGCTTCCTCGAAAAAGTTTGGGCTGTAAGTGAAAAGCCAATGAGCGACATTGATATTACAGGCAAACTCGAAGACAAAGCTTTGATTTCTGCCCGCAAGACATTTGCTCAGACAATCAAAAAGGTAACTGATGATACTGCAACATTAAACTTCAACACAGCTATAAGCCAGATGATGATTTTCATAAACGAAGTAAGCAAGCTGCCTGAAGTTCCAAAGGCAATGTGGGCAGACTTTGTAAAGGTTCTCTCACCTTACGCACCACACCTTGGCGAAGAGCTCTGGCAGAAGCTCGGCAACAAAAAGACAATCGCTTACGAACCATGGCCTACAGTAAATGCCGACTTTGCAAAGGATGACGAAGTTCAGATTGTAGTAATGGTAAACGGCAAGCTCCGCGACAAGTTCATGGCAGCTCCAAACACCGACCAGGAAGAACTTAAAGCAACAGTCTTTACCCTCGACGGTGTAAAGAAGTTTACTGATGGACATGAAGTTGTTAAAACAATTGTCGTGCCTAATAAGTTAGTGAATATTGTTGTGAAGTAATGTATTCATAAACGTGGATTGCCACGCCCTACGGGCTCGCAATGACGAAGCAATCCATTTAAGAAATCCCTTCTATCCAAGAAGGGATTTTTTTTTACCCAAATTCCAAATATAACAATTTATTATATTCGTTACTATTGACAGAAACATGCCTATGCTGTATGTTTCTTTATATAGTAACACGTTTCTATAAATAGAAACATATAAATAATATTTAAGAGGAACAGTATGAACAAACGAACAGACTTTACATATAAATGCGTTTCCAACTCGCGCTACACACCTTATCACCTTGCAAAGAAAATCGGCGCAAAAGCAATTTTGGAATCGGCAAGCTTTGCAAAAGGCCGTGAACGTTATTCAATTTTGATGACAGAAGAAGCCTTCAAAATCAAACAGGATGAAGAAAGAATCTCCCTCATCATAAACGGAACAGAAAAATCCTTTGATATGTATGCAGCAATGCAGGGAGAAAAAAGCCTTGATGCACTTGGTCGTGAAAAAACTCCTGATATTCTTGATGCACTTCTTTATATTGCAAGCGAAAATGTTTTACCACCAGGCCGACCCCTTAATGACCTGCCCCTTCCAGCAAGTGGACTTGGATATTTAAGTTATGAATTTGCTAAACGCTGCGACAACATCAATTTTTTTGAACAAAAAGATGATCTTAATATTCCTGAAAGTCTTTTTATTGTAGGGCACATCTACATAATTTTTGATCACTTTACAGAAAAAATTCACATTTTCGGCCTCAACTACAATGAACATGAAATTGATCTTGCAGCTACCATGGAAAAAATCCTTAAACGCATGAATGACATGGACTTTTCATATGTAGAAGAAGAAAACCAGACCTTCAAATACAAAATGATTACCGACCAGGAAGAATCAAAAACAGAATATATTAAGAAAGTAACAGAACTTAAAAAGCATATTATTGCGGGAGACCTTATTCAAGCAGTACCAAGCCGCCGTATTCAGATTGAATGTGAAGCCGAAGCTCTTGCTGTTTATGGAAAGCTTCGTAAAGTAAATCCTTCCCCATATCTTTTTTATATTGATTTTGGTGATTTTCAATTTACTGGAGCCTCACCAGAAAGCCTTGTACGAGTTCGAAATGGAAAAGCTATTATTCATCCAATTGCGGGAACAACAAGACGCGGTAAAAGCGAAGCCGAAGATGAAAAACTCAAAATTGAACTTCGCAATAACCCAAAGGAACAGGCAGAACATCTTATGCTTGTAGACCTGGCACGCAATGATCTTGGACGTGTTTGTGAACGAGGAAGCGTTGAAGTTTCACAATATATGGAATGTGAACTTTTCAGCCATGTAATTCACCTTGTAAGTACAACAGAAGGAACTGTAAAAAAAGGAGTAAAACCTATTCAAGTTCTCCGAGCTTCTTTCCCGGCAGGAACAGTAAGCGGTGCTCCAAAAATCAGTGCAATGCAAATCTTAAGCAGGCTTGAAAAAACAAAGCGTCGTTTTTATGCGGGAGCAGTTGGTTATATTCAGCCAAACGGCGACCTGGATTTTTGTATTTCAATCCGATGTGCCTTGCGACAGGGAAAGGTCTGGAACCTTCAGGCAGGAGGCGGAATTGTTTATGATTCCGAACCTGAACGAGAGTTCACCGAAACCTGCGAAAAGCTTGGCGCACTTATAGATACATTAACTAAGTAAGGAGATTTATATGATTTTAGTAATTGATAACTACGATAGTTTTACATTTAATGTTGTACAGGCACTTGAATGTGCTACAAAAGAAGAAATTAAAGTTGTAAGAAATGATGAAGCAAGTGTAGAAGAACTTGCTGCTCTTCAGCCTTCAAAACTCATTGTTTCACCGGGACCAGGAAATCCAACAAGTGCCGGAATAAGCATTGAAGCAATCAAATATTTTGCAGGTAAAATTCCAATTCTTGGAATCTGCCTTGGACATCAGGCAATTGGCGAAGCCTTTGGTGCAAAAATAGTTGGTGCAAAATTCATCAGACACGGAATTGTAGAAGACATTGATCTGGACGGACGCGGTATTTTCCGCACCATAGGAAAGACTGCAAAATTCACACGCTATCATTCCCTTGTAATTGATGAATCAACACTCAACAGTGACTTTGAAATTACAGCCCGCGCAAAGGATGGAGACATTATGGGAATCCGACATAAGACAATGCCTATTGAAGGAGTTCAGTTCCATCCCGAAAGTATTGCAAGTTCATATTGCGAACAGCTCTTCAAAGCCTTCTTAAATTACAGACGTGACAATCTTCCTGTAGCCGATTATCTTCGCCAGATTATTGACGAGAAAAAGCCTTTGAGCCGCGAACAGGCCTCTTTCTTTATGGAAAACCTTACCGATGGAACAATGGACGAAAAAGCAACAGCCGCAATTCTTACAGCAATGTCTGCACGAGGACTTCCTACAGCAGAAGAAATGGCTGGTTGTGCAGAAGCTTTATTAAAGAAAAAGACCCCACTTCCAATTACAGCAAACGGACTTGCAGAAATTGTAGGAACAGGTGGCGACGGAAAAGGAAGCTTTAATATTTCTTCTATGTCTGCACTTGTAGCGGCAAGTTGTGGTCAGCCGGTTGCAAAACACGGAAACAGAGCAGTTTCTTCTAAAAGCGGGGCTGCAGACTTTTTTGAAAATCTTGGAATTAAAATTATGGCTGAACCGGAAAAAACAGCAGAACTTGTTACAAAAACAGGTTTTGGATTTTTGATGGCTCCTGTATATCACTCTGCAATGCGTTTTGCAGCTCCAGTAAGAAAGGCCCTTGGAATTAAAACTATCTTTAATGTTCTTGGACCTCTTTTAAATCCAGCAGGTGCAGAATACGAAGTTCTTGGTGTTTACAGTAAAGATTTGATGCCTGATTATGCCAGAGCAGCAAAAGCACTTGGAGCAAAACGCGTAATGGTAATTCACAGCCGCGATGGTTTTGACGAAATTTCTCCATGCCAGCCTACAGACGTTTTCCAGATTAATGAAGATGGAAGAGAATATCGCTATGTAATTGATCCTGCCAAATTTGGAATTATCAGCGCAAATGTCGATGAGCTTGAAGGAGGCAACGGTGCCGATAACGCACGACTTGCTATTGATGTTTTGAATGGAAAAGGACGTGCAACAATTCGCTCCGCAGTTGCTTTGAATGCAGGTTCCCTTCTCTATTTAAGCGGAAAAGCAAAGACCTTAAAAGAAGGCTATGACATGGCACTCCAGGCCTTGGACAGCGGCAAGACTCTTGCAAAGCTTCAGGAAATCCAGAAAGTTAGTGAAGAGTTAGCGGCATAAAACCGGAGTTTTTTATGAGTGATATTCTAACAAGAATAGTTGAGAAACGTAAACAGGATATTGAAGAGCTTGGCATAAACTTTGGTTTTGATATTCCAAAAGAACGCCAGCGACCTGTGCATAAGTTTCTTACACAAAAAGGAGTTATTCTCGAAATAAAGCGTGCTTCTCCAAGTAAGGGTGACATTTCTCCAAAACTCGATGCCGGACAAACTGCCTGTTCTTATACAAAAGCAGGTGCCGCTGCAATCAGCTGTCTTACAGAAACAAATTATTTTAAGGGAACTCTTGATGACCTTATAAATGTATGCAGCAGCATAGACAAGCTTGAATCCCAAAAAGGAACTCTACTTCCCGCTGTGCTACGAAAGGATTTCCTTTTGACAGCAGAAGAAATTGAAATTTCATACCGGGCAGGTGCAGATGCAGTTTTATTGATTGCAAGAATCCTTGATACAAACACTATCGTACAAATGGCAAAAGATGCAGCCGCACACGGAATGACAAGTCTTGTAGAAGTGCGAACAGAACAAGATCTAGAAAAGCTTCGTGCAGTTTCGTTAGCTGTAGATAACAATTATATAGTTTGTGGAGTAAACAGTCGTGACCTTGCTACATTCAAAATTGATTTACTCCGTCCGGTTCTGATGCTTCAGAAAATCAAAAATATTATGGGAGACAATGCACGGGTTGTTTTTGAAAGCGGAGTTACAAATTATGAATGTGCAGCATCTGTAGGAGCTCTTGGTTTTACAGGACTTTTACTTGGCGAAGCCGCTGCAAAAAATCCTGAACTTAGAGAAGGACTTGTAAAAGCATTCACAACTACTACTCCAACAGCCAATTGTGAATTCTGGAAAGATTTTGCCATTGGTCTTTCACAGAAAAAAAAGACTCCAGCAAAAATCTGTGGTCTCACAAGAATTGAAGATGCACTGTTTGCAGAAAAAATGGGAGCAACATTTCTTGGATTCATTTTTGCAGATGCATTTCCACGAAGCCTTACACGCGAAGACCGGTTAGAAAAGCTGCTTCCACAGTTAGACAGACTTAACACTAAAAAGATAACCGTAATTGTAGATCTAGAAAGCGAAGAAGCAAAGGCTGCAATTAAATATGTGAAACACGGTATTTTTGATGTAGTTCAATTTCATAAAATTCCCTACGAACAAGTGCCACAAGAACTGCTTGAACTACCGCATTTTTTTGCAACCGACAGTCTTGAAGAATACGAAAAGCTTGTTTCTAAAGGAGAGTTTCGTGTCCTTTTAGATTCAAAAACACTTACAAAAACAGCCGGCCAGCCACAGTCTTTCAAAACAATCTATGAAGTAAAATGGCTTGCAGGAGGAATTACCCCTGAGAATGTACAAGCTTTAATTGAACAAAATCATCCCGAACTAATCGACGTTTCAGGAGGAATTGAAAACTCTGAAACCCCGGGAATAAAAAATCACAATAAATTGCAAAAACTTATGGAGGAATTATGATACATTCAGATAAGGGATTTTTTGATACCTTTGGCGGGAAATATGTTGCAGAAGTTTTGCGCCGCCCGCTTGATGAGCTTGAAACGGCTTTTCACGAAGCTATGAACGACCCAGAATTTTTACAGGAGCTCAAAACAATCCAACGCGATTACATAGGACGAGAAACCCCACTTCTTTTTGCCCAGACTGCAACAAAACTCTTAGGTGGCGCTCAGATTTACATAAAACTGGAAGGACTTGCAAACACAGGCGCCCACAAAATAAACAATGCAATAGGTCAGTGTCTGCTGGCCAAACGCATGGGTAAAAAACGCATAATTGCAGAAACAGGAGCCGGCCAACATGGAGTTGCAACAGCAGCGGCATGTGCTAAGCTTGGACTCGACTGTACTGTTTATATGGGAGAAGTTGATGTTCGACGCCAGCAGCCAAACGTTGCTTCAATGGAGCTTTATGGAGCAAAGGTCCATGCTGTAACTTCTGGAAGCCGCACACTCAAAGATGCAGTAAACGAAGCAATGCGGGATTGGGCAGCAAATCCTGATACAACTCATTACGTTTTAGGAAGCGCACTTGGCCCCGCCCCTTTTCCGGATATGGTACGCGAATTCCAGAGTGTAATTGGCCGTGAAGTAGAAGAACAGATTGCTGCACGCAAGCTTGATGTAGCAGCCCTTATTGCCTGTGTAGGCGGCGGCTCAAACTCAATAGGCTTTTTTGCACCCTTTATAGATAAGCCAAGCCCACGACTCATCGGTGTAGAAGCCGGCGGAATTGGAGACGGAATAGGTCAGAATGCAGTACGTATGAGCGGCAAAGCAAGCCGCGACGGAATTATGCACGGCTATAAATCTCGCTTTCTTTTAGACGAAGATGGCCAGGCAATCCCTACCCGTTCAATTTCTGCAGGACTTGATTATTGCGGAATTGGACCACAGCTGGCAAATCTTGGAAAACAGGGACGCATAGAGTTCACATACGCACGAGATGAAGAAGCTTTGAATGCTGTTAAATTTTTTGCCCGTAATGAAGGAGTTTTATTTGCAATGGAAAGTGCTCACGCGGGAGCCGAGGCAATAAAGCTTGCACCAACCCTTCCAAAAGATAAGACAATCATTATTAATATGAGTGGCCGAGGCGACAAGGATGTTTTCATCACCTGTCCTGTATTCCGCCGGGAAGAATGGCTGAGCTTCCTTCATGCAGAAATTGAACGCCTTGAAAATAACAAAGAAATTCACGAGTAGGAGAAAATTATGTCAAAAATAAAATTAATGAGCCATCTTGTTGCAGGTTACCCTACAGACGAAATTGCTTTTACAGCAGCTCGTGCCCTTGTTAAAGGTGGTGCTGATATTCTTGAAATCCAGCTTCCATTCAGTGACCCGAGTGCAGACGGACCAGCAATTCAGGGAGCATGTACAAAAGTGTTACAACGCAATTATCGCACAGCTGATGGTCTGGCTTTCATTTCAAAACTACATCAGGAATTTCCTCAAGTAAAAATCTACCTTATGAGTTACGGATCTCTTGTCTACACACCAGGAGTTGAAAACTTTTGCAAGCGCGCTGCCCAAGCTGGCGTTACCGGTATGATAATTCCTGACCTTCCCTTTGATAATGATGAAGGATTAACTGCAGCCTGTCGCGCTAACAACATGGAAAACATTCCGGTTGCGGCTCCAAGTATGTCCCCAGAGAGACTTTCAAAACTTGCACACGCAAGGTTTCCATATATTTATGCAGCACTCCGAACTGGTATTACAGGAACAAATACTACGATAGATAAAAACACTTTGGATTTTCTGGAAAAAGTAAAAGAAGGCGGTTCAAAAGTATATGGTGGATTTGGAATCTCAAACGGAGAACAGGCAAAAGCCCTTGCCTCTACTGTTGAAGCAATTGTTGCTGGTTCGGTCTTTGTAAAAATCATCACAGAAAACCAGAACGACATAAACAAACTTGCAGACGCTGTAGAAGCAAAAGCAAAAGAAATATGTAATTTTTAAGTAAATTTGTAAACCTAAAAATTGCTTTCGCAATTTTTTTAACGGTTTGCTATTTAACACCGGCCGCCAGCGGCCTTACACATTATTTAACTTCCGTGACGGAGTTTATCAAATTAAAGACATACTTAAAACCAGTGGCGGCTATGGCTTTGTCGGCTTCATTTGACATGGTCATGAAGTAGAGCTTGTGGCCGGCTTCTTCACTGTCGTTGAAGGCTGCCATTAAAAGGCCAATGCCGGAAGCATCAAGTTCGATTAAGCGGGACATATCAAGTACGATATTGTTTTTCTGAACAGCATCGTAAAGTGTGTCCTGGAATTCACCAAGTGTATAGGCATTCAAAGCGCCTTCAAGTTCGTATAAGTGATAGTTTGCACCGTCTTTTTCTGTAATTGTAATCTGTTCCATAACTTTCTTCCTCCTATTTCACACCAGAAAAATTACAACCCGGCCATCTTAATCATTTCATCAAGATTGCTTAAATCTGGAATATCAGGGTCATCTGGCAGAACGCTCTTATTGATAAAGAAATCATCCTCGGCAGCGGCAGGGGCTGGTTCTTCGGATGGAGCTTC
>JBGVAV010000148.1:0-10603 GCA_045224915.1 Treponema sp.
ATTATTCCTTGATTTTATAACAGGCGTTCCATTTGGCTTTAACTGTGTATTCAGAACAATAATTGGATATATAACAGGACTTTTTTCAAACACAATTATAATTTCTGGTTTAGTAATTCCAATGGCCTCTGTTGGAATTGCAACACTTACTAAAAAGCTTTTAATCTTTTTAATTTCATTATTCTTCCCGCGTCTTTCGCTTAATATTTACAGCATCATATCTTATGAATTTTTATTTGAATTTTGTGCAAACATAATTCTGGCTCCTGTGGTATTTAAGTTCCTTTCGTTCTTCAGACCACAGCTATCTATTCATGATACTAAGGATATGATTGATAATGATTAACGGCCAGCAAAACAACATATCAAAAAATGGAAAAGTCATAATTCTCTTTTTTATAACATGTTTTGCTTTTGTAATTTATGTATTCCGTCTTTTTTCAATGCAGATTACAAATGGTGAAGAATACAAAATTCAGTCAAAAACAATTTCAAGCCAGATAAGTACTTTGCCTGCATCTCGTGGAGAAATTTATGACCGCAATGCAGACATGGCATTAGTAACAAACAACGATTCTTTTGCTGTTGAAGTTACTCCTGGAGAAATACCTTCTTCAAAATATGACACAGTAATGGTCAAGCTTGCAGGATATCTTGGAATACCAAAATCACAGATTGATGCAAGAATCCCAAAAAATGTACGCCGTTCTTATTCAACAATTCAGGTAAGGACAAACGTTCCGTTCAGCATCATTTCAAATATTGCAGAAAATAAAAATGATTTACCCGGAGTTTCATGGGTTTCAAAGCCTGTAAGAAATTACACTTATACAACACTTTCACTTTCACACATCATTGGTTATGTAGGTGATATTGATAAAGACGAAATGACTGTTCTTTACAACAAGGGATATACAAATACAAGTGTTGTTGGTAAGACTGGAATTGAAAAACAATACGATGAACTTTTACAGGGAAAATCGGGCCGTGAACTTGCAACTGTAGATGTTCACGGAAGAATTATTTCAGATACACCGATTGTAGAACCTCCGGAAATGGGCAAGAAGCTTGTACTTACAATTGATTCAAGAGTTCAACAGCTTGTAGAAGATTCGCTTGGAAAACGAGTAGGGGCGAGCGTGGTTCTAAAACCTGCTACGGGTGAAATTCTTGCAATGGTATCATATCCGAACTTTGACTCAAACCTTTTTACTTCTGATGATGCTTCTAACCTTTATGCAAAGCTCTTAAATGATTCTTCTAAGCCGCTTATTAATCGTGCAGTTCAAATATCGTATCCACCGGCATCTACTTTTAAGATTGTTATGAGTGCGGCCATGCTTCAGGAAAAGGCATTTCCGTCTTCTAAAACAATTGAATGTAAAGGTAAGATGCTTTATGGTGGCAGAACCTTCCACTGTCACTTGCATTCAGGACACGGCTGGCTTGATCTTAAAAATGCCATGGCTCAATCGTGCGACGTTTATTACTGGACAATTGGTCGTGATTATCTTGGTATTGAAAAGATTGCGTCATACGCAAAGGAATTTGGTTTTGGTCAGAGCACTCAGATAGATTTGCCAAGTCAGGTTTCTGGTCTTGTTCCAACAGCAGAATGGAAACAAAAAAAATATCACGAAAAGTGGGTTGGTGGAGACACAATGTCTTGTTCCATTGGACAGGGCTACATGGAAGCAACACCGCTTCAGCTTGCAAACATGATCGCAATGGTTAGTAACGAAGGTGTTATTTACAAGCCTCATTTATTAAAAGAAGTTCGTGATCCTGTTTCTGATGAAATAATCCAGGAAGTAAAGCCTTCTGTTCTTACAGAATCAACAATCGATAAATCTGTTTGGAAAGAAATTCAGGAAGCTCTTCGTTATACAGTTACAGACGGTACTCCTCAGTATCCTATGAATAATAAAATTGTTAAGATTGCCTGTAAAACTGGTACTGCCGAAGTTGAACCTTACAGTAATCCTAACAGAAAAAATGATCAGAGCTGGCACTCATGGCTTGTTGCTTATGCTCCTTATGATGCTCCTCCAGAAGACCGTATTTGTGTTGCAACAATTGTTGAAGCCTGCAATAAATGGGAATGGTGGGCACCTTATTGTACAAACATTATTATCCAGGGATATTTTGCAAATCAGAATTTTGAAGAATCAATTCACACACTTGGATTTGAATATTTAATAAATCAGCAGAATACAAATCATTCGAGAATGGAGTAGGAGGGTTGCAGATGAAAAATAAAGTATTATCTATGTTTGATTATTTTTTGATTCTCGCAATTGCAATCCTTGTTACAATGGGCATAATGTTCATTTATTCTTCGAGTATTAACTCCGAAGGGATTTCTGTTACAAACGAATATAAAAAACAGATTATATGGGCAGCAATAGGTTTTGTGTTTCTAATAATCATGACAATCTATGATTACCGCCGCCTTGAAAGTATTTCTCCATGGTTTTATCTGGCGCTTATTCTTGTATTAATTTATACACGATTATTTGGACGTCTTGTAAATGGGGCACGAAGCTGGATTGGAATAGGTGAGTTTGGTATTCAGCCTTCGGAGTTTGGAAAAGTCTTTTTTATATTATATCTTGCCAGGTACCTTGATAACAGTAAAAATGAAAATCCTCTGAAACGCTTTATTGTTGCAACTGGAATTATGATGCTTCCAATGGGCTTAATTTTAATCCAGCCTGATATGGGAACTGCAAGCGTTTATATTCCAATTTTCCTTTTTATGTGCTTTGTAGCAGATGTCCCTTTGCGATATATCATTTATGTTTTAGCGTTTGGACTTTTAACAATTGTTTTTGCAATTCTTCCGGTTTGGAACAGTGAAATTGCAGCACATCCTTATTCTGTAATTTCAATTTTAACAACTCCAAAATTTAGAATCATTCTTATTTTTACAGCGTCGTTCATTGCATCTGTTAGTCTTATCTTACGAAAGTATTTTCACTTTCCAAGTTACATGATCTGGATTTCGTATTGTTTTTCTATTCTTGCATTTTCACTTATTGGTTCACTTGCATTCTCTAAGGTTTTAAAATATTACCAGATTAAACGTCTTATAGTATTTATGAATCCTTATAAAGATCCGCTTGGTTCCGGATGGAATATCATTCAGTCAAAAATTGCCATTGGTGCAGGCGGACCTTTTGGACAGGGCTTCTTAAACGGAACACAAAGCCATTACCGATTCTTGCCTCAGCAGAGTACAGACTTTATCTTCAGTATCCTTTCAGAAGAGTTTGGATTTGTTGGCGGCTGTATTGTATTCCTGATTTATCTTGCAATCTTTGTGCGCATTCTTATGATTATCAGACATTGTCCAAACCGTTACGGCACTTATATAGCTTCTGGTGTATTTGGCATGATAACGTTCCATTTCTTTATTAATACGGGAATGGTTATGGGTATAATGCCTATTACCGGTATTCCTTTGCTTTTCTTGTCTTATGGTGGTTCTTCTTTACTTACCGTAATGACCTGCATGGGCCTATTAATGAGCATCAATTACAGAAAGAAGGACCTGTACTAGTAAACTAGTATTTCCTGATTTTTTTATTTGTAAAATTCAACTTTCTAATATATAATTATTTTATAAATACAAAAAGTTTGAGGTAAATAACATGGATGCACTTACTGGGCTAGACAGCTATGAGGAATTCGTTCCAAAACTCCAGTCTCTTATAGATAATCTAGATGATAAAATAATTTTAATTGATTACAGCGATATAAAGCATTTTAAATATTTTAATGATACATACAGTTATAAAACTGGAAACGATCTTCTTGCAGATTACGCTAAATTATTAAGCAGTAACAAAGAAAACTTTTTGTATGGTTCACGTGTAGTTTCTGATAATATGGTTACCGTTGGTCTTTATGATATTCATGACGAAGATATTTTGCACCAGCAGATTTGCAACAGAAACATGCTTATTGAAAATGAGTTGCGTTTAAAATATAAATGTAATCGTCTTAGAATCTGTACTGGTGTTTATTTTATTACAAATGCAAATTCGAACATCGATGCCGAAACTGTAATTTCTAACTGCAACCTTGCTCGTAAGATTGCCCGAGAAAACAATACAGAAGAATCTGTTGTAATCTTTAGAGAAGAAATGTCTTCTCAGATTAATCATGAAATTGAGATTCTTTCGACAATAGATTCTGCAATTACAAATGGTGAACTTGTTGCATATTACCAGCCAAAGATAGATTCAACGACAGGTAAGGTGAGTGGGGCAGAGGCCCTTGTTCGCTGGAAGAAGCCTGATGGAACAATTATTCAGCCTGATCAATTTGTACCAATTATTGAACGAAGCGGTCAGATTATTGCAGTAGACTATTTTATGTATAGAGAAGTATTTAAATTTATTTCTCAAAGATTACAGCAGGGGCTGGCAGTTGTACCAATTTCCATAAATGTATCACGTCAGCATTTTAAAAAGCTTGATATAATCAATTATGTAAAAAGCCTTTTGAATGAATATAAGATTCCACCAAAGTATATAGAGTTTGAAATTACTGAAACAGTGTGTATGGCCGATACAGCAAAAGCAATGAAGTTTATCCGCACTTTTCATGAATTAGGCTTCAAAGTTTCTATGGATGATTTTGGTTCCGGATACTCATCTTTGTATCTTTTAAGCGAGCTTCCAATTGATATTATCAAGATGGATAAATGCTTTTTACAGTCAGAAGAGCTGCAGAAAAAAGAAAGAGTTATCATTTCAAACATTATCAATATGACCCATCAGCTTGATATAACTACACTATGCGAAGGTGTTGAAACTTCTCAGCAAAGTGAATTCCTTAAATCTGTGGGTTGTGATATTCAACAGGGATTTTATTTTTCCAGACCTGTTACCAGTGAGCAAATCTCTGGAATGCTGTAAAAGAGGATAATATGATTACCCCAATAAAACCAAAAGACTCAAAGATTATCAGTTGTACACAGGAACAAAACTGTATTTATTTTACTTCTGAACTTGGGATTTTAAGGGTATTAGTATTCAATAATGATATTATCCGCGTTTCATTTACTGCAGCAAAAAGTTTTGATATTCATCAGGCAGAAGAATTTTTAACCCCTGCAACAAAACCAGAATATACATTTATAAAATCAGACAACTTTTATTCTGTATGCACAAAGCACTTAATTTGCAAAATTGATCCGGAAACAAGCTCTGTAAGTTTTTTTCAAAAGGAAGACAGTGGAGTCCAGACACTTCTTTTTTCAGAAAAAACACACAATAGTCATCATGTGGAAAAGTTTGATTCTTTTATAAGTGCAGGAAAAATTGAAACCCAGGAAATCAAAACTGCCGACGGTGTAAAAAAACAGATTCTTGCTGCAGATAAAACTTTTGATAAAACACTTTATAGAACAAGGTTAGATTTTCTGCTTGATGCTGATGAAAAGATTTTTGGATTAGGGCAGTGTGAACATGGAAAATGGGACCTGCGTCATACAAAACAATATTTGAATCAGGCAAATAAAAAAATTGCTATTCCATCATTTATTTCAAGTAAAGGATATTCTGTTTTATTTTCTACTCAAAGTCCTTCAATTTTTTGTGATACTGATTCTACGTATTTTTATACTACAGCAGATTATTATCTTGATTATTATTTTATTGCGCCTTTGCAAAAATCTGATATTGTAAAATGTACTCGTCAAATTACTGGTAAAGCGCTCATTCCTCCTAAATGGGCTTTTGGATATGTACAGTCTCAGGAGCGTTATGAAACTCAAGAAGAGATATTAAATGTAGCTGCTGAATTCAAAAAAAGAGATATACCTTTAAGCTGTATAGTTCTTGACTGGCTAAGCTGGGAAGACGGTATGTGGGGGCAAAAATCTTTTGATAAATCTCGTTTTCCAACTCCAGATATAATGATCCAAACGCTAGCAAAGAATAACATTCATTTTATGATATCAATCTGGCCAAGCATGGACGAAAAATGTCAGAATTACAAGGAAATGCTTGAAAATAACTGTTTATTACCAGGTGTAAATATCTGTAATTCGTTTGATAAAAAGGCGAGGGAACTGTACTGGAAACAGGCTAGGGAAGGGTTATCCAATTTTGGTGTTGAAAGCTGGTGGTGTGACTCAAGCGAACCTAGTACTCCTGAATGGAACCACTACGAAATTCCACCAGAAGAGCTCCAATTTGCAGAATACTTACAAAATGCTCAGGATATAATGCCGTTAGAAAAGTCAAATACTTATGGATACTATCACGCAAAAGGCATGTATGAAGGCCAGAAGAGTGATTTTCCGGAACGAAGAATGCTTATACTTACAAGAAGCGGAGTTTTAGGAAGTCAAAAATATGGAGTAACCTTGTGGAGCGGAGATACAAGTGCGTCATGGGAAACTTTACAAAATCAGCTATTGGCAGCACTTCATTTTAGTCTTTCAGGTATTCCATACTGGACTTTTGACATCGGCGGATTTTTTGTTAAAAAGGGCATAAACTGGTATTGGAACGGAGATTATGATAATACTGTAGAAAATCCTTCTTACCGTGAGTTATATACACGATGGCTGCAGTTAGGTGCTTTTTTACCAATGTTCCGTGCACATGGTACCGACTGCCGTAGAGAGCCATGGGCTTTTGATGATGAATCTCATGTATTTTATAACGCAATAACCGATTTTATTAAGCTTCGTTATACGCTCATGCCATATATTTATTCTGTTGCAGGTAAAGTATGGAAGGATGATGAACAGTTTATAAGACCTCTTTTTACCCAATTTAATGATCCTAAAACGGTAGAAATAAGTGATCAGTTTATGTTCGGGCCTTCTATTATGGTTTGCCCTGTAACAAAACCTATGTATTACGATAAACAGGGTTCAGCCATAAATACCCCAAAAATCCGTAGAGTTTACTTACCTGTAGATTGCGCCTGGTACGACTGGTGGACTGGTCAGAAATACGATGGCGGTAAATGGCTAGACTGTGATGCTCCAATTTATAAGATTCCTTTATTTGTTAAAGAAGGATGTGTAATTCCTGTAAATGAAAATAACTCCATAAAAGCCCTTAGATTCCCAGATAATAACGGCACTTGTGAACCATTTGAATTGTATGAAGATGATGGTGTTTCGAATGACTATCTTGGTGGGAAGAATAAGGTGTATAAGATATTTTAGCGATCTCCGATTCTACTAAAAGGGCATAAATGTGCTTGTACAGGTAGACAGAATATGCGTTATGAGTAGTAATATAATGAACGAAAAGCAAGTAAAACGAGGGGTTTTTGCACGTTTTACTTGCTTTTTAATGGTTATTATTTTGTTATGTTTTCCATTCCAGGGAATTCATGATCTTTATAATAATGATAGCCATAAGAAATTCCTTGGCTGTTTTGGTTACCATTCATATAATCAATTGATACAGTATAGAACGAATATTTATAAGTACCACTATTTGCCCAATTAGAAATCTTATTGCTGGTTGACATTTTGTCTGAAGAATTTGGATCATAAAGGATGACTTCAGACGTTGAATTATTATCAACATTATAAACGTAATTGAAATTAATTTGATATGTTGCATTTCCCTGTAATTCTTCTAAAGCAATTTGCGGAATTGTTGTAAAACTAAATACATCATTACTTACACTTCCAGCTGGTTTATTAGTTATTTTTGGTTCTCCAAATCCTACTGTAGCTGTTATTGGACAAGGTTCTATTATAGGTTTATAAGTTGTTTTTGTTTTAAAATTTTCGTATTTATAATTAGCTTTATAGATATAACTTGTTCCACTTTCTGTGTAATAGTCCACTATAGGAAGCTTTCCAGAATCTGTAATATAATTGTCAATTGTTACGTAGCTTGGTTTTTCATCGTCATCATTTTCATAATATCTTTGAATTGAATAAAATTGTGTATAATCTGTTGAATATGAAAAATCACTTACTGAAAGTTTAATACCATTATCTGTTGATGAATTTTCAGCAGACAAAACAATTTCGCCTTCGCCACCTGTTGCTGTTACAGTTACAAATTCATCATTATATAAAGTACTATTCTGATCAACTTCATAGCAATATGCATATTCTTTTCCAGGTGTAACAAAAGAATCAGTAAAGCTTATTGTTTTTGCGGTATTATCTGACATTTCAAAAATAAGATTATTTCTATTTCCAACCCACTTATCATTCTCTTTTACTCCTTGATAAACACAAATTCTTTTTGAAACATATTTATCTGGATCTTGTGTATCATCACAGTCATTAAATGTAAATGTAATAACATTTCCATTTGAAGATGGTGTTACAGTAAAATCAGGTTTAAAAGGAGTATCTGGAAGAATTATTTTTTCTGGAATTCCGCAGTTTTTAATGTCGAATTCATAATCATATTCAGGAGTTTCAAGTGTAGTTATATCTTTTGAGAAAGTGCCTTTTATAAGACCTGCGGTTTTAAGAATTAATTTTGCACTATACATCATTTCTGAAAAAGAATAAGTATCGTATTTTTTCTGTTCAGCAGTTGTATCATTGTCCGGCATTTCCATTGTCGAAGGACCAAGGTCAGGATAAACCATATAGATATAAAGCTTAATATCATCAGGAAGCTTATATAACTTAATTTTAGGATTCATTGACATCATTTGTTCATTTTGTATTTCGACATCAAAAACATATTCGTAATACACATCCTCATTTTCAAAATCTGTACCTTTTGTATTTCCATCAGATAAAAATACAAGTGTTGAATCATAATAAGTAACAACAGGAACTGGTGTATTAATAACTACATTTGATTCGTTTTGAATTGCTTCTTTTGTTAATTGAACATCGTTTGTTCCTTCAATGCTTTTAACTTCAGTTTTTCCATCTATTACAATTTGAGTTTTTTCATTAGTTGTATCTTCTGCTTCAACTACCTGAACCTTTTCTACAGTTCCACCCTTAATTGTAATTTTATCTACAACTTCGCTTACGCTTATTTCATTAATTTTAATAGTTTCTTCGGATTCAATTTTTGTATTAGCTGATTCAACTTTAACAACTTCAATTTCCGATTTTTCTTCAAGGGCAACTCGAACATTTTCTTTCTTTACTTCAACAGTAGTAATTTTTGAATTATTAATGTGAATACTGTTCGAACCTCCACCAAAAATCTCAAGCTTTGTGATAGACGCACAATTTGTAAGGGTAACATCCCCTTCTCCAACTTTTTCATCAACTACGACCTGGGCATTTTGAATGTTTTGTAATTCTATTCCAGAAGCTTCTAGTGTGAGCTTTTTACCATTCAAGTTAAGATTCTTAACAACAAGTGCTTTAGAAATTACGGCATCTTCTTCAATTTTTGCATTTTCAAAATCGATACTGTCTGTGGCTGCGGTAATTTTTTGTGTTAAAGTTAAAACTTCCGGCTGTTCTTTTTCTGTTCCTTGTTCAGTTTCTTTTTGTGTTTCTTTTTGTGTTTCTTTTTGTGTTTCTTTTTCTGTTTCTTTTTCTGTTTCTTTTTCTGTTTCAACTGTAGTATTTCCACTATCTGGAGTATCTTTTTCACCAACAGAACCTGGACAACCTGTTAAAAGTGACATAAAAACTAAAATAAAACCAAATTTAAATAAGACTTTTTTCATAAAAAATCCTCCTGAGAAATTTTAAATATTATAACATGACTTATGCTAATTGACTAAGTTTTTCTCGAATAAATTCAGATTTTTCTTTAAGGCCGATTTTACCAAGTTTAATGAACATAACATTTGGCATTGTTGGATTAAGATGAATTGTTCCAGGATTATCTTTAATAAGCTTCATAAGTTTATCAATTGAAAAGTTTGTGGTGTTGCCAAATTCAACTTTTACTTCACCCTGTTTTTCTCTGATTGATTTTATTGAAAGCTTGCCGCAAATAATTCGGATTTCTGCAAGTGCCAGCAGACTTGAAACTTCATCAGGAATCGGGCCAAAGCGATCAGAAAGTTCATTTACAATTGCTTCAAATTCTGCATCTGTTGTAATTGATGCAATCTTCTTGTAAATCTCCATTTTGATTTGTGGCACAGTTACATACGTATCTGGAATATATCCTGTGTATTCAAGTTCCATAAGAACTTCGCTTTCTGGTTTATAATCCTTTTGTGCCGTAAGACGATTAACGGCTTCATTGAGCAATCTCATATACAAATCAAAACCAACTGCGTATACATCACCAGACTGATCTTTTCCAAGAAGATTTCCAGCCCCACGGATTTCCATATCTTTCATGGCAATTTTAAAGCCGCTTCCAAGTTCTGTAAAATCACTGATAACCTGAAGACGTTTCATGGCAACTTCGCTAAGAGCTTTGTCTTTTGGATATAAAAGATATGCATACGCTTTTCTGTCACTGCGGCCAACACGACCACGAAGCTGATACAACTGAGAAACTCCATACATATCTGCACGGTCAATAATGATTGTATTTACGTTTGGAATATCAATTCCGTTTTCGATGATTGTAGTTGCAATAAGTACGTGGAAGCCTCCCATCTTAAAACGATGGAAAATATCATCAAGCTCCTGGCTCGACATCTGTCCGTGTGCAACATCTAC
>JBGVAV010000149.1:0-105164 GCA_045224915.1 Treponema sp.
ATGTGATAATTCACAGGCTTACAGGAGACCCGCCAAAGGCCACTCTCATTGCTCCAAAATGGACAACTGATAAAAAACGTGTTATGGATGCCGTAAAAAAACTGACAAATCTTTATTAATATGATAGATTCTATTTGTGTATTTCAATGGAATCAGGTGAAAGGCCTGAACTGAATGCGCAACGGTATGCAGCCGCGCGGTCCCTGAGCTTATCGAAGGGACATTACAAAAAACAACAGCCACTGGAATAATTCTGGGAAGGCTTTTTTGTAAATGCTGCGAGTCCGGAAACTTTGGTACACGCCCTTCGTATGAGGGGAAATCTCAACTTTTGGGAATTGCGCAAGTTCGGTTCCCGGGAAGGAAAAAATGAAAAATTTAAAGTTTTCTCGTTTGTTTGCAGCAGTAATGTTCGTTGCAGTTTTGGGTCTGACTGGGTGTAAGCCTGAGCCGGAAATTAAAGAAAAGATTGTTGAAAAAGTTTATGTAGCCCGACCTTTAAGTGTAACAAATAAAATTATTGGAACATGGGTTTCGGATTGGGGAGAAAAGTATGTAATCTCAGAAACTGATTATGACAATTATTCCCGCTACGATTCAAATTTTGAATATCATGCCGACCAGTGGTTCTTGTATTATTCAACAAATGATTTATATATGAGAAAAATTGATGACAATTCTGGTTATATCTATTGCAAATTTGATGATGCAGATCATGTAGGTTACAATGCAACTGTAGGTCAATGGTATGCAATTTACTATTTTGATTTAACTGCTAATTCTGTAAAGATTTCTGGTGCTGCCGGAGCAAAGGGTGGATGTGATACTCTTGAAGAAGCAATGACAGAATTCACTGTAGAAAATGGTTACATGTCTACAGCTTCCGGAAAATATTCAGTCTGTACTAAAGAATAACCTTCGGGGGCCGTTGCGGGGGAGTCCCCCGCTGGGGTGGGTAGTGACCAACGAAGTGGGCACTAGGGAGGGGGCTCCCTCCCCCTGAATCTCAATGAAACATTTTCTATTTCTAATTTCAATTCTAAGTTTTAATTTTCTCATTTTTGCTCAAGACGAACGCATTGTCCTGCCCGATATCACTACATACATTTATTCGTCGGCGGAACAAAAAATTGTAATTACAAAGGAAGAAATTGAAGAAGCGCATTATGAAAATATTTCGGAGCTTGTGGAGCGATGTGGCATTCAGATGCTCTGGTACGGACCTTATGGTCTTGATAGCAAGGCAAGCATCCGCGGATTTACTGATGAAACTGTGCGCGTTGTGATTGATGGGATTTGCGTAAATAATGCTCAGTATGGGAAGTTTGATCTTTCTTCAATAAATCTTGCTGCTGTAGAAAAAATTGAAATTGTGCGCGGAGGCTTTACCGAAGGCGTAGAAGATGAAGGATCTGTTGCAGGTGTAATTTACATCACAATGAAAAAGCTTGAGCTTAAAAAATCTCTCAACACAAATCTGTCTCTTAAAACTTTTTTTAATTCTGAACTACCGCTTGATTCGGGCTTTGGTAAAATTTCTTTTGCAGCTCCTCTTGGTGAAAAAACTTTTTTGAACACGAGCGGCACCTTTAATTATGCGGGCAATGAATATTTGTATAAGCTTGCAAAAAACTTTTCTCTTTGTGATGGTGCTTTTGGTGGGGCTGTAACCATAGGCAAAGACGGCAAACTGTACCAGGGAAAAGAAGGCACCTGGAAGACCGAAAAAAATGCGCGTGTAATTGACGGGCACGCCAACGCTTATCTTACTCACTATTTTGGTAACGGAAATTATTTTTGCTTTGGTGATATTTTTTATGGCGGCTACAAAAATACTCCTGGAGCTGCAAATACAAAAGACCAGGGCCTTCAACAGGACTACGACAACAATCTTTCTTTTTCACTGTGGAATCCTGGAGTGGCAAACCTTTTTAATTTGAAAAACAACGTTGTCTGGATGTGCAATAACCGCTTTTATAAAACATATAACGGAAAAGAAAACAGCAGACATTTTGTAAATACAATCAAATATACAGGAACGGTTGATTTTACTTCGCTTGCGGGCGGACATTTACAAGAGACTGCAGGACTTTCTGCAGACTTTACAAATCTTAAATCAACCAACGATGGAAACCATATTCAGTTTTCTGGCGTAATTAAAGAGACAAGTAAAATTGCGGCAGGTGGTGGCTGGAGCTTTAGCATTCCTCTTGCAGCTAAGTTTTGCGTGAATGATAACAATGCTAATTTTGCTTTTGTTCCTAAGGCAGGCACTGTTTGGGAACGGGGCCTCTGGCAAATTAGTGCAGATGTTTACCGCATGGTTCAATTTCCAAACATGGATGATTTATTTTGGGAAGGCGGGGGGCTTCAAGGAAACCCTGATTTAATTCCCGAAAGTGGCTGGGGTGCAGATCTTGGATTTATGCTTAAAGGAATAAGTGCCGGATCAGGTAGCAGACAGGCTTTTATGAACGGCGGACTCACTCTTTTTGCTGATTATTATAAAGACAAAATTAAATGGGGCAGCAACAAAGCAGAAAACCTTTCAAGTGCATTTTATTTTGGTGTTGATTTTAATTTTGAAGCAGAGCTTTTCCAGGGTTTCTGGTCATTGGCGCTGAACGGAGAATACCTTTATAACAGACTCCTTGATAAAGCCAGTAAATATACATACGGCAAACAAATTATGTGGACTCCAGATTTTGTTTGTAACCTCTCCACTGCACTGCACTTTGATTTAGCCGACATTTCTTTAAGTGCCACCTATACCGGCCGCCGTTACACAGACAATATGAATCTTTATTATTTAAAACCTTATGTTCTTGTAAACTTGAGTGCTCAGGGCTCGCCTATTCACGAGAAAATCGTTCCATATCTTAAAGTTGATAACCTTTTGAACTGGGAATATCAGTCTGTAGAGGGATTTGCTATGCCAGGCATTTCATTGACTTTAGGTTGTAAATATACTGTTTTTTAATATGTATTGAAAAATCCCTCAATTTACGATATTATGAATTTACCTGCCGGGATGGCGGAATTGGTAGACGCCCAGGACTTAAAATCCTGTGTCGGGCAACCGACGTGCCAGTTCGATTCTGGTTCCCGGCATGCTGGTCTTCCGAAAGGAAGACCTTTTTTTTAGGAGTGCCGTCATGACTTTTCATACTTACTCTTCGGAATGTCCGTTCAAATCTATTGAAGATATTAAAGACAAAAAAATTACTATTATGGGTCTTGGACTAAACGGTGGTGGAGAAGCTGCGGCGCGATTTTTTCTGAATAAGGGCGCTTATGTTACTGTTACAGACATGAAAACTACAGAACAGCTTGCCCCTACTCTTGAACGCCTGAACAATGACGACACATTGGACCACACTCGCCTTACATATCATCTTGGCGGTCACGACCTTGCCGATTTTGAAACAGCCGACTGCGTTATTAAAAATCCGGGTGTAAAGTTTGAAGGAAACAAATATCTTGCTGCGGCAAAAGCAATCGAAACTGATCTTAGTATTTTCTTGCGTTTTACAGACTGCCCGATTATTGCAGTAACAGGCAGCAAAGGAAAGTCTTCTACAGTAAGCGCAATTTATTACGGTTTGCAGCAGGCAGGCTTTAATGCATTCCTTGGCGGAAACATTACTGTAAGCCCGCTCACTTTTTTTGATAAGGTCAGCTCGGACACTCCAGTTGTAATAGAATTTTCTTCATGGCAGCTTGCCGATCTTCGTGGCCGCGGAGTTCTTAAACCACACATTGCAGTTATCACAAAAATTGTTCCAGATCATCAAAACTGGTACGGCAACATGCAGGACTATGTTGCAGACAAACGCCTTATTTACGCAGATCAGACTGCAGAGGATTTTTCTATTTTTGATGCAGGCGAAGACGAACCAGGCACAGGCCCAGATTGCGGTGGAACCTGGGGTGACCTTTTTGCAAGAGAAACAAAAGCGCAGGTAATCCGCTACAACACTCAAACACAGTATTCAGTTGATTTTGACAGCCTCCTTGTTCCTGGCGAACACATGAAGTTTAATGCACAGAACGCCGCAACAGTTCTTCAGCTTATGGGAGTTGAAAAACAACGCGCAAAAGAAATCTTACAGACATGGCCCGGCATTGCACACAGACTTCAGTTTTTCCACGAATGGAAGGGATATAAATTCTACAACGATTCTGCTGCAACAGTTCCAGAAGCTGCCGCTGCCGCAACACAGGCATTTGGCCGCCCGGTAATTCTTCTCACAGGTGGAACAGAAAAAGGTCTTGAACTTGACAAGCTTACAGAAGTGTTAGACGGCACTAACAGAGACGCACTCGCACCTGCCGCAATTTACCTCCTTGAAGGCACTGCCACAGATAAAATCGTTCCTGCACTTGATAAAGCTGGTGTCGTATACAACGGTCCATACCCAAGCCTAAATGACATGCTCACAAAATTAAAATCAGATTTGGAAAACGCACCGCAAGACGCAGCTTCAGAAAAACCACCTGTTGTTTTTTCACCAGGCGCAACTTCGTTTGGAATGTTTAATAATGAATTTGACCGCGGAGAAAAGTTTATGACTGCGGTTCAGAATCTGTTTTAAAATTCAGTGCACTTACAATAGCAGCAACACCGGCACGTCCAACGTTCGAGCTCTTTCCAACTCCCCAGACTTTTGTGCCATCCTCTTTTGTAATCTGAACGTAAGAAATAGCGTGGGTATCGGAACCGGTACCAATAGAATGTTCGTGGAATGAAGAAATATTGAAAACAGGAGCCGATGTTCTTCTCATAATATTTACGAAGGCATCCAAAGGTCCGTTTCCGCTTGCAGTGATAACATAACGTTTTCCAAGCCATTCAATTGTAGCAGTTGCAGCAACGTGCTCTATGCCAGGACCTCCCCGCTCACCTTCCATATGCTTTTCGCTAATTTCAAGAACATTAAGTGGTGATTTTGTGGCAAGCCATTTTTCTTCAAACAAATCATAAATCTCGCTTGAAGAAAGCTCACGCTGAAGCTCGTCCGCGCGGGCCTTTACAACAGCACCAATAACAGGATGCATTTCTTTTGGAGGAACAATTCCAAAATCGTGCTCCAGAATATAAACTGCACCGCCCTTTCCGCTCTGACTGTTTATGCGGATAATGCCTGTGTAATCGTAACCAATATCATGCGGATCAATTGGAATATACGGAACATCCCAGCGCGAATTATCACCCATCTGTTCGCGGGCTTCAATTGCTTTACGAATTGCATCCTGATGACTTCCGCTGAATGCTGTATAAACAAGCAAGCCCGAATATGGCTGGCGAGGATGAATGCTCATACCTGTAAGTCTTTCGTAAGCTGTAGAAACTTCATCAAGATTTGAGAAATCGAGTTCCGGATCAATACCCTGTGTATAAAAATTGAGTGCTGCTGTAACAAGGTCCATGTTTCCGGTGCGTTCTCCGTTTCCAAAAAGACAGCCTTCAACACGTTCAGCGCCTGCTAAAAGTCCAAGCTCACAATGAGCAATTCCTTCGCCTCTGTCATTATGATTATGAAGAGAAATTATGCAGCTTTCGCGGTCGCCAATATTTCTGCAAAAATATTCAATCTGATCTGCAAACTGATTAGGCAAATTACATTCAACTGTAGAAGGAAGATTTAAAATGATTTTATTCTGAGGAGTTGCTCCCCATTCCTTCATTACAGCCCGACAGATTTCCAAAGCAAAATCCATTTCGGTTTCTGTGAAATTTTCAGGAGAATATTCAAACGTAACTTTTGTTCCAGATCCTGTAAGAATTGCAAGATTCTTTTTTAAGCTTTTTACGCCCTGAACTGCAAGTTCAATTATTTCTTCTTTTGATTTTGCAAAATTATATTTTCGCTGAGCAGGAGAAGTTGCATTGTAAAGATGGAAAATTACATTCTTTGCACCACGCACGCTTTCCAAAGTTTTCTGTACAAACTGGTCACGTGCCTGACTCAAAACCTGAATTGTTACATCATCAGGAATAAGATTTTCATCAATAAGACGGCGTACAAAATCATACTCAGTTTTGCTCGAAGAAGGAAATCCAACTTCAATTTGTTTGAATCCGATTTTTACAAGCATCTTGAAGTATTCAATTTTTGCTTCAATGCCCATTGGATTTATAAGAGCCTGATTTCCATCGCGCAAATCAACGGAACACCAGACAGGAGCAGTCTCTAACCTTTTTGAAGGCCAGGTCCTGTCATCAAGTGATACCCCTTGGAACTGTCTGTACTTTCCGTCAATTATTTTCATAAGTATTATTTATTCTCGCAAAGCCCGCTGAAAATACCTTTGATTTCTTTTGTAAACTCTGCAGTATCTTCGCGCAGTCCTACCAGGAATGAGTTGTCCTGCAAAGGTCCAATAACTGCATCCATTTCTTTACGATTACGATAAGTCATATTTCTGTAGTAATCAGTGTAGTCCTTTTCGCGGGAACCAAATGCTGCATTATAAATATCATATGCGCAGACTGTAACATCATCAGAAATATTGCGATACAAATCAAAGGTAAAGTCTTCGATTGGACGTGAGTAAAGTTTTTCAAGAAGATACAAAGAATAGCGAACCTTGAACTTGTCGTATTCCTTCTGGCAATCATTATAATAATTATGAACACTTTCCCAATCGGCAATTGAACCGTCTTTGATTTTTGCAAAGAGGTCCTGAACCTTTTGAGCAGGCATAATCTGTCCGCCAACGTTTTCCCATTCTGTATAAAGAGGAAGCTCGCGGATCTGTTTAATCAAATCAAGTGTAAGACATTCAGCACCAACAGACTTACAGTATTCCATAAGAGACCGTGTTGCAAAATATTTTACAATCTTGCGGTACATCTTGTAGGCCTGAACCGGCTTGTGAATTGTGGCACCATATTTTTTCTGACAAACAGGATCTTCAAGAACAAAATCGGCTTCTGGATTCTGATGAAGATAATCCTTTGCCTTTTGATAAATAGATGCCTGATCATTAGCTCCTTCCATTGCCTCATTCTTTGTATTAAGAAGATACTTTGAAGAAAGCCCGATAATTCTATCAAGAGCCGACATTATTTCCTGCATTGTATCAGGAGCAAACGGATCTGTTTCAATGTTCTGAACTTTGATTGCACGCTTATCACGCTTTTTGAATTTATTGTTGTTGCGTGTAATAGCAAACATATCATACATAAACCAGAAGGCCGGAATAATGCGGATAGACTGCTTTCCATTTTCACCCGGAGAAACAAGAGCAAAAGGATATGGAATATCAAGTTCGTTCTGATAACTTCCTTTTGAAACAAGAACAAAAGATGCAAAGCGGCTGTTGTGTTTAAAGTCAGAACACAAGCCTGGCCAGAATCCACGTTTTGCAAAAATCTCTCCATCAGGGCTGCGGCTATTGTGGTTACTTCCGATTGTTGCACCGGAGGCGATATTTGACTGTCCCTGAATTGTAGTTGCAATAAGGAATGAAGAGTTATGATGCTGCTCGTGGAATGGATATACAAGGTTATTCAAAACTTCACAGCATGAAATTGTAGAGTTGTCACCAAGTACCGAGTTCAAAACACGTGCACCATATTTTACCTGACAGTTACGACCAATTACAAAGCGAACTGCAATTGCCTGATAGAAGGCGCGGCATCCATATCCAAGAATTCCGTTTACCATTTCTACACCTTCACCAATCTGAGTTGGTTCTTCCGGTGAAGAAAGAATTGAAACGTTCTTGAGTTTGAAGGCACCCTTGATGTAAGCGCACTTACCAATCTTGGCATCTTTAATGATGCTTGAATTTTTAATTACACAATCATCATCAATAAAGCCGTAAGTATTAAGCTTTCGGTCGTTGCCCTTTTCTGTAAGCTCTACAAATTTATTCAAAAGCTCAGGGTCATCGCGGTAGTGAGACCAGATGTAGGCATCGGCAGGAATCATGCTTTCAAAAGGAAGTACGCTTCGTCCGTCGTTTTCGTTTGCTACACCAATCCAGATTCTGTGATCTTCTGGTTCGCCTTCTTTAAGAATACCGTTTCCAAACTTAGAGTGATTTGTACAGCACAATTCGTTGATATTAAAAAGAATTACGCGATTTCCAATGCGATAGTTATCAAAGTAATAAACATTGCGAATAACATCATCATCACCAGTTACAACATTGTTCAAACGTGAACGGCGGATACCACATGTGAGTTTAAGATCGTTATATACAAGATTTACTTTGCGAAGTTTACCTAATATGATGAAGCCGGAAAAGAAAGAAAGATGAATTAAAGTAGGGTCAAAGCAGCCTTCGCCTTCATCAACATAAAAGTTTTCCCAAGTTGGGTCATCGTTATGATTGAGATTCTTTTCAAGAATTTCAATCTCATTTTTGTTCAGGTGGCGTTTTCCCTTCAGGAGTTCCTGCGGAATGGCCACGCTGTCGTGTTTTTCAACAAATTCTTCGACTTTAACCATAATAGTACTATTATAAAGTATTTTTACAAAAAAATATAGATATTTTCGTCTTCGGCCTTCTGTCGTGGATTTTTCCAGCCTAATAGAATATAATGGTGTTATGAAAAAGTTTTTTTCGATGGTGCTGCTTGGCCTCGTTTTTTTTGCTGCACTCCATGCAATTCCTTATGACAATGTCCGCGAGTATACGTTGGAAAACGGGTTGACGGTGTTTGTGCTGGAGGATACTTCTACGCCGCTTATAAGGGTGGAATATACGGCACGAGCGGGATTTTCTAATCAGACTAAGGAAACTTGTGGATTTTTTAAGTTGTACACAAGGATTTTTGAAAGCACCTCACAGCTTGATTTTGATTTTGCGGAATGTAATGCCGATTCTTCCCGATATGTTTTGACAGTTGTTCCTTCCGAGCTTGAAAATACTTTTAATACACTTGCACAGAATGCTTTTTCAATTTCGTTTTCTGATGATGTTTTGAAAAAGGAGCTTTCTTCATTAAAAAAGGAAGTTGTTGAAGAAGCAGCGTCTGCCGGTGGCTTTATAAATGCTGCAATTGATTCCCGCGTTTTTTCTACAGCTCCCTGGAAACACGATTCTGGAGTTTACCCTTCTCTTTTTAATAAGACGACTGTTGAGCAGGCTCGAAACATTTTACGTACAATTTCGGAGCGATATTATACACCTCAAAACAGCGCACTTTTTATAAGCGGTAACGTTAATACAGATGCAATTCTTTCTCTTATAAATGATTCGTTTGGATATTATTATTCTTCGTATTCTGTTCCTTATAAATTGAATACTGCTGCCGTAAGAAATGCACCAACCTACAAAACAAAAAAGTTTGTAATTCACAGCAATGAAATTTCAAAAGACATGACTCAGGTTGTAATGCAATACACAGGATTGAACATTGAAGAAACAGAATTAGTTGCACAGCTTTTGAATAACGACAATTCTTTTTTCAAATATAATCTTGTAAATCAGCCAACACTCAATATTCCTGGAAACGAATATATAAATGCGGCAGGCGCTCACAAAAAAGACAGCTCACGACTGATTATTCAAAGTCTGCTGCAAAAGCCTCAGGGCAAAAATGCTTCTTCAATAACTTCTCTTGATCAGGCAAAGCTTTTTATAGAAACAGTTCTTGGCGGAATTAAAGAAACAAATTATCTTGAGTTCTACGCTGCACAAATGCTCACTTCAAGCAACCTTAGTGCAAGCAATTCTTCTTCAACTGATTTTATGACAAACCTTGCTTCTTACTGGGCACTCCAGCCACAGGATTCTTTTATTGAAGATGTTCTTGAAGAAACTCAAAAATCTTTAACAGCAAGAAATCTTTTTTCTCAGGAAGAAAAAATAACCGGGATTGATTTTGCAACAATCATTTCTAAGCTTGAGGCTGAAGATCCTTATATTTTTGTAATTATCAACACTGACGATTTTAAGAAAAATAAATCTAAATATACAGGCGCAGGTTTTGAAGAAATAAATACCTCAAATGCGGCCTGGTATAATCAGGCAATATTCAAAAAATATCAGGATCCGGAAATTTCATCTGCAATACCGTTAGTTACATCTAACAACAAAAACTCTCCAACTTACACAAAAGATTTTTTCACAGAAAATCTCAGAAAGATTTCTATTACTTCTCTTTCTAACGGAATACCTGTTGTTACAAAAATAAATGACAATTCTTCAAACATCACAATGCTCATTTCTGTTAGAGGCGGCAAACTTAACTCCTGTGACAACAACGGTTACGAAGAAGTTTTGATTACTCTGCTTGCATGGAATATTCAGAAAGAAATTTCAAAAAAACAGCAGGAAGCAGTGATTCTTGGAAATGCAATTGTAGATTATAACTGTGCAATTACAAGCAGCACTGTTACTGTTGAATGTTCACCTTATGATTTTGCGGCCTGCTGTAAAGCAGTTTCTGATGCAATCATTTACAGTGACATTCTTCCGTCTCAGGCAGACAGAGCTGTAGCAAATGCACAATACAAAAAGCGACTTGAAAATGGAAGTGTTTCAAGACAGATGCTCGCGGCAGTTATGAAGGAGCTTTATCCAAAATCTGCATTCCAAAAAATCTTTGATGCAAAAGAAGAAATTCTTGTAGATACAAAATATCAGAAAATTATGGAAGGTTACCCTTCACTTTTGGATGCAAACCGCTACAGTATAATTCTAACAGGCCTTGTTCCTCAAAATGCAAAGGAACTTTTAGAAGCATCTATGGGGATTTTAACCCAGCGAAACTCAATGCAAAATCTTTTGACAGTTCAAAGCAAGCTCAAAAACTCAAGTACAAAAAAAGCAGTAAAGCTCACACATACTTTCTTAACAGATGTCCCTGCAGAAAAAGCAGGACCCATGCCTGCAAAATTAATTCCAACAACAAAATTCTTAGATCCTGTCATGTATGTATTTAAACTTCCTCAGGCTGGATCAAAAGATAACGCCCTTACAATTGCAGTTTTAAAATATATGGAAACTCTTGTTCAGGCACAAATTGCTTCAAACGCAAAAATCAGTGCTGCAACCGCACAGCTTAATGACACTTATCCAAACACAGACACAATTGTTTTTACAATTCAAAATGTTGAAGTTCAAAAAGAAGCCGATGTTTGCTGGACAGCCGCAGTTACACAACTAAATAATCTTTTGAATGGTCCCTCTCAGGCTGATGTTTTACAGCAGATAAAAGACTACTGGATAAAAGATGCGCTTTTACAAACTCAAACAAATACAGGCACTGCTTATCTTTTGCAAAAAGGCTTTGAGTTTTTCCCTTATGAAATTCAGCCTGATTATTATTTAAAAGAATACAAATATGTTTCAGAAGCAACACGCGAAGAAATTCTTGAAATTGCAAAGAATATTCCGCAGCAACCGCTTTTGAGATTTTACGCTAAATAAGATTTATTTTTGTAAAACAGAATCAACCAGGGTTTTGAATTCCTGATTTAAGAATACGTTTGTATAAGAAAGATTATCAGAAATTGAATAAACTCCGTTATGCTCTACAATTGTATCTTCTGACTGATCACCGTCACCTTTGAGTTCAATTACAGGCTCATCGTTCTGACCAAAGCGAGTCATTACAAAATATGGCTGTGAAACTTTCTTTGGTTTCTGGTCATCTTCCGAAGCTTCTTCAAGCATTTCGGCATCATCTATTTCTTCAATTTCTTCTGTTTCTTCTTCAGGAGTTACAGGTTCTTCTTTTTCAATTTTGAAGCATGGTTCGTCAACAGTGAATGTATAGCCTTCCGGAATTTCACCTGGCTCAGTTTCTGCAGGCATTCCGTCTGTACCGATTTTTCCAATGCAAAGCTCTTCATGGAATCTAGGATCATCGTTGCTGACAAAGAAGAGTGAAGCACCAGGTGCAGCAGGCACAGAAACAGCAGGCTTGAGTTCATATTCTTCGAGCTCTTCAAGTTCTTCAACTTCTTCTATTTCTTCTACAGGCTCAGCTTCATCAACTTCTTCTACAGGTTCAGCTTCATCAACTTCTTCTACAGGTTCAGCTTCAGCGACTTCCTCAACAGGCTCTGCTTCATCAATAGCTTCAACCTCTTCAACTTCCTCAATCTCTTCAACAGGCTCGGCGTCTTCTACCGCTTCAACTTCTTCTACTTCCTCGGCTTCCTCGACTTCTTCTACTTCCTCGACTTCTTCTACTTCGTCGACTTCTTCTACTTCGTCGATCTCTTCTACTTCCTCAACCTCTTCAATATCTTCAACAGGTTCAGCATCATCAAGGGCTTCTACTTCTTCAACCTCTTCGATTTCGTCGATTGGTTCAACATCTTCCAGAGCCTCTACTTCTTCAATTTCTTCTACCCCTTCGACAGGCTCAGGGACCGCACTCGTTGCAGGAACTGCTCCACTTGCAACATTTACATTTATTTTTGAGGTCTTAAGAACATCTTCAATTACGCGGCGGATTTCTTCAATAGAGGCGCCACCAGACACAGCACCAGATGAAGCTTCTGCGCCAGTCTGAGATTTTAAAAGTCCAATTATTTCTTCCCAGCTTGAATCAAGATATGCGTCTACCTGTTTAGAATACTTCTTTGATTTTCCGCCAATGCTCTTTTTTATTTCTTCTGATAATTCAGCCTTACGATTTTCGAGCTGGCGTGCAACCTGGGCCCATTCTACCTTTTCTTTATTTTCAAGGTATTCATTAATAATACCAAACTGAACTTTCTTTATGCGTGTCTTTATAACTGCAACATAATCACGCTTTATATTAAACAGCAATGCTGCAACTAAAAGCAGAGTCATGAATACGCAGGCATAAATTAAATATTCAAGTTCACGTGGAAGCTCAAAAAGATCACTTGAATAAACAGCCGAAACTTTAAAATAATTGCTTTGTGAACTTGTCATCAAAAGCCAGTATGCACCGTCCGGCTGCTGAAGAATGCGTTCTATTCCAGGCTTTTTATCTTGTGTTGAAGTAAACTTATTCCATGCGTTTAAAATAGGTGTATAGAATTCCGACTGAGAAGTCTTAGGCAAGCCTAACACAAATCCACCGGTATAAGAATCGTTTGAAGTTATAGTTGTAAGGCTTTCTCCAAGATTGATAATTTTTTCATTTATCATCTGCTTTTCAAAAGCATGAATATCAAAATAACATACAAGTGTTGCAAAATATGTATTATCAGTTATATAGAATGGAAAAGAAATAACAAGACGATTGTTAGACTTATCTAACATCATTTTTGTTTCGGGTTTATCGGCATTTACTAATAAGAGTTCGCCGTCAAGCTCGTCGGAATCTTTAACGACATCTGTATAGAGTTTATAGGTTGTATTAAGGCTTACACGTTTAAGAACATCGCTTTCAAAAGAGCTGTAATGCAGGGTACGGCCATTTTTTTCTATAATACGGATTCCGTCCAAACCATAAGAATCAAGCTCGTCAAATAATTGCGCAGTAAGATTTTTACGTTCTGCAGAGTCTTTTTCTGAAGGATTTTGGTGTACAAATGTCTTTACTGCCGACGATTTTAAATATGCGTTATCGCCGGTCTGAATTTTTGTGAGAATATCGGAAATGTAGGAATTGCAGCGTTGTGAAAGCTTTTCGAGCTGGTCGTCCTTTTCGTTGATTTTTGTCTGGGCATAAAATTTTGTTTCAATCTGCGCCATTAAACCAATCTGCGCAAAAAAAACAAACCCTGCAAAAAGAACAAGAGCTGATAAAAAACTCAATGCCGCCTTCTGACCCGAAGACATTTTTCTCCTTTTCCTTCCAATTTAAAATAATACACTTTTATTATCGGCATGAAAAGGGTAAAAGAGCATAAAAATTATGAACTGTGCGAGCAATCTGATCCAGTGTGTTGGAGTTTTTCCGCTTTTTTTGCTACGTAAAAAAACACGAGCCTTCGCGAGTGAGGAAAATACTCCGTAAATAAAAATGGCTGTCCAATTGGACAGCCATTTTTATGACCGGCTCTTGCTGGGCTTGAACCAGCGACACACGGATTAACAGTCCGTTGCTCTACCGACTGAGCTAAAGAACCACACATTTATTGTGAATGTGAATGTAATATTATATAATAATACCAATAATGTCAATGGATAAACAAGAAATTCGAAAGGAAATTAAAGTACTTTGTTCTCAAAATGCAGGTCTGCTGGCTCAAAAAAGCACAGAAATCTGCAAAAAAATCCTTGTTTCCCCACAATACACCACCGCCACAACTATTTTTGCATACATGGCGCTGCCAGATGAAGTTGATCTTACACCTGTAATCATGGACGCACTGCAAAACGGGAAAAGTGTGGCAGTTCCAAAAATCATTTCGAAAACTGACAATATAATAAAATTCTTCTATTTAGATAAATCACAAAACCTCACAGAACAAACTGCCACTGGCACTTATAACATTCTTGAACCAGATGAAAGCCTGCCGGCAACACCCGATCCAACTCAAAACACCCTAATTCTTGTTCCAGGACGAGCGTTTACAAAAGAAGGCGACAGACTTGGACGAGGCAAAGGATATTATGACAGATTTTTAAGCAGTGGATTGCTTCGCTGCGCTCGCAATGACGTAGTTCTAGCGGGCGTATGTTTTGATTTTCAAATAAAAAAATCCCTGCCGATTGACGACAGGGATATAAAAATGAATTTAGTTTTTTCTATTTTACAAGAATAAACTCAACACGTCTGTTCTTCCAGTTGTTGTCGCCGTCTTTTGGATTAACTACTGGTTTTGTACCGCCCATACCTTCGGTTGTAATGCTTGAAGCACTTACGCCCTTCTTAACAAGATAAGCCTTGATTGCATCGGCACGTTCCTTAGAAAGTGGTCCAAGAGCTCTACCCCATTCGCGTGGGTTATCAATTGTCTCTTCGTCAAGGTTATCAGATACGCGGTTTGCGTGTCCCTGGATTGTAATCTTATAATCAGAGAACTTCTTAAGGATATCTGCAATACGGTTCAAGATTTCTACGTTCTTAGCAGCCTGTTCTGCAGAAAGCTTAGCATTTGCATTCTGGAAGTTAGATTCATCAGACTCAAAGATAATAGATGGAACTGCCATCTTAAGAACGTTTCCTTCGCGAATAACAAGAACGTCAACAGGAATAATTCCTTCAACTCTGTTTGTCATTCCAAGATTATCAGTTACAGTAAATGCATACTTATAATCCATCGCAGACTGAACGCGTTCTGCATTACCCTTACCATCCTTCTGAATGTTACTCAAACCATCCCAGATAATTCTTTCTGTAATCTGGCTCTTACCTTCTGTCTTCCAGAAAGCTCTTCCCTTAGGATCATTAATTACAAATGACCAGTTCTTAATCTTAGCTTTTGTTGCACCTGTAAGCTTGATGAACAAATCATCATCAATGCCATCGTTATCTGGACTGAAGTATTCTGGTGCAGTCTGAACCTTGAGCTGTGGAGGAGTTGCTGTACAGATAAATGGAGAAGAAACTGCATTTACTCTGTTACCCTTCTTATATACAACATTCAAAGTTCCTGTGAATGTTCCTTCGCAAACAGTACCAGTTGAATCTGCACCGTTCCATGTAATTGTTGCAGGAAGGTTTGCACTGTCTTTGTCTGAAAGTCCGAATACAGAAGTTCCATCTTCGCGGCGAACATCAAAGTTCCATGAAAGCAAATCTTCTTTTACAGAAGTACGAACTTCGAAGGTCTGTGTATCAAGAACGTTGTCGTTGTTTGGAGAAATGCCTTCGCGTTCTGCTGTAAGGTAAATCTTTGTTTCGCGGTTATCAAGAACAATACCGTTCAAGTCTGTGCTAAAGCTGTTTCCGGCATCATCAGTACAGAAAAGTACAATGCTGTATTTTCCATCGGCAGCAATGTTTCCAGATTCATCTGTACCGTCCCAGATAACTTCGTTCTTAGCACCACTCCATGTATATTTCTTTACGCTCTTTCCTTTTGCATCACGAACATCTGCAGTCCAAAGTTTTTCTGCTGTAGACTTAGAAAGTTTGATTGTGATGTTATCCTGATTTCCATCGTTATCAGGAGAGAAGTATGTCCAAGGAGTTTCCCATTCCAAAGAAGGGAACTTTGTATCAAGTTCGAATTCCTGTGTAGCGGCAGCGGCATCAGCACCGTTTGCAGCCTTTACAGAAAGCTGTGCAGAATAGAAACCATCATCACAACGAGTATTGTCATCATCGTTTCCGTTCCAGACAAAGTTTGCAGGAAGCTTCTTGTTTTCTTCTTTTGTATATACAGGTTTTCCGCTCTTATCTTTGATAATGAATTTATAAGAAACAATATCCTTTGTCTGTGTTACAGGAGTAAAGGTGATTGTATCTTTAACCTTGTTTCCATTTGGAGAGAAAGCAGTGTCTGCCATAGCAAGCAAAAGCTGAGTTTCTGTTGTATCAAATGTTACAAGATCGTTTGAGCGGGCTTCGCCGGCATTTCCTGCAAGGTCAGTTGCTGTAAGAACAAGAACATACTGTCCTTTGTCTGCAATGCCACCCTTGTCATTAATACCGTTCCATGTAATTGACTCTGGAGGATATTCACCAAGGTCATATGTTTTTACAACTGTTGCACCATCAGCTGTGCGGATTTCTCCCTTCCATGAAGGAACTGGAGCTCCGGTTGATGGAGTAATCATAATTGTATATTTTACGTCAGTTTTTGAACCGGCACCAAATACTTTGTCTGAAGCGCGGATCTGTGCAGCTGGCTTTTCTGTATCGAGCAGGAAGACAGGAGATGAGATTTTTGCAGGAACATAACCGTTCAAATATTTAGCAGTTACATATGCCTGATATTCTCCATCGGCAAGCTTTTTACCCTTGTCATCAGTTCCGTCAAGAACGATTGAAGAAGGAGGAACAGCACCTTTTGTATTCTGATTGAATGATTTTACAACCTTACCACCCTTGTCTGTAATTCCAACTTCCCATTCTGTAAGCTTGTTTCCAGTTTTTTCTTCTGGAACAGGAATTGTAACATTAAGAGTGATTGTCTTGAGGCTTGAATCTGTTCCCGGAGAGAAATAGCGAGAGCCGTCAATGTAAATATTTGTAGCAGGTTTTTCTGCTGAATAAATGATGTTTGTAATACTTGTCTGTGGAGCAACGTTACCGGCACGGTCTGTAGCGCTGATTTCGTATGAGTAAACTCCATCAGGAACCTGAGACTCGTCATCGGCAATACCACGCCAGCTGAATTCTGCAGGCTCAGCATTTGTCCATTTGTAAGTGCGAACGATTGTTCCGTCAACAGCCTTGAAAACACCAATCCATTCATCTTCTACAGAACCAGTCTGACTGATTTTGAGAGCAGCCTTAGCACCTTCTCCAAAAATCTTATCACCAGGCTGATTAAGTTCGATGTCTGGAGCAACTGTATCTACAACAACAACATATTCCTGAGTTTTACCAACGTTTCCGTTATCGTCTGTAGCAGTTACATAATATGTATATTTTCCATCTGGTGCAGTTTCACCATTGTTCATTGCACCGTTCCATGTAATTGATTCTGGAATTGGAACACCTTCTTTTTTAGCAATGAGCTGCTTAAAGAAAGATTTGAATCCGAGCTTTGAAGGAAGTGCAACTTTGTTTTCGATTGTACGAACAACTTCGCCGCCTTCGTTCATAATAACAAGGCTCCAGCCCTGAACATAACGTTTATCAGAGATCTTTAAAGGAATTACAAGTTCATCCTGAACACCATCGTTATTAGGTGAAATATATTTTTCTTTTGCAAAACCAAATCCTGCGCACAAAGCAAAAAGAATGGCAAATGTTATAAATCTGATATTTTTCATTTTTCATCTCCTGCAACTGGGATTGTCTGAACCGGTGTAGCATCATCATCGCCAAGCCAAAGCTGAATTACAGGTGGAGCTTCATCTTTAAGACCAAGGTTTACATCAACACCTGCAGAAACAGCATTTACAGTTTCATTGAACTGACGCCATGCAACAGAAGCAGACATTTCGCTCTGGCTCCATCCGTTCTTGTTAAGGTAATCATTATTCTTTACGTCAAATGTAAAGCGGAAGGTAAGACCTACAGAAGGCATGATGTTTTTAACACCGGCAGCAAGCTCTGCAATATTAAGCTTTTCTGATACGCTGATAAAAAGCATATCCTTAACTGCAAACTGGAGTCCCATATCTGTAATAAGATTCATGAAGGCTGGAATTGTAAAATCAAGTGAGAAGCCAAGCTTGATGATGTCGTTTCCAAAAAGAGTTCCTGCAGCACCGGCTTTAACTGTTGCAATTGTAGGAAGACTGCTTACTGCACCATCTTTGATTCCTGGAAGAGATGTCTGACCAAAGTTCTTTCCAAGGTTCAAAACAGAAAGTCCGTAGCGGAAGTCGTCAAGGAAGCCAAGAGCTCCGTATGTGTAAACAAAACCGAGGTTTGCAGAAAGAGCCCAGTCTGTACCGGCCCCCCAGAAGATTCCGGAGTTGAGGTTGGTTCCAACTGTAAGCTTATCTGTAATTTCCTTAGCAAGCCCAAACTTAAAATCAAAGCTTTTACCAAGCTTCATTTCATTAAAGTTTACCATTGTGCCGTTGCCATAACCGCTGAACACAAATCTCTTGAAAGGAATAAGTATACCAAACTGGAAAGCGTTTCCGTAGCGCTTGTCATTTGATTCATCCGAAGAAAAAAGACCTGTATAGGCAGCATTCAAATCGATGCGCTGTTCTTTAGCAGTAAGCGCAGGGTTTGCTACCAATGATTCAGGACTTGCGTAAAAAAGTCCTCCGCCCACACAAGATGTACCGTTTACAAGCTGACGCGGACTGGAAAGCTCAAAAATGTTGTCGCCATAAACAGGCGGATTGTAAGCATTTGCAGCAGTCAGAATTAATAGAAAAACTGCAGCTGCAGTAAAGAATTTTTTCATTTCTAAAAAATCTCCTTATGTAAAATAGCTAATTTCCACTTTATTACTAAATTAATATTATAATTCATTTTGCTTTTTTTTACCATACACGCATTTTATGCTGTATAATACAAGTATAATGAAACATAAAATAAAGATATCAATACTGGCAGTAGAACTTATTGTTGCAACTCTTTTATTTGGTACGCTCATGTGCCTGGTAAACAGTCTTACAGGTTATCGGGAATTCAAACAGGAACTCGAAAACATGTATGGCGACATTACCATTCAGCTTGCAAAAACAGCTGCAACATACATTCATGCCGACAGTATTCCCTACTGGCTCAAGCATGGAACAGATGAAGAATGGGAAGAGACAAACAAAAAGCTTGATATTCTTACAAATACCTCCGACCTTGCCTACATTTATGTAAGCGTAATTTCTCCAGATTACAAACAACGCACTTATGTTTTTGATACAGTAAATCAGCTTTCGCTTGCGGCAGGCAGTAAAGTTATTCCTTTTGGAAAAGTGAGCTCCCTTGAAGACAAGGATGAAGAATATATACATAACCTGAGGATTGTTCTTGAGGAAGGAAGAGATTACACCGCGTTTACATATAAAGATGAAGGCGGACACGTAACAACTGCAATTCCTCTTCCAAATACAGACGGTACCACTACAACAATCCTGAGTATTGTAAAACCTATGAATGAAGTTAAAGAGCACAAGAGAAACTTTTTGCGTTCAATTATCATTTCGGCAACAATACTTACACTTCTGTTTATTGCGCTTTATGCATTTTTGCTTTACATGGGAATTATCCGCCCTATCCTTTTCTTAACTTATGAAACCTCGCATCTTGCAGAACATCACGGAGAGCTTACAGGCCTCCTTAAAAAAATACGCCACCGCAACGAAATCGGTAAGCTTGCAAAATCTGTAGAAAAGATGAGCCGCGACATGAATAAATATATAGAAGATTTAACTCATGCAACTGCAGAAAAAGAACGTCTTGGTGCCGAGCTTAACGTTGCAACTCAGATTCAGGCAGAAATGCTTCCACGAGTTTTTCCTCCATACGAAAATCATCCGGAAATTGAGCTTTATGCAAGCATGGAACCTGCCAAAGAAGTAGGCGGCGACTTTTATGATTTTTACATGATTGATGATGATCACTTTGCAATGGTTGTTGGTGATGTTAGTGGTAAGGGAGTTCCTGCTGCGCTGTTCATGGTAATTACAAAAACACTTTTAAAGGATGCCTGTGCCCACTCAATTAATCCGGCTGAAGTTTTTGAACGCGTAAACACAATTCTTTGCGAAGGAAATGACTCGGGCCTTTTTGTTACCTGTTGGATGGGAATCTTAACCCTTTCTACAGGCGAACTCAATTTTGCAAACGCAGGCCACACTGCCCCAATAATCAAAGCCAACGGCGAAATAAAATATCTTTCTACAAAGCCAAACCTCATGCTTGCGGCAATGGATGGCATTTCATATACAAACAACACGCTCACAATGAATAAAGGCGACCGTCTTTTTATATACACCGATGGAATTACAGAAGCCACAAACGAATATGATGAGCTTTACGGAGAGAACAGGCTCCTTAAAATCTTAAGCTCAGTTCAAGATAAAGGAAAATCTCCACGCGATATTCTTGATATTGTGCGAAACGATTTGAGTGATTTTGTTTTGGACGCCCCGCAGTTTGATGATATCACAATGCTTTCAATGGTCTATAAGGAAGAAGCATCTATGGAATTAACAATACAGGCAGACGACAAAGAACTTGAAAGAGTCCTCGATTTTATACATAAGCGGCTTCCTGCAGATTGTGAAACTGATTTGCTTTATAAAATAGACCTCGCCGCCGAAGAGATTTTTGTAAACATTGCCCACTACGCTTATAAAGACAAATTACCAGAAGGACAGGCAGGCACCGCATGGATAACCTGTACAATGGAAAACGATACACTCACAATGATTTTTAAAGACAACGGTATTCCTTTTAATCCGCTGGCAAAGTCCGACCCTGATATTACACTTTCGGCCCAGGACAGAAGCATTGGAGGCTTAGGCATTTTCCTGACAAAAAAATATATGGACAGTATAGATTATAAATACGAAAACGGTGAGAATATTCTAACAATGAAAAAGACGATTTTCAGGTGCCACTAACTTTCAATAGAAAGAATACTATCCATTCCGGTAGCAGCGAGCACCTGCTGACAGAAAGATGATGGCTGTTTGATAACCATTTTTCCGCCGCTTGGGAGCATAAGCTTGTGGGCAAGAAGAACAACACGTAAACCAGAGCTTGAAATATACTGAACATCCTTCATATTCAAATAAAGATTCTGTGTCTGAGGAGCAACTTCCTTGAGCTTTACTTCAAGTTCAGGGGCTGTACCTGTATCAAGACGTCCTGTAATAACGAGTTCTATAGAAATTGGTGTTTTGTTTTCTGTAATTGTCATATATTCATCCTTTTAATAATGTTTACATTTCTGAGCCTGCACTGCAGCAAACTCTAAAGCCAAGGTTACTGCTCTTTCCGCTTGGAACGCTTCCGCTGCGATGGAAAACAGTACACTGCTGTGGATCATCAAGCCAGCTTCCGCCACGTTTTACATGCATTTCGCCAGAGCTTGGTCCATGTGGGTTTGTCTGTGCCCCTGAAGCAAGAGTTGGCGCATAATAATCCCAGCACCATTCTGCTACGTTTCCGCACATATCATACAAATTAAGCCCGTTTGGATCTTTTGTTGCAACATCATGTGTTCGAATACCACTGTTTTCACCATACCAGGCAACATCATTTATATTTGTACTTCCTGCATAAGGAGTTGGAGAAGAACCGCGGCCATCACGTGCGGCAAATTCCCACTCTGCTTCGGTAGGAAGACGATATCCGTTTGCAAGGAAATTACATACAATACGTTTCCAGACAGGACTTGTTGCTTCAAAACCGCTGAGGTCTGTTGTTGTACCAATGCTGTAGCAAGGTGTAAGTCCGTTCAAGCGGCTGAGCATATTACAATAGATGATTGCTTCACACCAGTTTACGCATTCAACTGGTCTGTTTTCGCCCTGTAATTTAGAAGGATTTTTACCCATAACATAAGAATACTGAAGCTGTGTAACAGGAACCTCTGACATATAAAATCCAACCAGAGTTATAAGACTGTTCATTGTACCAGCGCCCATTACAAACTGTCCGCCAGGAATCAAAACCATCTTTGGATTCTTTCCAAGCTGAACTCGAGGCTTTGCATCGCTATCAAATGAGCCTTCGTCGCCTTCTTTTACTACTTTTACAGGTACACCACACTTTGAGCAGAATTTATCTACTGCACTCAAAGCGTTTCCACACTCAGTGCAAGATCTGAATACCTTTACAGTACCAACAGGAAAGCCACAATTAAAACAAAAATGAGCCTCTTCCGGCAGCTCAGTATTACATTTGTCACATTTCATAACGAATATTATAACACTATAAGTCAAAATTGACTAGAATTAAATTATTGACTCAAGTTTAGATTGATTATGTAAAAAAAATTGAAAAAATACATCTTAAAAAAATGGCGGGAGGGCGGATTTTCGGATTACAAAAACACTCTACAGTGCGGCCGCGCAAGCGGCCATGTAAATAATTACAAGGCACTGTAGCGTGTAGCGGGCTAGCCCGCGGTTTTGGAATCAGAAAATCCAACCGGTAGCCATTTTTTTTATATAAAAACACGTCAATTTGGTTTACATATTCAAATTTGATTTCAATAGCATTTAATAGTTGAAAATTCACTAATTTTGACTTATAGTTAATGATATGGATGTAGGTGATATAGAAAAAGAAAAGCGCGAAGAGGCAAAGGCGGCTCAAAAACAGGAAGAAAAGCAATCTTTCTTTCAGAGTTTGTTCTCTAATTTGTTTAAATCCTCAAATCCAGAAGCTGAAAAAAAGCGTAAATTAAAGGCTATTGCTAAAAGTTTTTCTAAAACTAAATATCATAGCTTTTACAGGGCTTCTACTATTGAAGTTTTACCTCCGTTTGCAAAATTGTTCTTCGATATCTATAAATTTGTAGCACCTGCACAGGCAATCTTTAAAGCAAACCAAAACCCTAATCTCTACAAGGCTCAGGTAATTAATTTTTCACTTTCTGAAAAACAGGTTGGACTTCTGGAGCATTTTGACCAGCAGAAAATCATGGAGTTGGCAAGAACTGTTCCAATCCAGCAGCTTTCTACTAAGCTTGAAGAAGAGTTCTCTATTTTCTCAGCAGAGTTTGACAACGAAAGAATGAACAGAACCGAGAATCTGTACAAGGCCTTCAGCGCCCTGCAGGATTTCTGTTGTTTTGATTATTACGTTCTGCTTAAAAAGTTTACTAATGCAATTCAGGAATACAATTTTAATACTCTTCCTAACTTTGAAAAAATCAACGGTGAATATATAACAGACGACCTCAAGGATTTTTGTGCTGCGGCATATGCAATCACAGATGAAAATCTTTTCTGGAACGAGCTTTTTGCTTTCTTTAAGGCAACCCAAAGTACAGAAACAATCACTCTTGGAAACTGGAAGAAAATCGTTGCAAAAATGAAAAATATCCAGCAGTCGGGAGCATTTGATCTGATGATTCGTCATATTTCGGGCAATACCGATTATGTTACAGAAATTCCTTCACACTACACTTCTCTTATTGAACCTTACTTGGATAAGATTCAGGAAGAAATCCGTACTACAATTTCAAAAATTGGAAGCCAGCAAAAAGAAAACAAAGCTAATCAGATTTGCGAACAGATTTTTGGAAGTACAGATTTCCAGACCCTTCATTTTTATACTGTCAGCGCAAATGACACCTTCAGCAAAAAAGAACTTGGAACATATATTTTTACAGAGCCTTTGAACTATTTGAAGGCCTTCCTTTTGGAATATGTAAAGAAAGATATCCGAGAGTTCTTTGATGTTGTTGTAGTCCGCGGTCAGTGGGATGCTTCGCTTGCAAATCCAATGTCGAATGCTTATCAGGAGCTTCTTAAGATTTCTGATGAAATTACCACTTTTGATAATGATTTGTCGGAAGACGGAGGCTCTGGCCTTAAGATAAAAACTCTTCTTCCAAAAACAGCACATGATCCAGGAGCCGAAAATATCATCAACAGAATTATTTCTGATTCTAACGAGCAGGCACGCGGCTATCTTGTAACTGCTTCCCAGGATTTGATTACAATTGGAAAAACACTCAAACAACTTATAGAAGATTATTCTAAACAGAAAGCAGAAATCGTACATAACTGGCGTGAACTCGAACGCTATATTGACCATCCTATGAAAGAGTTTAGTATAGGCATTTATAAAAAGATTTATCTGTTTGTACAGCTCATGCAGCAGTATCTATCGTAGAATGACAGAACCGGGAGGGTCCTATGGTTGAAGTTGAAAAAGAAGAGAACAAGGTTCCACGTGCGCTTCTTGTTGGCGAGCCTGGAAATGATTTACAGGAATTAAAAGGCCTTGTTCAAACTCTGGGCCTTGATATTGTTCAACGCCTGACTCTTAACCGCATGGAAGTTCATCCTCAATACGGAATAGGAACCGGAAAAGCAAAAGAAATCGCAGAGCTTGCAAAACAACTCGATGTAGACTGCATTATTTTTGATTTTAATATTGAACCACGCAAACAAAGAAACTGGGAAGAGCTTACAGGCCTTTCCTGCTTTGACCGCCAGGAAGTAATTATAAAGATTTTTGCACAGAGGGCTACTACAAAAGAAGCAGTGCTCCAGGTTGAGCTTGCAAGACTTTCTTATATGCTACCACGCCTTAGCCATGCAAGAAATGATTTTTCTCGTCAGCGAGGTGGTGCTTTTGGTGCAAAGGGTTCGGGTGAAACTCAGCTCGAGCTGGACCAGCGCCTTATACGCGAAAAGATTTCTGCGGCAAAACACGAGCTTGCCGAAATTGAACTAAACCGAAAAACTCAGCGTAAACAGCGCGAAAAAAATCCTACCTGCGCACTTGTTGGATATACGAACGCCGGAAAATCAAGTTTGCTCAATGCCCTTACAGGTTCCGACGCTTATGTAAAAGATCAGCTTTTTGCAACACTTGATCCTCTTACAAAAAAGCTTCCGCTCAATGAAAGTGCCGGTGTTCTTATAACAGATACAGTTGGATTTATAAACAATCTGCCGCACCATCTTATTGATGCCTTTAAGTCTACGCTCGAAGAAGCAACTTTTGCAGACCTTCTTTTAATTGTACTTGATTCTGCAGATCCAAATGCCCTCTCGCACTACGAAACAGTCTGCAACGTTCTTGAAGATATTGGTGCTACAAAAAATCCTCGATTAATTCTTTTAAATAAAATAGATAAAGCAGAAGACGAAGCAATTGCGGCAAATTATACTGCACTGCGCCACGAGTTCCCTGATGCTATTTCTGTAAGCGCAAAAGAACAGAAAGGTTTTATTGAACTCAAAGATAAAATCACTGAGCTTTTGTATGGTGATATTGGCGACTATATAATTCCTGCAACAAAAACTGCACTTATAAATGAACTTCGAAAAGCAGGCTGCATTTTGTCAGAAGAATGGCTTGATGATGGAGTTCATATTCAGGCAAGAACAGTTGGCCGCCTTGCAGTTCTTTCTTCTACTTACCTGTGTAAAAAGGATAAATAAGTGAAGTTCAAATTTAAACTTTCAAAATCGGACATAATTCTCTATTCAATTATTGCAGCCCTTGTGCTTGTAATTTTATTAGGAACAATAATAGGCTTTGCTTCAAAAAAAGCAGCTCCCGGTAAAAATCTCCGCGACTCCGATCCTGCCCCAACAGTGCGCGAAATTGAAAACTTAAATAAAGGTTCCGAGTCAAAAATCGCAGCCTACACAGGACTTGGAACTATCCGCTGTATTACTGCCCCGCAAGACGAAGAAGATATTGGAACGGTTGTTGTAATCACTCCATGGCTTTCATACCCGGAAGATGATACAATCTTCTTTGAAGAGCTTGCACGAAAACGACTGATTATATCAAGTATTTTTACAAACTATTTTTCTTCTTACACAAAAACCGAACTCCTTTCACGCACAGAAGATAAAATCAAAGAGGAGCTGCAGGACAAAATAAACGAACAGCTTTCTCTTGGCAAAATTCTGCAGATTTATTTTACAGATTATATATTCCTGGAGTAATCGGCCGGGATAAAAAATCATATTAAAAAAAGGTATAAAAATGTCAAAAAAGAAAAAGTCATTAATTGTATTATCTTCAATACTTGCTGTAATTCTGATTCTGGGTCTTTTCTACAAATTCTTTTATAAGCGCGTGGATGTTTCCAAAATTGATTCCGACTGCGAATTTCTGCGTACAATTCTTAGCGAAGGGTCTGTGGATATTTCTAAGACAATTGATGAAGGTCTTGATCTGGACCAGTTGATTGATGAAATAAAGGAAGCCTATGCAAAAGATGTTAAGAAAAACAAGCTGTATATGAAAGTAAACGAAAAGGGAATTGCTGCCAATCGTTTTGCTTTGTGTATAAGTGATGTTTTTGAGAAAAGGCTGACTCGTCCAAATGGTCATTTATCTGCAACTTCTCCATACGGGACCTATTCTCCTTTTAGAACAAAAATTCTTTTTTATTCGAACATTTTATTTGAAAAATCAGGGGCAGATTATAAGGTCTACAGCTCAGACAATAAAAACATCACAGCCGGAATGCTTTACACAGGAGAAGAAGAAAATCTCTTCAGGACAATTGTAGATGGAAAGATTTTGTATCGTTATGGCTGCCGCTCAAATAAATTCATGCGCATAGCAAAAATCAACGTAGAAGGCAAAGAATATAAAACTCTGGTTAAAGCAAATCTTGGAGAAATTCAGGATATTAAGAATTTTTCTTTTTATACACAGGATGACACTTTATACATTTATTCAAATACCTTTGCCTGGCATACAGAAGCTGACCAGAATAGATTTTTTGATGATATAGACGAGATTGGTAGAGAAATTCAAAATCAGGATATAAAAACAATTGTATTTGATTTTCGTCATAACTCGGGCGGGAACTCTTTAATCTGCTATAGATTATTGGGAGCTTTAGTTTGTGGAGCTGCAGACAAAAAGAGCAAAGAGTATGATGATTATGGAAGATATTATGCTTACCTCAATTCAAATGAAATCTGTATAAATACTCTTACTTCAAGAAACCGTCTTACTCTGCAGGGGCGTGGAGATGACAGATTATCAAGAGTTCTTCATAACAATACAAATGAAAAATATACTTCTCTCAATTATGATGATGAAGATTATATAAAAACTGTATCTCCTGTTTATGACGGGAAAATCATTTTTGTTACAGACTATAATACCGCCTCCAGCAGCGAAATGCTCATTCTTGAGGCAAAAACGATATTTAAAGACAAGGTAACAATTGTTGGTCAGAACACATATGGTGCTCTTGATTACGCAAATGTTTTCCAGTTTAATCTTCCAGATTCAAAGGATTCTCTTCTTCTTTGTTTCTCTGATTATACGACCTCTCCTTTCTTAACAGATTCCGGCATCTGGGAGGGAGACTGTATGGGTATTGCCCCGGATTATTGGTTTACTTTTAAGGATGATTTTGAGCTTGAAAAAGTGGTTGAGTTTTTACAATAATTCTTACAATTAGAAAATTGCTTTTGAAAGACCCCAGAGCAGCAGAAGATGGGCCGGATAAAAAATATAGAAAAACCATTTGTGAAAGGGATGGCGGGAACCTGGGGCCCCATTGTATAGAAGCACAAGCGGAATAAAAAGGAACATACCAAGCTGCCAGAGCTCCTGATACCAAAGATAGTGTCGGATTATCAGGACGGTGACATCTGTAGCCACAACCATTGCACTGGCAAGACTGTAAAAAATCAGCAGGCGTCTACGGTCTTCGCGGAAGAAATAAAAAAACAAGACCATAAGCGGAGCAAAAATTGCCCAGTCGCCAATCACAGAAAGAGCAAGCAAAGCAATTATAATAACCCATTTTGGAAATGTTTCCAGTTTAGTCTCTAAGACGCAAAGCATTAAAAATGAAACTAATAAAGTATAAATTACATTCAGACCGGCAAAACCTCTTGTATCAGAACGGATAAGCGCATAAGGAATCTGGGCAAGGACTGAAAAGATTAAAAGCCGTAGGGCATATTTTTTCTTTGATGAAGTGTGAATAAAACCCTGTACTAAAAACCAGCACATTACGGGAGCAGTAATTCGACCTAGAGTTCGAAAAACAAAGATAAGTGCAAAACCCCAGGAATAATTCTGAAAAAATTTCGAAAATACAAAAGCAATGTGATCCAGAAGCATTGCGAAAATTGCGATGTATTTAATCTGATTACGGTTCAATTAGTCTTTTAAGTTCCCGTTTTACAGCTGAACGCCTGTACGGATTTTTTCGTTAAATCGGTCAAGCTTTTTGCCTTCGAGAGGATTTGGTTTTCCTTCCATTACATCGCGGAGAGCCTGCATTTCTTCGCCGCTAAAGGTTACTCCGTGATTCATATGGTTGATAAAGCTTTCGGTAGCCATTGGAGCAACTTTTTTACAGATTTCAAGAATTACTTCTGCATAAACGCGGATTTCGTACTGGGCGTGGCTGTCGAGTCTGAGTTTTAAGAAGTGGAAAAGATTGTGCAGATCCATTTCCCAGTAGAATTCTGTATACAAAGAAAGAGGCAGGTTGATGCGGGCAATTTCGCGGGCAAGACCTGAGTCTATAAGCTCATTGTAGCTTTCATAGGCAGCCTTCTGACCTTCTTCGAGCTTTGTTATGATTTTATCTGCTGTTTCTTTATCAAAGGCTTCGCTTGCACGGCCCTGTTTGTTGTCTGTACTCTGAGGAGAAACCTTATCCTCTGCAGGAACATAGAATTCATCCTTCATGATTGAATAGCGTCCAGAAACTTCGTTCATGCGGCCTGTACGATGGCGAACCCACTGGCGGGCTACGAAAATAGGCATCTTTACATGGAAGGTCATTACAACCTGTTCAAATGGGGATGTATGCTGATGACGGAGCAGGTAATCTATAAGTGCGCCATCCTGACTTACGCTCTTTGTGCCTTCACCATAAGAAACGCGTGCAGACTGAACGATTCTCTGATCTCCTCCAAAATAGTCTACAAGTCGGACAAAACCTTTGTCTAAAACGGGGTATTCCTTGTCCAAAATCTCTTCTGCTGCAGGTACAACGCAATGTGCCATAGTATTCTCCAAAATAAAAAAATATATATGAATATATAATATATTAAAAAAGATATCCGTTCAATATAAGAAAATGCGATTAATGCAATCATGTGAAAAAAATAGCTCCCGCCGAATTACAGATTCCAAAACCGGCGGCTCGCCGCCTACGCGCTACACTGCCTTGGAATTATATACGTTGCCGCTCTCGCGGCAGCAGTGTAGAGCGTTTTTGTAATCTCTAATTCGGCTACGCTATTTTTTTGACTTATGTATTAAGTGAATATATCTATAATGCATTTTTTTCATATATATACATTATAGATTTTTTTATTTTAGATAATTCACAACCTGTTCAGTTAACAGAGGAATAAGTTGCTTTTTGCGGGAGACTATGCCTTTTAGGAAGTAGACATCCTGATCCTGCTGGGGGAAGGTTATGAATTGGTTGAACTTTTGATCACATGACATTAACAGGATGCTTGATAAAGTTGTGATGTCGGTTACCAGGAGGCATGAGAAGAGGGCCTTGCGGCTGCGGGCTTCGATTTCTAGTTCTTTTAAGAAGTCGGCTTTGCGTTCTAGGACTTCTTTGGTGTTGCCTACTTCTATCTGGCTTACGGTGTAAGAGACTTTGCCTTCGGTGTATTCTTTAAGGTCTTGGCGCACAAGGTCACCGGCGGCGCGGCCACTTATGTTGCTTCCGGCTATGAGGATTTCATTTCCGAGCTGTTTGATATCCTGGTCAGAAATGTTCGAAAGGTATTCGGCTGTTTCGCGGTCAACGTCTGTTGTTGTGGCTGACTGTAAAATCAGTGTGTCCGACAGGATTCCACAAAGAAGCAGCGGAGCAACATCCTTTGGAATTGGGATTTTATATTCGCGGTAGAGGTTTGCAATTTGAGTTGCAGTAGAACCAACCGGACGGTTTATAAATGTAATAGGATTTTTTGTAGGAATGGCACCAATTCGGTGGTGGTCTACAACTTCCTGAATTGTGTAATGTTCAATGCCTTCTACAGCCTGAGACATTTCGTTGTGGTCTACTAAAATCACTTCGATGTTTGGTTCTTTCATAAGGTCGTGTTCAGAAATAATTCCAATTACTTTATTGTCATCATCAACAACAGGAAGATATTTACAGTGTGCCTCAGAAAGCAATTCTTTTATTTTTGAAACTGTATCATTAATGTGAACTGTTTTAATTTCGGTGTCGCCCATAACGCTAACAGGCATTGAGTATGCAATGAGCATAGAAGTTGGAGAAGTTGAATATGGACTTACAATTACACTCACTCCATTTTTTTCGGCAAGCTCACGCAGATCTTTGTTAATAACATAACCCGAAGTTGTTATAAGAAGCTTTACCTTATGCTCAATACAAATCTTATGAATGTCTGTACGGTCAGAAGCAATTACAACAATATTCTCAGAAGCATGTGCATCAAGACGGCGGACAAATGTTTCTGGAGAAGAAGAACCTACGTGGATGGAAGCCTTGAAATTTTTGTCTGCATCATCAGCAATTATGATTGGCTGTGCGTTTAAGGTTTTCTGAATAAGATTTATTGTTGTAGAAAATCGGTGCTTTTTTTCCGGATTCAAAATTGTAAGAACGCTTTTTGCAAATCCAGAATAATGAAGAAGAGAAAGATAATGTCCGTCTTTGTCTACAACAGGCATTACTCGGTTCTCTGATTTTTCCATGCGGGCAATTGATTCCCAAACTGAAATATCTTCGGTAACAGTTTCTACATCATACTGCATAAAATATTTTACTTTTGGTACAAGATCCGGAAGATATTCAGGACGAGGCACATCAAACTTTTTAAAAATATATGCGGTTTGAGGATTCAAGTGTCCTGCTCTTGCGGCTTTATACTGAGGATAGCCTAAAAGATTTTTAAGGCGTGCGTACCCCACTGCAGAAACAACTGCATCTGTGTCGGGATTTTTGTGTCCAATGATGTAAACTGTCTTTTCCATTTAGCCTCTCCAGATATTTTCATCCTTGTTATTATTTGCAACATACCACAGAGCTTTTTCTTTTTTTGGATTTACTCCGCATTTTTCAAAAAGATCCGGAAGATTTACAAACTCGTAGCCCTGAGCCAGAAGTTCAGGAATTGCACGATCAAGAGCATCAAGAGTAGCCTTGTTGCCTTCCATTACATGAAGCAAAAAGATTGTTCCATTCTGTGCTGCCTGCATTATATGCTCGTATCTGAAATCGGCATCCTTATCGGCTTCCCAGTCATTACAACCGCAGCCACAAATAAAAGGAACATTAATGTTATCATACATAGTCTGAGAAAGATTTATATAAGGCGGCCGGAAGAAGGTTGGTCGAACGCCTGTGATTTCTATAATGGCATCATCACATTTTTTGTATTCGTCGCGAATCTCTTCTGCAGTCATTTCTGCCATAAAAGAATGTGTCCAGGAATGATTTTGAATATCACAGCCCATTTCAACAGCCCTGCGGATTACCTTTTTATTTTCTTCTGTAATTTTATTTCCAATTAAAAAGAAGGATGCCGGAACCTTGTATTTTTCCATAATATCAAGCATGTCGTTCATTGTGTTATCGCCCGGAATATTATTTGGGCCATCATCAAAACTCATACATAAATATTTACTCATAATTCTTTTACTCCTTGACCGGCACCACAGGCAAAGAAATCTCCTGGGTAACCGATTTTTTTTGTATATTCATCCTGAACATTTCTTATAAAATTTTCAACTTCGTCTTTATGAACAAGGGCAATTGCACAGCCGCCAAAGCCTGCTCCTGTCATGCGGGCGCCAAGGCAACCCTTCTGTTTGCTGGCAGCTTCTACAAGAGTGTCCAGTTCTATACCGGTAACTTCATAATCATTTTTAAGAGAGTCGTGGGAAGCATAAAGAAGTTTGCCAAGACTAACAAGATCATTTGCCTTTAATACATCCACAGCGCGTAGGACTCTATCCATTTCTGTTACACAGTGACGAACCCGTTTATAGATAATCGGATCTGTAATTGCACTAGCCCACTGATCAAATTGCTGTGGTGTCATTGAGCAGAGATTTGGAATATTGTGGCCGGCATTTTGAAGCATTGTTAAACCTGCCTCACACTGACTTCTTCGTTCATTGTATTTTGAATCGGCAAGCTTCCGCTGCTTTTTTGTATTCATAACTATAAAGCGGTAGTCGCCAAGAAGAAGAGGAACATATTCATGAGTGATATTAGCACAGTCTAACAGTTCTGCAGTATTTGCACGGGCAGTAGCAATTATGTACTGGTCCATAATTCCGCAGTTTACATTCATAAACTCGTGTTCGCTCTGCTGGCCCATAAGAGCAATATCTTTACGGGAAATTCCAAAATTAAAAGTCTCATTTACAGCCCAGGCAAAACCGCATTCCAAAGCAGAAGAAGATGATATTCCTCCGGCAGCAGGAACATTACTTGCAATGAGAACTTCAAAACCGGAGTCAAAGGAGTAGCCCTGTTTTTTCATGCAGGAAAGAATGCCATTTAAAAAGTTTGCATAGTCCTTTGATTTGTCAAACTTAAAATTGTCCTTTATATCAAAAGTGTAAGTGCCGTCAAAAAATAAATCATTGTAGATGATTTTTGAATCGCTGCGCTTGCGGATGGCAACATAAAGATATCGGTCTATGGCAGCAGGAAAAACTTTGCCGCCGTTGTAATCAATGTGTTCCCCAATAATGTTGATTCGTGCAGGAGATGCAAAAAGTCGCGGACTTTCGCCTGCACCATACATCTCAAAAAATTCTTCGCGAAGCTTTTCTGGAGTTATTTCATATTTTGGTTTCATCTAAGGATTCTTCCTTCCTTGTTTTTTATACGCTCTGCATAATCAAAGACATCTTTTAAAGGAGTATCAAATTCCATACCGCCAATATTAAGCTTGCCTTCTGCAGGTGGAATAAAATCGACATTGTGAATATCGCTGCCGCTTGTTACAGGAAAGTCGTACTCCCTTGCGTAGTGCTCGGCCAGATCGTTTTCAAAAGCCCGGTTTCCTGCATTGTAAATTTCTACTCCATGCACATCGCGGGGATGCAGATGAATTGCATGAATATACCCCCGCATTCTAAAAGGATGAGCCTGAATCATAAGTCCACCTTCGCGGTTTACTGCATGAAAAAGCTCTTCGTGACTCATAGTTTCCACCTCGGGATGATCATAAAGCCAATTCTTATCTAAACCATATATAAGATAGTCATCACCATCAAAGGTCTGCTCAATTCCAAAAAATACTTTAAACTCCCTGTCGCTACCGGTCAGGCCTTTTTCTTTATTAAAGACCTGTGCCTTGGCAAAAGCGGCTTCGTAGCCACTGCAGTAAACATCAACTCTGTCCTTCCAGCGCCCCTCGTGCGGTGCAGCGGTATTTCCCCCAAAAAAGTGATCCGTAACAAAAATCCCGCTATACCCAATATTAAAAAACGCCTCTATATAATCAGCCCCGTCAGTACGCCCACACAAGCTGCCCTGTGATGTATGCAAATGAGTTTCGTATTTGTATGTTTTCATAATGGAATAATTATATAGAATTTTATGTAAATAATATAGAGATAGATTTTATTAGAAATTTATTGATTACATATAAAAAAATAGCGGAGCCAAATTACAGCTTACAAAAACGCTCTAAACTGCTGCCGCGAGAGCGGCAACGAATATAATTCCAAGGCAGTTTAGCGCGTAGGGGGTGAACCCCCGGTTTTGGAAGATGTAATTGGGCGGGAGCTATTTTTTTTATATATGTAGGCATATCATTTTTAATAAAATCAATATCTATACAAACACAAAACAATTCTGTATAATTATTCATTATATTTGCATAAATATACAATACAAAATCATTGCGTGAGGTGTTTTATGGCCCAGATGAAATTTATTGACGGTGGTGTATGTGCGCCACAGGGATTTACTGCTAACGGGATGCGTGTTGGAATCAAGGCCAGCCGCAAGATAAATGATACAGCTCTTGTTTATTCAGAAGTTCCATGTAACGCTGCAGGTGTATTCACTAAAAACCGGGTAAAATCAGAAAGCGTAAAGATTACTCAAAAGCACCTTGCTGACGGGAAGGCACAGGCTGCTATAGAAATCAGTGGAAATGCTAATACTTGTACAGGACCTCAAGGTGCAGAAAATGCTTTGCGAATGGCTAAGGCTGCTGCTACCGCTCTTGGCATCAAAACAGAAGATGTAATGGTTTATTCAACAGGAGTTATTGGTGCTCAGTTTGATGTTACAAAAGTTGAAGCAAACATCGACACGCTCAAGGCAGGGCTCAGCAAAAAAGGTCATGAAGAAGCTCGTGTTGCAATCATGACTACAGATACACATTACAAGGAGTGCGCTGTTGAGTTCACAGTTGGCGGAAAAGTTTGCCGAATGGGGACAATGTGCAAGGGTTCTGGAATGATTCACATCAACATGGGAACAATGCTCAGCTTTATTACAACAGACTGTGCAATCTCAAGCGCTATGCTCGACAAGGCACTTCACTCTTCTATTGAAGGTACATATAACTGTGTTAGCGTAGACGGAGATACTTCTACAAACGACACACTCATAATCATGGCAAACGGTCTGGCAGGCAATGCAGAAATCACAGGTCCCGGCGCCGATTACGATGCCTTCCTCGAAGCACTCAACAAAATGAACACAATCATGGCAAAGAAAATTGCGGCCGACGGCGAAGGTGCTACACGACTTGTAGAATGCAATGTTCATGGTGCTGCAACTGTTGAAAGTGCACGCGCTCTTGCAAAAGAAATCATCTGTTCTTCTTTGGTAAAAGCTGCAATGTTCGGTGCAGATGCAAACTTTGGACGCTTCCTTTGTGCAATGGGATACAGCCCAATTGAGTTTGATCCAGAAAAAACAAGCATCTGGTTTACAAGCAAATCAGGCGCTAACCGATATTTTGAAAACTATGATGACTTTGAAGTTCACGGAGACAATGTTGTACAGGTTTACAAGGACGGAGTTCCAATGAACTTTGATGAAGAAGCTGCAAAGAAAATCATGTCTGAACAGGCAGTAGAAATTCTTGTTCAGTGTGGTGAAGGAAATGCAAGTGGAACTGCATGGGGTTGCGACCTTACATATGACTATGTTAAAATTAATGGAGATTACAGGACATAATTATGGCAAACGAAAATAACGAAATAACTACAGAACAGTGGTCTGAAGTACTTGTTCAGGCACTTCCTTATTTTAAGAACTGGTGCGGCAAAGTTGTTGTTGTAAAATACGGCGGCAATGCTATGCTCAACGAAGAACTCAAGCAGGCAGTTATGGAAGACATCGTTCTTTTGAATACAATCGGAATTAAGGTTGTATTAGTTCACGGTGGCGGCCCAGAAATTAACCACATGCTCGAGCGCGTTGGAAAAGAAAGCAAGTTTGTAGACGGCCTTCGCTATACTGATGGCGAAACAATGGAAATTGTTCAGATGGTTTTGACCGGAAAATTGAACAAGGATATTGTTGGTATTTTACTTCAAAAAGGCGGAAAGGCAGTTGGTCTTAGTGGCGTAGACTCAGGTTTGCTCCGTGCAAAGAAAACCGAAAAAGACCTTGGCTTTGTTGGAGAAGTAACAGAAGTTCATCCAGAAATCTTAACTTCACTTTTGGATGAAGGCTTTATTCCTGTAGTTTCAACAGTAGCTCTTGGCGAACAGGGCGACGATGCCCGCTACAACATTAATGCAGACACAGCAGCCGCAAAAATCGCAGTTGCTTTACACGCCGAAAAATTTGTTCAGCTTACAAACGTCCCAGGAATTTTGCGCAACATCGATGATCCATCAACACTCATCAAACGCATCGAAAGAACAGCCATTGGTTCCCTTAAAGCAACCGGCATCCTTTCCGGCGGCATGATCCCAAAAATCGACTGCTGCGAAGTAGCCCTTGATGGCGGAGTTCCAAGAACCCACATCATCGACGGCCGCGTCCCACATTCCCTTCTCATAGAAATGTTCAGCGACCGCGGTATTGGTACGATGATATATTAAAAAACCTGCTTAATTCATTCTTACAATTTTATCGGCGACGGTTTGGGCTTCCTGCTGGTCGTGGGTTACCATGATGGCGGTGAAGCCTAATTTTTTTTGTTGGTCGCGGAGCCACTGGGCCATACGGTGACGAAGATCGGTGTCGAGGGCAGAAAAAGGTTCGTCCAGTAAAACGAGTTTTGGTTGGGTTATAAGAGTTCGGGCAAGGGCAACACGCTGTTTTTCACCACCACTTAAATTCTGGGGCATGCGGTTTTCAAAACCTTCAAGGTCAAAATGTTTAAGATATTCTGCGGCACGGGCACGGGCTTCCTTCTTTTTTATTCCCTGAGAAATAAGGCCGTATGCAACATTGTCTCCAACTGTAAGATGATTAAAAAGTGCACCGGACTGAAAAACCATACCGATATTTCGTTTTGAAGGAGGAAGGGATTCTATCCTCTGGCCGTCCAGTTCGATGAGGAATTCTTGTGGGCCCTTCGATAGGCTCAGGGACCCCGCATCTGTCTTCTCCAAGCCTGCGATTATATTCAACACTGTTGATTTTCCACAGCCGCTTGGACCAAGAAGGCAGGTCATTGAGCTTTTGTCGCACTCTAAAGAAAAATCTACTGTTACAGAAGGCCAGCTTTTATGAAGATTTTGGACTTTTAAATATGTCATTTTTTCCTCCAATTACAAAAGGGATTGCCGCTACAAGTATCATAATTATTGCACAGGCGCAGGCTTGATTAAAGCGGAAGGCACCAGCCAGCCTGTAGGTATAAAGTGCAAGTGTAGAAAAGTTAGGAATTGCTAACACAAGAGGCAGAGTTGCGTCACCTATACTCATAGAAAAACAATAACAAAATGCCGTCATCATTACCCTACGACAGGAAGGTAAATAAAAACGTAAGGCACAATCCAGCGGACCCCTCGAAAGTATAAAGGCGGCATTCTGTGTATCATCAGTCAGCTGGTTCAAACCATTTTGTATCTGCTTGAAAGCCACAGGCCAATACAAAAGAGTCTGACAGATAATAAGAGAAAAAATACTTCCTCCAAAAATCAGACTGAGTACCCAGCCTACGAGGACAGAAGAAATTGCCATTGGTAAAAGGGGAATCATTTGAAGAGCAATTACATTCTGTTTTCGTTTCATGCGGACAATTACAGAATATACAAAAGCAACAAGACAGCAGAGAGTTGCCGTGCAAAGGCCAACCAATACAGACCAGCAAAGAGATTTCCAGAAGTTAGCCGCAGCAAACAAGGTTTTAAATTGAAAGAAACTTGCACTTTCTATATTCTGCTTTTTCTGAGTAAAGGCGCTCACCAAGACGCCGGCACCTGGTCCCACAAAAAACAAAAGAATCAGAACCACCAGCAAAATAAAGAATACAATTTCCAGGGCGGCACGTGGTCTGGTGCAAAAATCACTCTTTCCAATTTTGTATTTTCTGCCAGTAATAAAAGAAAGTCCTTCTACCCCACTCTGATTTTTACGGATAACATAACTGTATAAAAACACAATCATGAGGGCACACACAGTTTCAATCACAGCAAGCTTTGCACCCGCCATAATATCAAGAGTTGTGCGCACACTGTGATAAAGTTCAACTTCGAGCGTTGTAGTCCCAGGTGGAGAAAAAAGCAGCACAATCATAAAACTGAAAAAACAGAAAAGAAAAACCGGAATGCAGGCAGCACCAATAGCTCCGCTTAAACGAGGCAAAGTAACAGTATAAAAAACTCTGCCTTCGCCTGCTCCCAAAAGACGGGCTGCATTTTCGTTTTGAGGAGGCAGACGCTCCCATGCATCATTTACAATTCTTGTAACAAGAGGAAAGTTGTAAAATCCCTGAGCTAGAATTACTCCTGCTGTTGTATACAAAAAAGTAAGTCCGCCAAACTGACCTCCGGCTGCTGCCACCAGAGATTTTAACCAGCCGCTTACAATTCCATTAACACCAAAAAAGCTTACATAACCAAGGGCAATTACAAGAGAAGGTACGCACAAAGGAACAATGCCGGCCGCCAGCAATAGCCTGCGCCCAGCAAAGGAACGACGTGCTGTAAAAAAAGCCGCACTCACCCCGATTATACAGGCAATCAGGGTGGAAAAGAGTGCGGTATATAATGTATATAGGAGAATGTGGATTGCCACGCTTTGCTCGAAATGACGTTATTCTATAGTCTTTGGAACAGGAGCTGCAGCTGCATAGCTTGCAGGAAGTTCTACATTTCTATTTGCAGGGAACATCCACTGGGTAAGAGGAATGAGATTCTGAGCTTCGTCACTGATAAGGAAGTCCATGAACTTTTTAGCACCATCAGGGTTTGGAGCGCCCTTTACGATACCAGCGCCTTCTACCTGCATTACGTGGCCATCTGTAAATATAAGGGCCTGGAAGCGGTCGCCTTCACCATATTCAACATGGTAGGCAGGGCTTGTTGTATAGCTGAAGCACAAAGGAGCTTCGCCGTCTGTAAACATTCCATAACCAATACTCCAGCCCGGAGCAACAGTAAGAATAGAAGGGTAAATCTTCTTAAAGAATTTTGTTGCATTTTCTTTATAAACAGCACGTACCCATTCTTCGTAGCCAACTCCAAGAGTACTTGTCTTAGAATCCATGATGATGATTTTTTTTGCATATTCAGGCTTTGTCAAATCTTCAAGACAGGTAGGAGCAGGAAGTCCGCTCAAAGTATCAAAAATAAATGCAAAGTGACTGTAATCATAAGGTGTTAAATACCATTTTTTTGAATCGGCATTAAGCTTGCTGCTAAGTTCGGCAGGAATAAGTGTGTCGACAGCTGCAGGCTTATAAACATCAAGAACTCCGCTTGCTACTGCTTTTTCTGCAGAATAGTTATCAAGGCCAAGAAGAATATCGGCAACAGGCTTTTTCTTTTCAAGGATTGCTTTAGAAAGAATCTGTCCGCTGTCTCCAACTTCGGCATAAGTTACTTTGATGCCGGTCTTTGCTTCAAAAAGACCTGCAATCTCTGGGCCTGCACCCCATTCACCACTGAAGGAGTTGTAAGTATAAACTACTACTTCGTTTGCACGAGCTGACTTTTTTTTGGAAGCACTTGTGAGCATTCCAAAAACCAAAAATGATGTGATTGTTAAAAGAAAGATTTTCGCAATAGTCTTGCGCATAATTTTTCCTCCGCCGGCATTATCCGGATCAGGTTTTGAGGGTATATTCTCAGCCGCGCCACCCAACGAGCAACGCCAGCACCCCTTTAGATTAGGAGTATAATACAGAAATCAGAGGGAATAGTAAATAGGAAATACGCATTTTGTAACAATCAGTAAGAATAGGAGTACTTTATGAAATATATTCCAATGATTAAATTGTGTCTCCAATGGTGACACAATTAAGCAGGAATTAGTTCTATTATCTGATAAATAATTAGAACTAATTCCTGCTTTCCATAAACACAATTTCCTTTTTTACTTCATCTGAGCAGTTTCAATGTAGCCACCAGCACCTTTTGTTATGGCATAGCCGAGGAGAGGTTTTTTAGAACCGTTTCCGTAAATCTTTCCATCATTGGTTCCTGCGGTAGATTTTCCCAGATTTGAACCGGTTTTACCTGCAGCAATTCCATTTGGTACTTCACCATCTATTGTAGAATATACAAGGTTTCCAGAAGAATCTTTCCATACACCAACATTTATATGGTCGATAGAAATTTTACTTGATGAAGGAATTATGCTTGATTCCCAATTCATTGTATATTTTTCATTTTCTGCACCAGTGATATTAGAAGCCATATCAATTGAATCTTCTCCTACATAGTAGGAAATTTTTGGTCTTGCACAACTACTTCCATAATAACTGATATAAGGAATTGGATTTCCATCTTTTAATGCTACATCAAGATATAATTCAGTTCCGACAATTCCATATGAATCAACAATACAAGTTTTAGCTCCTTGTGGCTTTGTATAATCATTAATATACGCATACCAAACATCTGCATTTGAATTATCATAACAAGCTATATGAACTTTACCATTGGCATCTAAAGCAACCTTACAGTATTCACCAATACCATTGCCTTCACCAAACACTGCAACAGGAGTACTCCATCCAGTTGCACTTTGTGACCAAGAATCTACTCTTGTCTCATCGTTAGAATATGGTGCATAAGTTGAAGTTTTGATTTTTTGAGGAGCTTTGTTATATGAATATAACAACTGATTGTTTGTTGCATCATACCATACTGCTACAACAAGATCATCTGTAAATGATTCTGTTTGTGTTCCTGTTTGTGTTTCTGTATGAGTCTGAACATTTCCTTCTTCATCTGTAATAGGGTCTCCAGTTTCTGGGTCCAAATCAATTACTTCTATCTCAGTTACTGTATCATAAGTTATATCGTAAGTATCACCACCTCCTTTTTTTGCTGCTATACTTACATACTGTCCTGCACAAACAGGATCTCTTTCTGCTGTCGTAACTGCTGTTGTAATTTGAATTTTTCCAGTGCCATTTTGATCTTTTCCTACGATTTGATTGTTCGCATCTTTATAAAAAGTCCACTTATCTTTTGTCTGTCCGGCAATTAAAGAAACATATTCCAAAGTATATGGTAAGTCTTGAACCTTTTTTATTTGTGTAAATGAAACGGTTTTTGACTCCGAATCTTTTGCACCATCTCCATTTATTGGGCCATAATAATCGGCAAAAAGACCTTTTTCATTACTACTAGTATCACTACTACCATAATATGAGTCTTTTCCTGAATAATATATTCTACCTTTTCGTTCTATATTATCGCTATTCGAGATAATACCCCACTTAAAACGAATTTCGTCATTAATTTCATCATAATAAGCAAGATAAACTGTTGTATCTGTTGCATCTGTACTATCAACAGTTGTAGCAATAGAAGGAGATTTTATTCGTTGTTTATTAATATTGTTTCCATTAAAATCTTTGCCATTGGAAGACTCTGCTTGTCCTACCAATTCAAGACGTAACTGACCTGTTCCATTATTATGACCACCTTTATTATTTGACAAACCCTTTCCTGACCATCGGCTTGTAAAAATTCCAAAGGAATCGGCACTCGGGTCACCATTAATATCTCCACCTGCAGTCGTACCAAAAGAGTTACCATTTGCATCATAGGCAAAACCAATACTTGTCCAGAAATCAAGTCCCTGTTCCCATTTATTGTATGAATTAGACAAATCGCCCATGCTGAAATGCAATGGTCCATTTGCAAACGCAAATCCAACCTGTTTATTTACTGGATTAATAGCCATTACCGGTTGACTCAAAGGTCCACTTGAAGGTTTGCCCGCCTCAGAATTAATTTGCCATATATCTAGTTCGATATCATCTGTAAGCAGGTTGTTGTTATCACCGTTTGGCTGTCGATTGTAGAAGTTGTCATATATTGTTTTATCGCCACTGATTTCTACAGTTGGAGCAACCGTATAAACAGATCCATATGAATCGTTTTCATTCTTATTGTTCAAAGATTCTACACCTTCAACTTTTACATAAACCTTTCCAGAAGCAAACTTTGAAATTCCATCCGATTTTGGAGCAACTGCAGAATAGGTAGTCTTGTATGTCTTTTCAAACACTAATTCGCTAGTATACCATTTCAAATCGCTCGTAACATCAACTTCTGTTAATCCGGCTGTTTTTGTTTCTGTAGAATCGTACAAAGTTCCGCCGTTGAGATTGAAGCCGTACAGGTAGATATCTTCGGTTTCGGCTACTGAATAATGACCGAGAGCTGTTCTGTCGTATACGGAAGAATTAGCTTTCTTGAGAGAAGATAGGCTTGTTTTTATACCCATAATATATGGCACAACGTCTACACGATATGAAGGTACATTGTTTGTTCCTTCGTCGGCAGATTTTTGACTGTCGGTTGCGACGGCGGTCAAAGAAGAAACTTTTTCATTATGATCAATAACATACATATACAAAGTCTTGTCTGTTCCGACACCGCCACTTATTAAAGCTGTATCAATGCTAAGAGTCCATCTTACCTTGTGACCATACTGGTTGAAATATCCCTGGCCTTCTGCTTCGGAAACTGTGAATTCCCAGCCATCTGTAATTGTTGCACTTGCAGTTTCCCAATTTGCATTTGTTTTGTTATAGGAAGCAGCCTGATAGAAAATCATATTTACAGGATTTTCTGTTGTACCAACATTTACTTCTTTTGTCGAACCATAAGTTCCTTCTTCCGGTGTAAATCCATCAAAAGTAAACCAGATAGAACTAAGGCTTACGTTATCATAAGCTGTACCGCTGAATGTAATCTTTCCAGAAACCTTAGGGTCACGGTCAAATTCTCCAGTTGTTGTTGCTGTCGGGAAGTTACTCTCCGGCAAATCAGCAGACAATTCAATATGACCATTAGAAGTAAGATTATGATACAGACTGTTTATAGAAACTGTTTCTTTTGTATAAACATCTGCGGTAAGAGCAGTATCATTTGTTGCAAGAGTTGTACATGCTTCATCTGTATAGAATCTTGAATATCTTGTGTTTCCTTTTACAGTACTGTATTTGAACTTACGAACAACTTCTGTTGTATTTTGAGCATTTGCTGTAGAACTGCCTGCTCCTGCCCAACGTAAAGGTTCAATTACAACATTAGGTGCTGTATCATCTTCGAGATCCTGTGTTACCTGAGCAGACAAAACAGTCCAGCTTGAATCCTGTCCCGCAATTGCACCGTCAGTAGAATCCCAGAATGAGAAGTTAAACCATACAGATTCATTGTCTGTTCCGTTATATTCGTATGTATTTTTATTTATTGTATTATTATCAAGAACAAGCTCACCTGTTATATTTCCTTCTGCATTAGTTGTTTGTGAAGAGAGTTTATGAGAATTACCAGAAACTTCTTCGGTTGTAAGTTTTGCAGGTTCTGTTATATCTGCTGCAGATTTTTCGAACTTATAATAAACATCGCCCGAACCACCAACAAATTCTGGAATTACAGAGAGACCTTTCTTTGCTGTAAAGTAAGAAGCTCCTCCAAGTTCATGTTTTGTATCAAGCTTCCAGACATCCTTACCTCTTGAACAATCTGCAGAACCGTTTGTACCCATAAGAGCATAGAAGGTTTCGTATTCGGAATTATCAAATGAGTCGTTACCATTAAAATCTGTTCCAAGTTTAACACTTGTAATACGCAGAGGTTTATTTTCTATACCTGTCTTTGTATAACCATGATTAAAGTTTCCGGCAGCATCGAATACAACAACATGAAGTTCTATTGGACCATCAGGGATATTGTCTGTAGGAAGAGCAGCATTCCAGGTTGTTGTTCCGTTAATTGTCTGGAAGTTTTCGAGGAGACCATCATGATCACTTTCATTTATAGAGCCACCAGTCTTTGTTTCACCGGAGCTATCGATTACCATACCGTAAATAAATTCGGCTTCGAGGAATGAAGTTTCGCAGGCAGGTGTAAAGGTAACAGTATCACCACTTACAGCAGTTATAGTACGGTAAAGACCTCCAATCTTTACAAGTCCTCCAACACGAATATTGTTGTTTCCGCTAACACCTGTTACAGTTGCGTCTGTTCCAAGTTCAACCTTTATAGAATATTCGCTTGGACGTGTTACTGTCATCTTGGCAGTGGTATCTGTCTTTACATAAAGTGCCGGAAGATTATCGCCGGTAACTTGAGTTGTATTGATATAAACCATACCAACTGCATGACTTGCATTTACAGGAGTCTGATCACACTCTTCCATAAGGTTATAAACACGAGGATTTGAAGTGCTGCCTGCATCCGTACGTTTAAAGTAGAATACAGCCTTATCAAAACCACTTCCGTTATCAGAAATTCTACCCCAAAGCGAAGCATATCCATCCAAATTGTATAATTTTGTTGTTGGTGTAAGTTCTGTTCCCTTAGCACCATAAGCATTCATATAGTGCTTTACAGTTCCATTTGTGCCCACATTTTCAGAAGCATAAGTTTCTGCAAATGCTGGTGGAGTATTATCTACATTAAGCTGAATAGCCTGTGTATTAGATTTTTTATCACCGGTATCGTCAACTACACGGATTGTAACATTCCAAGAAGTACCGGCTCCTATTTCTACAGGAATCTTCATATCAAATTGCTTTTGACTTTGAGATTCACCACCTGTTTTTGCTGTAAAGCAAGATATAGCATTTGTGCAGCCATCATAGCTTGCTTCGGAAATACCTCCGGAAGTAGAAACATCTCCTGTAAGATACCAGTCTGTTCCTGTAAGATACATACCGGCAACATAATCTTTTTCCGAAACTTCTACATTATTTGTAATCTGTTTGAGTTTGAGATTGTTGAACAAAGGAATATCATTACTTACAGAAATATTTAATACTTCGGACCAGGCACTTGCAAGCTGCCCGTTTGATGTATCATTATCTATTGCAATTGCGCGGACTTTTATTGTATTTCCATCATAAGTATATTCGTTTCCATTTTTTATTTCATTAATCTTTGGTAAATTTTCATATGAAAGATCTATCGTGTAACCCCAGTTCTTTGTAGTACCAACCTTTATACCATAGCCCTGGCTTGTGGTTTTTACACTATTCTTATAGGTTGCAATTTCTGTGATTGCGTCACCATTCCAAGGAGTACCTGCGATCATTGGAGTAGAATCTGTTGGCTGAGTTGCAAGATCTGCAGAAAGACCAGCAACACCAGTATCCCATATTCCATCACCGTCCATATCAAACTGGAGGTATACTTCTGCAATTCCTTCGTCATCGTCTGCACTACCGGTAATTCTTGCTGTACTACCACCCATGATTACATAACTAATTGTTTTGTTATTAATTTTTGCTGTCTTATTATGAACAGGGTTTACAATAAGAACAGAAGGACGATCTGTATTAGGATTATATTTAATTTTTCCGTTTGTTATATCATAACCTACATTACCAACCGCATCTGTAAGTCGGAACCATACCGGAATATTATAAACTCCACTATGATTTGTAGTATCTGTTTCGTAAGCACGATAATTTATTCCTACATCCGAATCGTTTCCGGTAATAGTATAACCAATAATATCACTAAGGTTGTTGGCACCGCTAAAGTCAATTTCCCACTGTGATGTAAGTGGTGCTTCTGTCCAGGTAAGACCATCGGCACTTGTTGTTGTTTGTGTTGAATTTGGAATACACCATTCAACCTTTTCAACACCAGAACCACCCAGGTTATCCTTTGCATCTCCGCGATAACTAAAGGTTCCGTTCTGTTCACCCTGAGCATTTGGCTTGAGGTTAGAAACTTCTGTTGGTGCTTCATTATCTACAATGATGTTTCGGCTGATAAAGCCTTTATTACCTACAGCATCTTCTACAGTTACTTTAAATTCTATGGCCTCTGTTGTATCCATTGTAAGAGGACCAAGGTAATAAGTATACTTGCTGCTGTCAGTAGAAGATACATCAGCTTTTATCTGTTCATAATTATAAGAATATGTAGAACCATCTGCATTCTTATAACTGATGAGTACTGGAGAAGACGTTGGTGTAGTACCATTTGTACCTTCCAAAGCCTTCATATCAGTTCCTTCCTGAACCTCTATCTTGGCGTACAAAACATTATAATCACCACCAAAGGCAATGTTGTTTGATGTAGACCAGGCAATGTCGTCTTCATCGTCTTCGTTTGTATCGGCTATATAAATATCATTTACTGCTGTTGTTGTTCCTGTAGGATAACGAACCAATCCTAGATAAGTTGGAGTTGGAGGATTTGTATCATATTTGAACTTAATACCATTTTCGTTATCCTGTTTTTCTGTTGTATCAGAATAATTTACGTAAGGACGGTCTAATGCTGTATCATTTGTTGTACAGAAAATAGTATCTTTTGTATCCTGAATTGCAAGATACCAGTATGTTTCTCCATCTGGTTCAGTATCTGAATCTATAGACCATGAACCGCCTGTAGAAACAGGTATTTCTATCCAGCCATCAGGAACTGAAGAAGTTGTTGGAATAGTTGTCGGCGCACCGGTAAGATTTTGTTCTGTCTTATGCTTTGATGTCGGCCAATACCAAAGTTTTTTAATTCCATCATCATCGGATATTGTACCATACACATTCTTAATTCTAAGAGTTGTTTCTGTATCCTTTGCAATCTGGTTCATTGTAATTACAGGTCTATCGCTGTTCTGATCAATTACAACCTCGTGAGCTGCTGCGTATCCTGTATTACCGTTTCCTGAATTATCTGTTGCACAAACTGTAAAATAAGCAGTGGTTCTTTCTGATACTACGTTTGTGCCGTCTGCTTTGAGCTTTCTTGTATCTACTGTAAAGTTCCAGTTATAAGTATTTTTATTCCAACTCTTTGATTTTGCTGCATCGTCTTTGTCGTCGCCTTCGAAAATAAGTTCTACCCAGCCTTCGGAAGCTGATGCTGGCAGATTTTCTGGCTCTGCATAAGGATCTGGCGCTGTATCTTTTGCTGTTGGATCTGTTGTCCAATAAAGTTTTGGATCCTTATCTCCATTTATTCCAGAGCCACCATTTTCATCCTGGACATTACCTTCAAATACTATTTCTTTATTTATTTCTGTTTTTGCCTTTGGAGATGAAATTGTTACTGTTGGTTCATCTTCGTCTACTCTTATTGTTCCTACTGCAAGCTTTGTTTCGTTACCGGTTCCTGCGTTATCTTTTGCTGTTGCATATACAGTATAAGTTGTACTTGAATTTGTAAAATTGCTGGCAGGAATTTGTATATTCCAGGTGTTTTCCTGTTGTTCCTGGTTGTCACCCAATTTTGTTGTAGTAATTGTACAAACTATATCAAGATCTGTATTATTAAGTTTAAAACTTAATGAACGGAGACCTGCATTTTCATCATTTACATGTCCAGAAAGTTCTACAACACCTTCTTTGTTTGTATAAAGAATTTTATCACTATCTGTAGTTATTTCCGGAACAACAGTATCTACATTCAAAGAATAATTTACGAAAGTTCCTGTATCATTTTCACCCTGCGCATTTATGTAAGGAACATTTTTAGCAACATCAATAGAAATATTTCCTACATAATCTTCTGCTACAAGGATTAAATAGTTTGGACCTTCTGTAAAACCTGTAATAGAGTTTTTGAAATTTGTTTCTACATCTTTATAGAATTTTTTTGTTGGTTTTAGTGGGGATTGCTGAACAAGCTGTGTACCACCCGAAATGTTTCCGCCGACAGTACCGTCATAAGGGTAAGTTTCTATTGTGGTGTCTGTTGTTTCTGAAGAATTATAGAATATGCGTTTTGTTTCCGGAGTTTCAAGCGGAGAGAATGATTTTGTATTCTCTGTATCATCTTTAATTGCTTTTGCAAACAAAGCTAATACTTCGTCTTCTGTTTTGTTTGCATATTCAGGTTTTGATAATAAATCTGCTATTAGAATTTCGTTGCTGCTTACCTGATAATAAATTGTTTTTACGCCACTACCAGTTGAATATATTATGTTATTTTCATTAACAATTGGTCCGTAAATTTTGTCATCAAAATTTCCACGGATTTGAATTGTCATATCGTTACCGTAGGCACCATTTGAATATTTAGAACCAACATCTTCGTCTTTGCCACTATTCCAGGTAAGTCCATAATTTGATGCAGTCGAGCTGCTTATATCATCATTATTTGAATTACCAATTCTAAAATAAAGATCTTTGCCTTTTGCGTCTATTTCGTGTTTCGCAACTGGACCTGTGGTATCAAAAGTAATTGTTAAATCTTCTGATTTGTTGTTTCCAGCCTTATCTGTTACTGTGATTGTAGCTTTTGCACCAATTGTTTTGTATTCATCTGTTTCTTGTGTCCAATATGAACCAGACAAATCAATATTTTCAAAACTCCAGATTTGAGCTGTTGTATTTTTAGTTATTTTTGCATTTACATCTACAGCTGGATCGGCCGAAGCTTCTGTTTTTGATTTTGAAATTCTAAACATTTCAAGGTGTACATTAGCTATACCAATATTATCTTTTGCAACACCTGCAATTGTGAATTTTTGATTCTGATTGTTTACAAAATAAATGTGATCTGTTGGATTATAAACTCTGTTTACAGTTGAATTTGTAGACATGCTTATATTATCAAGTTCTGGATCACTTGTATCACGGGTTATCTGATATTCTTTTGCTGTCGAAGCTCTATCATTCTGGTCGGTTACAGTAATCTTAATTTTGTAAGATCCGTCTTCTACAACATTTGAAATTTCTGTTCCTTCGTCATTTGTTCTTCTTGTTTTAGGGAATGGAATTTCTGCAATTATTGTTTTTGTTGTTTTACCATTGGCAGTAGTGTCCGGATAATTTTCCAGATCCAGGCTCTTTGTTATGGTAACAGTATTGCTTACATCATTATCAAGCAAATCAAAAACTTGAATTGTTATATTTTTATTGTCTCCAGATTCGCTTGTTATATTTCCATTTTCATCGGCAGTTTCGTCTACAAGGTTTGTGTCGCTGTATTTAATTAAAACTTCGGCAGAGTTACCGTTTATATAATCTGCACCGCTTTTTGTCATGACACTGGTAACTTCTGGTTTTGCTTTATCATAAACAAAAGTCTTACACATCATTGCTTCGTTTCCAGCACCATCAACAGCCTTTACAATTACTGTCTTTTTGCCTTCTGTATTAAATACAGAGATAAGCTCTGTAGAAGCCCAGGTTGCTTCGTAGTTCCAGGTTTTTCCGTTTGTTGTTGCTTCTATCCAATCTGTAGAAGCAGCAGGATTTGATTGTGTAGAAGCAGCATCTATAGCAGCCTGTACCGAAGCATATTCGCCGGAAACATAACGGATATAGGCCTTTTCTACACCAGATACAACTTTGTCTTGAGCTTCGTTATCATTAAGGTTTCCTTTAAAGAAGAATGATGCATCTTCTGTTCGTTCAGGAGATTTTGGATAACCGCCATCTGTAAATTCATCAACGACAGGAACTTCATTATCGAATTTTGGAGTAAAGGATTTTTCGGTTCCTACATTGTTTTTATCTTTTACAATGAATTTTACAGTAGCTCCTGTTGTTGTTCCCTGGTCATAGTTCAATGTAACATCAAATGGACTTGTTTTGGCTTCACCATTAAACAACGGTTTGTATCCCTGTCCATCACCTTTATCCATATTAATTTTATATGGACCGTTTCCTACATCTGCAACACTAAACGTAATTTTTAATTCTGCGTCGCTGCTTAATGTCGAAATAAAATCTTTTTCCGGGTTAAGAGTAACATCAGGACCGTTTCCTGTTACCTTAAGGAAGAATGTCTTCTGACTATAGTTATTATTGCTTTCGCTTTCATCCGGATTTGTAAAATCATAATTTGTATCATAAGCTCTTACTAAGGCTTTATAGATTCCTTCTTCATCCGGCAATGTATACTGAATTACATCGCGGCTATGCTCAATGGCCTGGGTTACTTTTATTTCGTTTCCCTGATCATCTGTTTCTGGAACAGCTTTATCAACTTCCTGGCCATTTACATTTTCTTTTATAATCTTGTATTTTGACAAATCAACAGTAACTGTGTGTACAAGTCCATCATCATCCTGAATATTAAGATAAAGATTTGACTTGCGCTGGAACATGTTGTAATAGTCATTTGTTTCGTTGTTATATGGATTTGCAATGTCCGAATAATTTTCGGCATCAAGATTTATATTTTCTGCGTCATTAGAAATTACAGGTTTATCTGTTTTTTGATCTACATAATAATCAAAGCGTTCTTCAGTTTCGTTGCCGGAACGGTCTTTTCCAATTATTACAATTGTTGCTGGTTTTTCATCTTCAAGGTTAAGAGTATTTACAGCAATATTAAATTTACTTGGAATTGCAGTTTCTTCTACCTTTACAATTTCCTGTCCATCAATTGTCTGAACAACTTTATAAGTAGCAGATCCAAATACATCGTAATCATCTGTAATAATTCCAGTAATAGTAAAGGTTCCGTTTATACAATTATCCTGAGTACCGTTTGACTGAACAGAAGGTAATTCGCGGTCTTTTGTAATAATTGGACCGTCAACATCATAAGAAATTGTAAGGTAAGAAGAAGATTTTGCTTCTCCACTTGCTGTTACAGAAATTGAATATTCCTGGCTCTGTGTTTGAGAAAAATTTTCTACACCATCTTTTTGATAAGGAATTGTATATTCAAATTCGTAAATTGAAGGATTATCTGTTTGTTCCAATTCAACACTGGCATAAGGTTTTGTTTCGGAACCCATAAAAATTGAAAGGCTTATATCGCTTTCTTCTGTTTTTACTTCTCCCTTAATTTTAAGGTCATCGCCTTTTTTAAGGTTTACATAATTTTTTGAAGGTTCTTTTATTGTAATTTCTGGAGCTGCACCGCTGGATGTAAATCTAAATCCGTATTTGTTTGTTTCGTTATCAATAATATTTCCTTCTACATCTTTTCCGTTTACACGAATAAGATAATTGTGTCCATAAACAAGACCAGAAATATCTACAGCACCTTCGTCTGTATTTGTATTTACAGTTTTATTAATTGGTACAGAGAAAATATAAACACCTGTGTTTGTTTTAGATTCTTCGTTTCCACCAATTTTGAAAAGCTGTTTTTTATCTTTACCACTTCCGGTTTCTTTAAACTTTGAATAAAGCTTTATTCTGTTTGCTTCTACATCTGGTTTAGAAGGCTCTGCATTTTCATCACATTCAATAAGATAAGCATAGAATTCCGGATCCTTTGAATCAATTTCGAAAGAGTCGCTTCCCATAAATACAGAAATTTCAAGGGTAAGCGAACCGTTCTTAATGTAGTATCCGTTATCTGCAGTGGCAAAATCGCTTCCAGATTCTGTAAGAGTTTTAAGACCGCTGACTGTAAAATATGGATTATTATCCGGGTTGATAGAGAATACGCTTGTAGTTTTGGCTTTTGCTTTTAATGCTTCCTCTAATTCTGCTTTTTTTGGTAATGTGCCATTGGCAGAACGATTTGATTCCATAAGGTCTACTGTACCATTAAGAATTTTATACAAATCAATTGGAGCATAACCTTTTCCGCCCATACCTACACTTTTTGTAAGATCTTTTGCAAGGTCGCTGGAAATATAGAATTCCTGTGTGCTGTTTCCTTTTATATGGCCTTTTTCTGTAACATTGGATACGGTTGAAGTTGTTGTGTTTGTGGTTTCTGCGTTTTCTTCTTCTACAGGGAAAAGTTCGGCTGTATCGTAAACAGTTAATTTTGCATAAATTTCTTCTGAACCGTTTTTGGTTTCGTTTTTCTTGTAAATATAATAATATGCATTTTTTACAAGATTTTGAGTTTCCGGTTCTTCTTCGTAAGTTGCATATCTTGTGTTATTCTGATTTACATCGGTTGGTGCAATAGAATCGGTTTCGATAGTATAAAGTTTATTTTCTTCGGTACATTCTTTGTCTGAATAAAAATCAATCTGAATCCAGGTTTTTTTTGTAAGGTCGGCAATGCTTCCTTCCAGATAAAGACTTTTTCCAAAAACAGAAACACTTGAAAGCTCTGTATCTTCCTGATTTGCATCTACAAATGCAGAGCTTGGTTTTTTAAGAATGAGTACAGGTGGGGTATTATCAATTGTAAAGGTTGTACTCTGTATTGTCTTGTGATTACTCTTATCTTTGATTGTTACAGTTGCCTGATATGTTCCGTCTACGAGCTGTTCTTTTACAGGATCAACAATAACACTCCAAATACCATCTACTTCTTTATCTTCGCGCGAAAAAACGCCTTTGATTTCTACAGGTTCTGCATTATTATCTGTACGCTTTAACTCTGCAGTAATTCCGTCAATGGTTCCATCATCATTCCATGTTCCTTTTAGAACAAATTTATCTCTAATAACCGAATCAACAGCCGGGCTCTCTATAGTCAAGCTTGGTGCTTCAACGTCAACTGCTGCGCCCAGTCCTATCTCGCAGGAATAAAAAAGAAAAAGTAAAGATGTTAGAAACAATGCTGCAAATAAAGCAATTGTTGTTTTTCTGCGTAATTCTCTCATAGTACTCACCTTAAACTCTCACCAAATCATCACAAAAACAACTTTTTAACTAAATAATTACTTTTTATAAATACTTCTGCAATTCATATTATCGGCAAATTATTTAGTTATATTAACCTTTTGTCGAACCACACACCTTTGAGTCAAAATGAATACTTTTTGGAAAAAAACTTAAAGAAATTAATAAAATTATTAAATAAAAAAAGGTTCTGGATATACAAGTGGTCATAGTAATGCCAACTTTTTTCCCCAAAACCCTCAATAAATATAAGCGAATTTGTTAAAAAATTCAACAAAATTCGTATTTTTTTTCTATAATATTGTTTTAAAAAAAATCGCCACTGCAAAGAGCAATGGCGACGTTTTAGCAGTTCTTCAGGAGGCTTGAACTAGAACAATTTCCATTCAATACCAAGTCCACCGTAAACTGTCTTGCGGCTTGGGTCGTATTTAGAAACGCCTGTGTTTACACCGTAAACATCAATTTCTTCGCGTTCAAAGTCCATTACGTAGCGGCCAGAAAGAACAAGTCCAAGATGATCTGTGAAGTAGAACTTAAAGTCTGCTCCGGCAATAAGCCCCATATCAAAGTCCTGTTTAGAAGCTTTTACTACATCACCTGCTGAACCAACAAGGATAGAGAAATTAGGACCTGCACCAAAACCAATTGTAAGCTTCCACAAATCAAGGTTGAGCCATACCATTGGAGACAAATCCATTACATGCATTTCATAAGGGATATCTTGTTTTCCTTCTGCCTGGAAAACTGTAGAACTCTTTACATAGTTTACTTCTGCCTGAATTCCAAGTCCGCCAAAGAGTGCAAAATTACCATAACCACCAAAGCCAAAATCAAATGTTTTGTCGTCTTTAGCAGTTGCATAGTTTGTTCTCAAGTCAGTATCAAGGTCAAGATCACGTCCCAAGAAAGCACGAGCTCCAAATTCCAAATCAAGTGCAAACGATGCACTTACAAGACAAATAGCGGCAACAGCCATAGCAATAATCTTTTTCATAGTTAACTCCTTTTCTCTCCTTATAGAGTTTGTATATTTATAAAAAATCTAAACCTTTTAGAGGTTACAGATATTTTTTTATTGCTTCAAGCAGTTCTGAATATTCGGTGAAGGCCGGATACTGAGGATATTCCTTGATGATTTTTTCTGTTGAACGGAAAAGGAAACCTGCCTTTGAAGCCTGAATCATTGCAAGGTCGTTAAAACTGTCGCCGGAAGCAATTGTTTCAAAACCGCAGGACTGAAGTGCCTTTACTGTAGTCAATTTACTCTGTGGGCAGCGCATTTTATAGCCTGTAATTTCGCCATTTTCGCCAACAATAAGTTCATTACACATAATTGTAGGCCAGCCAAGCTTTTTCATGAGTGGTTTGGCAAACTGGCTGAAGGTGTCGCTCAAAATAATAACCTGTCCAAGAGAACGAAGCTCGTCCAAGAACTCCTTTGCACCAGGCATAGGGTCGATTTTTGCAATTGTATCTTGAATTTCTTTAAGACCAAGGTTATGTTCCTTAAGAATTTCAAGGCGGAACTTCATAAGCTTATCATAATCGGGTTCATCGCGGGTTGTTCGGCGTAATTCTGGGATTCCAACAGCGTCGGCAAAAGCAATCCAAATTTCAGGGACAAGTACCCCTTCAAGATCAAGACAAGTAACTATCATAAAAGTATCCTTTTTAACGGTTTTGCTATCGTAGTCTGGAGCTGATCGGACTTGAACCGACTACCTTTTGAATGCCATTCAAACGCTCTAGCCAGGTGAGCTACAGCCCCATTAGAAAAGATGGTTTATTATACGGAAAAATGGATTTGTGGGTCAAGTATAGTTAAAAAACAAAAGGCTGCCCCGCAGGACAACCTTTTCTTCGCAATTAATTATGTAAGCTGACTTAGTCAATAATCAAATTAGAGACCAACACTTGTCATAAACTTTTCTGCAGCAGACTGAATAACTGCATCGCTCAAGTAGTTAGGATCCTTAAGCTTTGCTTTTACTTCTGCAATGCGGTCAGCTCTTACATCAGGAGTTTCAGAAGCAACCTTGTCAAGGTAGTAAGCTTCGGCCATTTCTACGGCTTCTTTTGAAACAGAAATTGAATCTGTTTCGCTGTTTACCTTAGCAGAGTTCTCTGTCTTGCGGATGTTCTGAACATTGTTCAATTGAGAAACATTGTTTACACTATTTATCATCATAACGTCCTACCCCTCTACCTTTTAATTATCGGCAGATTCTTCAGAAAGTTGAATTTTTTTTGTTCCCGAAATGAAAACTGCGAACTCACCTTTGATACTAGGCCTGTTTGCAAAATCATCTCTCAATTCGCCAGCAGAACCGCTTATAACCTCTTCATGAAGCTTAGTCAGTTCCCGTCCTACAACGATGCGCCTTGTACTCTCAATATCGGCAATGTCGGAAAGAAGTTTAGTAATTCTGTAAGGAGATTCGTAAATAATTACAGCATCCCCTGTTTGCATCAATTCTTTTAGGCGGCTTCGTCTTCTTCCAGGTTTTGGAGAGAGAAAACCTTCAAAAATCAATGTCTTTCCACCGCTGCCGGCAACACTTATTAAGGTTGCAAATGCAGAAGCACCAGGAATTGGGACAACCTGAAAGCCTGCTTCTCGTACAACATCAACCAGAACAGCACCAGGATCACTAATTCCAGGGGTTCCGGCATCACTTGCGTATGCTACAGAGTGTCCCTGCTGTAAAAGCTCCACAATTTTAGCGGCTCCAGCACGTTCATTCTGCGCTCTGCACGAAATAAGGGGCTTTTTTATCTCCAGATGATTCAACAGCTGAAGAGTATGGCGAGTATCCTCTGCGGCAACAAAATCTACGCTCTTAAACGTTTCTATTGCCCTCAAAGTAATATCACCCAAATTCCCTATGGGCGTTCCTATAACATATAGTACCGACACTCTTCTATTATAAACACAAATTTCTATTCTAACAAGTGCAAATTTCCAATTTCCATGTTATAATTTTAAATATGCGGAAAAATTTCCTGCTTCTTGTAACTTCAACAATTCTCATAATCAGCTTTGGATTTTCGACGGTAGTTTCTCTAAAATCGCTTGATAAACTCATAAAAGAAAACAATAGGGAAAACTCGCTGATTTATGCAAATGAAGTTGGAAATGCTGTAATTGACGTTTTTTCCGAAGCAATTGCCGTTTCGCAGACTATAAACAATCCTTTTATACGCGGAATTCTCAAAAATCCTCAAAATCTTTCACGAGAAGAAAAATCAAAAATAATAAGAAACTTTCTTTCGGATATTGTAGTAAAATTCGGCTATTCCACCGCTTTTATTGCTGATGACTCAACGCTTGATTATTATTCCGAATGGGGATACTTAAAAACCATAGATCCTCAAAATCCTGATGACGACTGGTATGTACCTTTTAAAACTTCATCAAAGCTGTATGAACTGAATGTAGATAATGATCAGGCAAACGACAACCGCATGACAATTTACATTAATACCCGCATGAGAGATAAAGACGGGAAATATATAGGGGCCTGCGGTGTTGGTGTGCCTATGAAGCAGGTAATGACACTTTTGCAATCTCTGGAAAAACAAAGTGATATTTCTATAAAGCTTGTTTCTACAGATGGTGTTGTAAGGGTTGCAAGAAGCGGTCAGCTTGTCCTTGAACGCACAGAAGCAGAAATCAAAGACCTTTTAAAGGAATACGATACTTCAAAGCAATATCTTTATAAGACAAAAGGGCCTGACGGTTATACAATAGTAAAATATATTCCTGAATGTCAGTGGTTTGCGGTAATTGATTATAACGGCGGACGAACCTCTATTTTTTCTACAATGCTTTTCCAGAATCTGATGATTTGTCTGTTTGTAATGCTCTTTGTTATTGTCATTGTCAATTTTGTACTTTCAAAGCTTGCAAAGCATACAGAAAAATTTGTTGAAGAAGCCCTGTTTGACCAGCTTACAGGATTACGAAACAGAAGGGCCTATGCGCTTGAAATTGAAAAGCTTAACAAGTTCCCTTCCCTTACAGATATTTCGGTTACCACAATGGATATAAACGGCCTTAAAATGACAAATGATACTTTTGGCCATACTGCCGGTGATGATTTATTAAAGGGCGCCGCTGCAATTATGAAAAAATTCTATTCTGATAATTCGTGGAAAGTGTTCCGTACTGGTGGCGATGAATTTGTTGCACTCACATCAAAGCCTATTGGCGACAAAGATAATCTCATTGCCGATTTTAAAAATCAGCTTAAGACCTTCCATCACGCGCAGATAAAAGAACTTTCTGTTTCTATTGGTATTGCAAAAGGCACAGAACACGATGTTTCTTCTGTAGAAGAGCTCATAAAGATTGCAGATAAAAAGATGTACGCAGATAAAGAGCTTTTTTATTCTGATGACAGGCACGAAAGACGAAAACGTTAAAAAGGCGCGTGGCTTTTACAGATACTTTTCTTCATATTCTGCAATAGGAATTGGTTTACTGTAATAATATCCCTGAATAATTTCGCAGCCAAAATCACGCAGGCGTTCAACCTGAGATTTAATTTCGGCACCTTCGGCAAGGCATACAAAACCAAGTTCTTTTGCAAGAGTTATAATATGGCGCAGAACAATAATATCTTCCTGGCGTTCATTTGCAGTAGCAACGGTGTCTACAAAGCTTTTGTCGATTTTTAAAGTATCAATGGGCATTTGTGTAAGCAGAGAAAGTGATGAGTAACCTGTTCCAAAATCATCCATTGAAATTTTGAAGCCACGACTGCGCAAGTCTTCAAGAACGCTGAGCATATGCTCCATATTGTCGTAGGTTGCACTTTCGGTAAGTTCAAAATCAATAAGGCTGTGGTCTACGCCAAAAGAATCTACTATGCTTATAAGATTATCAATAAGATTTTCATTATAAAGACGGCTGCGCGAAAGGTTTACAGAAATTGGGAAAAGTGGTTTGCCTTCTTTTTTCCAGCGGGCAAGAGCGGCGCAGACTTTTTTGAGGACTATATCATCAATTTTGGCTATTGAACCGTCTTTTTCAAAAAAAGGAATAAAACGATAAGGCGGTAGGAACTCCTTGTTTTTATAGTTCCAGCGGATTAAGGCTTCGGCACCTTTTATTGTTTCTTTTTTAATATCAAACTTTGGCTGAAGATATACAACAAACTCATCCTGTTCAATTGCAGTTTCTACGTATGCTTTTATATAATTGCCCCACGAAAGGTCATCGTGCATTTTGTCTGTGTAAACCATAACTTCGGTTTGCATTTGATTTGTGCAGAGTGCCTGAGCCATTTTTGCAGCATCGGCAACACGGTTTCCAGAAAGCATGGCACGCTGCATTGGAACAACACCGCATTTGTAATAAATCTTATAATACGGATCTTCTTCGAGAACAGAAAGCTTTTCAAAAAAGTCATAGAGCTTTTGAACAAGCTCGTCCTGCGGCATATCCTTAATGAGCATTGCAAAATTGTCATTATGACAGCGGGCACTTGCGTATACAAAATCAGACTCGTTCATTGCTTTTACAATATTTTTAAGGACTTTGTTTGCAGCAATGTGTCCGTAGGCTTCGTTGATTACGCGGAACTCTTTTATATCAAAATGGGCAAAGGCATAGTCACAAATGCCTTTATCCTGTGGAACTTCAAGATATGCTTCAAGATGATTCCAGTTATAGTTGCCTGATATTACATCTGTAAAAGCCGATTTGTAAAGATCCTGTTTTTCGAACTTAGAAAAATCGTCGCACATAACATGGACAGCTCTGTCGTTATAAAGCTTCCATTCATATAAAAGTCTGATTTTTTTGTAGCCATGAAAAACACTGATTACTTTTGCATCTTCTTTTATGCATAGGTCGCTGTAAGGTCTGTGGGCGTTATCATCTTTTGCAATTGTTTCAAAAAGCTGTTTAATAAAATCGTAGTCAATCTGTACGTCATCATCAATTTCAACTGAATAAAAAAACGAAGCATCAAGCGGGATTGTCTTAAGTTCTTTTGGATACTCTACTCTTGCGTCGTCCGGTCTGTACTCAATTCCAATTACTTCTTTGCCAAGTCCTTCTACAAAAAACACCCCCGGATAATCATAAGTACCAAACGCATTTGAATATTTTGCAATTTCATCTGGAAGCGTTCCACGGTAAAATGCCTGGATTTGCTCCGGCGTGGTATCCATATAATAGAGAACACGATTTGGCTTATATAATTGGTTGAGTTTGTTTATAAACATATAAATATGATAACATAAAATAGTAGAATCTGCCACTTTTCTTTATGTAGACCACCAAAAGTGCATATCCATTGAAAAAAATGGCTACCAGCCGAATTTCATATTCCAAAACCGCGGGCTAGCCCGCTACGCGCTACACTGCCTTGACTATATACGTTGCCGCTCACGCGGCAGCAGTGTAGAGCGTTTTTGTAATCTGAAATTCGGCTTCCCGCCATTTTTTTAATGCATTTTAATTTAGTGGTCTACAAGACTCTTCTATAATATATATGGCCCCTATTAACTATTCCTAATTTTTCTATTATAATTTTACAAATACTTAAAAAATTTATTTGCAATTCAGCAAAAGGAAATTAACATGCCTATAACCCAATATCTTGAACGAAACGCAGAGATTTATGCTACTGACTGCGCGCTTGTAGAATTAAACCCTGAGGTAAAAGAAAACAGACGAATTACTTGGAAGGATTATGACCTTACACAACCTGAACCAAACCTTCCTTACCGCCGCGAAATTAACTGGCGCATTTTTAACGAGAAGGCAAACCGCTGCGCTCATTATCTTTTGGACCGTGGTGTTAAAAAGGGAGACAAGGTTGGTATCTTGATGATGAACTGCCTTGAATGGCTTCCTATTTATTTTGGTATTTTGAAAACTGGTGCGCTCGCTGTACCGCTCAACTTCCGCTATGCTTCGGATGAAATTGAATATTGTCTGAACCTGGCCGATGTTTCTGTTTTGTTCTTTGGTCCTGAGTTTATCGGACGTCTGGAGTCTATTACCGACAAGATTATTGCACACCGCCTTCTTGTTTTTGTTGGCGAAGGAATGGCTCCTACTTTTGCAGACAGCTACTTTATGTCTGTAATGAATTTTTCTTCTGAAAATCCGCACATTGTTGTTTCTGATAACGACTTTGGTGCTATTTATTTTTCTTCGGGAACTACAGGATTCCCTAAGGCTATCCTCCACCGCCACATGGCTTTGATGCATTCTGCTGCCTGCGAACAGGCTCACCATGGCCAGACTCACGAGGACGTTTTCCTTTGTATTCCTCCGCTTTATCATACAGGTGCCAAGATGCACTGGTTTGGTTCGCTCATCAGTGGTGGTAAGGCTGTATTGCTCCGTGGTACAAAGCCTGAGCCGGTTATCAAGGCCGTTAGCGAAGAGCGTTGTACTATTGTATGGATGTTAGTTCCATGGGCCCAGGATATTCTGGATGCTCTTGACCGCGGCGAAATCAAGCTTGAAGATTATCACTTGAGTCAGTGGCGCCTTACACATATGGGTGCTCAGCCAATCCCACGCAAGCTTGTTGCAGACTGGCTTAAGTACTTCCCTAAACATGAATATGATACAAACTACGGTTTGTCTGAATCTATCGGACCAGGTTGTGTTCACCTTGGCGTTGGCAATGTTAATAAGGTTGGTGCAATCGGTATTCCAGGCTACGGCTGGCAGTGTAAGATTGTTGACGAAAACCGCAAGGAAGTTGCCCAGGGTGATGTTGGTGAACTTGCAGTAAAAGGCCCTGGCGTTATGGTTGAATATTACAAGAACCCTGAAGCTACTGCCGAAGTTCTTGATAAAGAAGGCTGGCTCTACACCGGTGATATGGCTCAGATGGACAGTGACGGCTTTATCACTCTGGTTGACCGCAAAAAGGATGTTATCATTTCCGGTGGTGAAAATATTTACCCAGTCCAGATTGAAGACTTCCTCCGCAAGATGGATCAGATTAAAGACGTTGCAGTTATTGGTTTGGCTGATAAACGTTTGGGTGAAATTTCCGCTGCAGTTATTGAAGTTAAGGAAGGCATGACACTGACTGAAGATGAAGTTAACGAGTTCTGTCTTGAGCTTCCAAAATACAAGCGCCCACGCAAATTGATTTTTGCTCCTGTTCCTCGTAACCCAACAGGAAAGATTGAAAAGCCAAAGCTGCGCCAGCTGTACCGCACCGAAGATCCATTTGCGGTTATGAAGCAGGATAGCTAACATAAATACCACATATTTGTTCTGTTTTCTACGGTATTTAAATGAAGAAAATATTACTATTTGTACTAATATCATTATTTTCTAATTTCTTTTTATTCGCACATGAAAACAGAGCAAATATTGTTGTATCTGCTTATTTTGATGAGCATAATACCTGTTCTGATAAAATATATGATTATATATTAGCAGGTTTCAGTTATGAGTTTCTGACAAAACCTTTTGACGAACTTTTTTGTAATTTATCCATTGAAACATCTTTCAACTTAAATCCTTTGATTAATGTTTATTCCCTTTCATTAAGTCTTAAGGGATATATGCAGGAAAATTTTACGGGATTCTTTTTTGGTATATCGCCATTTAGTGAATTGAATTTTGGAAATTTATTTCTTGAAAATCCTTATCTAAATTATGCAGTTGGATTTATGGGTGGCTATAATCAACCGATTAATGATCAATTGTCTTTTGAAACTAAAGGGGAACTAGTATTTTCTTTATATGACAGACTAACTAAAACAAAAGTAAAAATTTCGGCATCTTTAGGAATGTATTTTTAATATTCAAATAATCTAAACAACTGTTTTTTTTAAAACAATTCTCCATTCTTCATAAACTCTGGCATATTTTTATGAAGGATTCCGTTTCGATGCTGTATGGGATCGTTTCGAGTTAAAATATATTTTGGAAAATTATCCCTGATTGTTTCAAGCGGTTTATACTCACGTTCCTCTGTTTCTGTACTTGCCATCATTGTCATGCAAACCTGAACATAACTGTAATCACTGTTATTTTTCCTTAGAATAAAATCACATTCAAATTTACCGACTCTTCCTATGCTCACAAAATAATTATTACCGCGTACATAAATATATGTGATATTTTCCATTACAGGTCCATAATTTATGCGATTATCTGTATTTGTTGCATAATAGAATCCTAAATCTGACAAATAATATTTTTTCTCACCGGTAATTGATTTTCTAGATTTTAAATCAAAGCGTTCACATTCATAAAGAATTTTTGCATCACAAAGAATATTTATATAACGATTCAAAGTTTCTCGTTTAATTTTCATGCCTGATTTTTCTAAATCTGAAAGGATATTACTTAGACTTGTTGTTGAACCAAAATTATTAATCAGATATTGTTGAACTTTATTAAACACAGACTTATTCTTTATCTTAACTCTGCGTTTTATATCTTTTTCAAATATTTCTGAAATAACGCTGGAAATATAAGTACGCTTATCCTGTGGAGAATCAAATTGAATTGCCTTTGGAAATCCGCCTTCAATAAGATAATTATCAAACTCTTGCAATAGATTCTGACTGACAGTTTTATTGAAGAATTGTTTCATTTCCAGATATTCATTAAAATTCAATGGAAACATTTCGAACTCTATGTAACGTCCAGTCAATTTTGTAACCAATTCTCCACTAAGAAGATAGGAATTAGAACCTGTTATAAATATTGAGAAGTCTCCATCATCCCTATACTCATTTAAAACTTCCTCAAAATCTTTTACATTCTGAATTTCATCAATAAAAAGATATTTTAACCCAGAAGCCTTTCCGTTTTCATCAATAAGTCTTTCAAGCTGTTCTGGAGTTTTTATACTTCTATATCCGCGTTTATCAAGATTAAGATAAATAAGATTTTCTTTTGCTATTCCACGCTCCAAAATCTCATCTACAATTGTCTGCATGAGACTGGATTTACCACAACGACGCACACCTGTTATAACCTTTATTATTTCTGCTTCGTCATAAAAACCACGTATTTTTTGTAAATAAGATTCGCGTTTATAATATTTCATACTAACCTCATCATTATTATACGCGACCCTTGCGTTATTTGCAAGTTATAGGGGTATATTTTTATATTTCATACATTTATACCCTCATAACTAGTTTTTTTTTTAAAACTTCCAAATTCCGAAGACTATGATAAGTACAATAAACGGTTAAATAAAAGCCTTACGTTCTTCTTTACCATTCTTTAAAATCACTGTAAAATTGTAGCATTATTAAATTGATTTGATTTATAGGATTGAAAATGAAACAGTTAATGTTAGGAAACGCCGCCGCTGCACGTGGTTTGTTTGAAGGTGGCTGCGAATTTGTTTCCAGTTATCCGGGAACTCCAAGTACCGAAATTACAGAAGAAGCTGCTCGTTATAAAGAAATTTATTGTGAATGGGCTCCTAATGAAAAGGTTGCCCTTGAGTCTGCTTTTGGTGCCTGTCTTGCAGGACGCCGTGCCTTTTGCGGAATGAAGCATGTTGGTTTGAACGTTGCCGCAGACCCTCTTTTTACAATGAGCTACACCGGTGTAAATGCAGGTCTTGTAATTGGTGTTGCCGATGACCCTGGAATGCACTCAAGCCAGAACGAACAGGACAGCCGCCATCACGCAATTGCTTCTAAAATTCCTATGCTTGAACCAAGTGATTCTGATGAAGCCCGCGAATTTGCAAAGCTTGCTTTTGAAATAAGCGAAAAGTTTGACACACCTGTTTTGTATAAAATGTGTACCCGTGTTGCTCACAGCCAGAGCATTACAGAAGGTGTTGACCGCGTTGTTCCTGAACACAAGCCTTACGAAAAAAATATTTCTAAATATGTTATGGCTCCTGCAAATGCAATCCGCCGCCATCCTTTTGTTGAACAGAGAATGAAGGATATTGAAAAGTGGAGCGAGACCAGCGGAGTGAATAAAATTGAAGATGCCGGTGCAAAAGTTGGCATCATCACATCTTCGACAAGCTACCAATATGTAAAAGAAGTGCTTGGCGACAGTGTAAATATCCTTAAGCTTGGAATGGTTAATCCGTTGCCAGGCGACATGATCCGCAAGTTTGCTGACGGTCTTGAAAAACTCATCGTTGTAGAAGAACTTGATCCTGTTATTGAAAACTTTGTGCGCTCACTTGGGCTCACCTGCGAGATTCACGGAAAAGACATGTTCCCAATCTGCGGAGAATTCAGTCAGAATATTTTAACAGCTGCTTTTGGAAAAGAAGTTCCTGCAGGCACAAAACTCGACACAGCAATTCCTGTACGTCCACCAATTATGTGTGCAGGCTGTCCTCACCGTGGAATGTTCTATGCACTCAATAAACTCAAAGTAACAGTATTCGGCGATATCGGATGTTATACTTTAGGCTCGGTTGCTCCTCTGTCTGCAATGGATGTTACTCTTTGTATGGGAGCTTCCTTCAGCGGACTTCACGGCTGGAACAAGGCTGGTGGCGCAGAAAACGAAAAGAAATCTGTTGCTGTAATCGGCGACTCAACCTTTATGCATTCTGGTATGACTGGTCTTGCAAGCATTGCATACAATCAATCTAACTCAACAGTAATTGTTCTTGATAACTCAATCACAGGTATGACAGGCCATCAGCAGAATCCTACAACAGGAAAGAACTTGTATGGTGAACCTGCAGGCCGCGTAGACCTTGAAGCACTTGCACGCGCAATGGGAATTAATCGTGTACGTGTAGTTGATCCTTACAACATGGCTGAATGTGAAGCTGCTGTAAGAGAAGAGCTTGAAGCAGAAGAACCAAGTCTTATCATAAGCCGCAGACCTTGTGCACTTTTGAAAGAAGTAAAGCATAAGCCTCCTCTCAAGGTTGATGAAGCAAAATGTAAGAGCTGCAAGATGTGTATGAAGATTGGATGTCCTGCAATTGCAATGAAAGACGGCAAGGCAAAGATTGATGTTACCTTGTGTGTTGGCTGTGGAGTTTGTTCACAGATGTGTAAGTTTGACGCTTTGAAGGAGCAGGCATAATGAGCAGTGTTAAGAATATAATGATTGTTGGCGTTGGCGGCCAGGGTGCTTTGCTTGCGTCTAAAACTTTGGGACAGGTTCTGCTTGATGCAGGTTATGATGTAAAGGTTAGTGAAGTTCACGGAATGAGCCAGCGTGGGGGTTCTGTTGTAACATACGTTCGCTATGGTGATAAGGTTTACTCTCCTATCGTAGACAAGGGAGAAGCCGATTTTATAGTTTCTTTTGAATTGCTTGAAGCAGCCCGCTACACAGAGTTCCTCCGCAAGGACGGACAGATTGTAGTAAACACACAGAAAATTGATCCTATGCCTGTTATTACAGGTGCTGCAGAATATCCCCAGGATTTAGTTGGAACAATGACAGGAGCAGGACTTAAGGTAGACGCTCTTGATTGTCTTACTCTTGCCGAACAGGCCGGAACTGCAAAATCTGTAAACATTGTTTTGATGGGACGCCTTAGCCGTTACATGGATTTTCCTGTAGACGCATGGATGGCTGCAATCGAAAAGCTTGTAAAACCACAGTTCCTTGAAATGAACAAAAAAGCATTTATGCTTGGAAGAGGAGAATAAATTATTGGGTAAAACTTGCAGAAGAGAAAAATCATTTTTAGTTTTTCTTATTATGCTTTTTACCTGCTCTTTTTTATATGCGCAGGAACCGGAACTCACAAAAATCGGTTCCTACAAATGCGGACGTCAACCTAAACAAGTTTTATTTTCTCCAGACAACAAATACGTTCTTATGCCTCTGCTTGATGACAACGGCTTTGATATATTCAGCATTGAAGAAAAGAAAATCATTAAAAGAATAAATCCGCCAAATGCTTCGAAGCTTGGATTTGCAGAAGGACTTTTTATTCCCCAAAAGAAAACCTTTCTTGTTTCGCAAATGACTACCGCAAATGTATATGAATATTCTTACCCTGATTTCAAATTAATACGAACAATTCCAACCGGCGGAAACTGGTCCAAGTTCATTGCCTTTAACAGCGAAAGACAACTTCTTGCAGTTTCAAACTGGGTTTCAAATGACCTTTCGATAATTGATTATAAAACTGGCCAATGCCTTAAAATGATTTCTACAGGAGCTGCCCCACGCGGACTTTATTTTATAGAAGGCGGCAAAACAATTATAAGTCTTTCGTTTGATGATGGTCTTATAGAAAAATACGATGTAGAAACAGGAAAACAGCTTGCAGTTATAAAGGTTGCCAGTGGTGCAATGCGCCATATTGTTTTGAACAACGACAACACAAAGGCGTATGTTTCAGATATGTATCATCGTCTTGTTTATGAAGTAAATCTTGATACTTTTAAAATCACAGGGCAGACTCAGGTTTTTAATAATCCGAATACAATCAAGCTTTATAAAAACAGATGGCTTTTTGTTTCTTCACGCGGCCCTAACAATAAAGAGGACTACACAAAACGAAGTCCGCAGAATGGAAAGATTCAGATTATTGATACTCAGACAATGAAGGTTGTTCAGGCTTTTGAAGGAGGCAATCAACCGACTGGACTTGATATCAGCCCAGACGGTAAATACCTTTGCTTTTCAAATTTTCAGGATGAAAATATTGAACTTTACGAAATCAAATAGTCGAGCAAAAAATCACAAAAGCTTAGGCTTCAAGACACTTCTTTAAGTCTGCATAAAAATCAGGATAAACCTTTTCTGTAAATACAGGCTTGCCAGAAAGATCAAGGAAGCAGTGAGTACTTGTTCCGTTAAAAACAACCTCACCGCCACAAGTGAATTCATAAGCAAGGGTAAGCTTAAGAGCACTAAGCTTTTCTACTTTTACCATACATTCAATTATATCAGCAAACTTTGTAGATTTTTTGAAGGTGCAGTCAAGCGAAAGAACAGGAGAAACGACTCCCTTAGCCTCAAGCTTATCAAAGCTCCAGCCAAGCTGCTCAAGAAAATCAACACGGGCTTCTTCCATAAATCGCACATAATTTGAATGATGGGTAATTCCCATTTTGTCTGTTTCGTAATAATTAACTTTATGTATATATGGTTTCATTTTCATACGTTCCATTTTTATAAGGTTTTTATTGATTTGTCAATTATAGATTTTTCTTTAGTTTTGCTGTATTTATATATCATGACCACAAAACAAAAGGTGTTTGAAATTCTTTCTGAGAGCAAAGGTTCTTATATCTCTGGCGAAAAGCTTGCACAGGAATGCGGTGTTAGTCGTGCTGCAATCTGGAAGGCTGTTAAAGCTATTCGTGATGATGGATTTTTGATAGAGGGAACTAACAATAACGGATACACACTTTCAGAAAATCAGACTGGCGACATACTTTCGCAGGCAGTGCTTGAATATACATTGGCTCAAGCGTTTCCAGAATATGCACAGAGCCACATCGAATGCTTTGATACGTTAGATTCAACTAACACATACGCAAAAAAACTTCTGACACAGGAAGCCTCCAAATATCATCAGGCAATCATAGTTGCAGAAGCCCAAACTGCGGGTCGCGGACGCATTGGAAGAACTTTTGAATCTCCGGCGGGAACAGGCATCTACGTTTCACTAATCATCACTCCTAAGGGCGGAATTACTCAGCCTGCTGTTATTACGGCGTGGTCTGCAGTTGCAGTTAGCAGGGCAATTAAAAAGCTTTATGGGGTGCAGCCTGCAATTAAATGGATAAATGATATTTATGTTCAAAATGACGGAGTGCTCAAAAAAGCAGCTGGCATTCTTACAGAAGGAATTACTAATTTTGAAACAGGGCGGATTGAATCGGCTGTTATTGGAATTGGTGTGAACATTAAACCTAGCGATAAAATAAAAAAATCTGCGGCAAAAAATATTGCGGGATTTTTGACACAAGCGCCACGAATTGCTGATGCCCCGGAAACAAAAGGTCTCCCTACCCGCGCAAGATTTATTTCAGAAATCGCAGTACAGGTTTTTAAGATTTTTGAAGAGCCGGCAGAAAAAGTCATACAGGAATATAAAGATCTCATGTTCCTTATTGGAAAAACGCTCACAGTGTATCCTTTGATTGGTGATGAAAGAAGTGCATATACAGCAAAGGCAATTGATGTTGACCAGGATGCGGGCCTTGTTGTTGAACTCAAGGATGGAACAAAAAAGACACTGAGTTCTGGGGAAGTGACGCTGCATGGATAAATTTTTAAAAAACCTATTTACAAATGTTTCTTTATACAGTAATATGCAGTATATGTTAAGAACTTTAGGATCCTTAAACAGACATTCCTTTTGCTTCTCCTTTTTCTTTTTCGCCTAAGGGCGAACACATCTTATTTTTTTGTGCAATGCGCACCAGCTGCCGTGCACGGTAACCAAATCAAATTGCAAATAAACTAAACAAAACGAGGTCCCTCAACATGTCGACGGGGCTCAAAGAGGAATTTATTATGAACCTTAAATACTATCAGAAAGAATATGAATGCATGCCGCTTGAAGAATTGAAAAAACTTCAGGGCAAACGTCTGGCAGAAAATTTCCGCCATGTATATGAAAACGTTGAATATTACAGAAAGCGCTGCCAGGAAGCTGGCGTTACACCTGACGATATCAAAGGCCTTGATGACCTTGATAAAATCCCATTCACATGTAAAGACGACCTTCGCCAGACATATCCATACGGACTTTTCGCAGTTCCTATGAGCAAGGTTGTTCGTATCCACGCTTCATCAGGAACAACAGGAAAACAGATTGTCGTAGGTTATACAAAAGAAGACCTGGACATTTGGGATGACTGTACTGCACGTCAGCTTGTAGCAATTGGGGCAGATGAAAATGACATTGTTCAGGGTGCATACGGCTACGGACTTTTCACTGGAGGCTTTGGTCTTCACGGTGGTGCAACAAAGCTTGGATGTGAAGTAATTCCAATTTCAAGCGGAAACACACAGCGCCAGATTACATTCATGCAGGATCTTAAATCAACTGTACTTTGCTGTACACCATCATACGCTGCATACCTTGGAGAAACTCTCAAAGACATGGGACTCACACCAAACGACATTCACCTAAAAGCAGGTATTTTCGGAGCAGAACCATGGACAGAAGAAATGCGCCGCGACATTGAAAAATCACTCGGCATTAAAGCATACGATATCTACGGTCTTACAGAAGTTATGGGACCAGGTGTTGCCTACGAATGCCAGGAACAGAAGGGCATGCACGTAAACGAAGACCACTTCATTATCGAAACAATTGACCCAGAAACAGGAAAACGCCTCCCGGACGGAGAAAAAGGAGAACTTGTATTCACTGCAATTACAAAGAAGGCATTCCCTCTTATGCGCTTCCGCACAAAGGATATTGGTGTATTGAACCGCACTCCATGTGGTTGTGGACGTACATTCGTTCGCATGAGTAAACCAATGGGACGTACAGACGACATGCTTATCATCCGTGGTGTAAACGTATTCCCAAGCCAGATAGAAGGCGTGCTCCTCCAGAACGGATATCCACCAAACTACGAAATCCATGTTGGACGCGAAAACAATACAGATACTTTCGAAATCTTAGTAGAAATGGTACCAGATAAGTTCAGCGACGTTGTATCAGAAATCAGCAGGCAGGAAAAAGCGCTTGAATCGGCACTTTTGTCTGTACTTCAGATAAAAGCTAAGGTAAAATTAGTAGCACCAAAGAGTATTGCACGTTCAGAAGGAAAAGCAAAACGCGTAATTGATACACGCAAGCTTCATGACTAAAACAGGAGGAACCAAATTATGACAGTAAATCAGATTTCAATTTTTTTGGAAAACAAGCCGGAATCACTTTCACAGCTCACAGAAGTTCTGGCACAGAATAATATCAACATGAGAGCCCTTGCCCTCGCCGACACAAGCGACTTTGGAATTGCCCGCATCATCACAGACGACTGCGCAAAAGCAGAAGAAATCTTAAAAGCAAACGACTACATTGTAAAAACAACAGGTGTAATTGCAATTGAGATTCCTGATGAATCAGGCAGCCTTAACAAAATCCTTAAGCTGCTCGCTTCAAACGGCCGCAACGTTGAATACATGTACGGCTTTACTGGCCGCAAGACAAACTCTGCCTGTATGATTATCCGCTGCACAAATATGCAGAAAACAGAAGAGATTCTGGAAGCTAACGGTATTCATACAATCAGCCAGGACGAGTTGAAGGATATTTAATAACAAACAACGTCATTGCGAGCCCAGCGAAGCAATCCACTTCTCGCAATGACGAAGCTTTTTTTCTCCCTCCCCCACACATCATTTTTTCTTTTTTTTTACAAAAACCGGTGATATAATTTAAGTTACGACTAAAAAAATCAATTTTTGATTCATCAGGAGTTTATTATGGCAAAGAAAAGAGACTTTAAGAATATGTCGACAAAGAAAAAGTCGCGCGTGCTGTTCTGGGGAATGCTTGCTCCGCTGCTTATGGTAACATTTACGGCTTGTACTTTTTTCTACTATATTTCTAATGCAATCCTTCAATACTATTTAACTTCGGAACTTAATTATTCGGTTAAGAAAATCAATTCTGATGTAATGGAACGAATGGAGCCAATCAATGTAAATCTTGAGAACTTTGCTAACTTTGCGGCGCTCTCTGATGATGAAGCTGTTCTTCAGGCTCTTGTTACAATTCTTTCTAACAATCTTGATTATTCAAATTCCTTCTACTTTGGTTCATCTACCCCGCTGCAGAAAGGCGGTCTCTTTTTGGAATCAAACGGATGGCTTCCTCCAGATACCTTTGAGCATACAGATCGCGACTGGTATAAAAAAGCAGTTGCTGCAAATGGAAAAATAATTTATGCAGATCCATATCTTGATGCACTCACAGGTAAGCTTGCAGTTGCAGTTTCTACAAGCATTAAAGGTGCTGATGGTAAGCTTAAAGGTGTTGTAGGCTGCGATATTCTTATGGACAAACTCACTGGTGTAATTGAAGAAATTGAACTTTCACCAAACAGTAAGATTTCGCTTATAAACGACCAGGGCTATTATCTTGCCTGCAAAGACACTTCAAAAATAATGACAAAAAAATACACTGATGAAACAACTTACAAAGGCGATATGCGTGAATGGATGAACGGAGAACAAAAAGTTTCTATCGACAAAAAGAATTTTCACGCAATCTGCAGTGTAGGAAACTCTCCATGGTTTATTGTAATTGAAGGTCCCGTTATTGATTACACAGCCAAGCTTTCAAAAGTAATTATTACCTTTGAAATTGCCCTCATCATTTTCAGTGTAATAATGTCTATTCTTAACATCATTACAATCCGTAACATGCGTAGAGGAGAACAGGAGCTTGGTGCACACCTCTTTGAAGAAACTCAGAACCTTGTTGTTTCTGCAAAAGAAAATGCTGCTACTGCTCAGGATCAGAGTGCTGCGGTAAAAGAAATTGTTGCTACAATGGAAGACTCAAATGCACTTTCCGAAAATATTTCTTCAAAGATTCACGACGTTTCGCAGGTTGCTATTAAAACTTCTTCTGATGTTGCAGATGGCGTTGCCTCTATTGAACAGAACGTTGCTCAACTCCATGCAATTTTTGATGCAAACCAGCAGACTATTGAAGGCATGAAGATTCTTAGTGAACGAATTGAAAGCATCTGGGATATTGTAACTCTTATTAACAACGTTGCAGACCAGGCAAAGATTATTGCTTTCAATGCCGAGCTTGAAGCCTCAAGTGCAGGTGAAGCTGGAAAGAGCTTCCGTATTGTTGCTAACGAAATCCGCCGACTTTCTGACGGTATTATTGACGGCACAAAAGAAATCAAGGAACGCATCAACGAGATTCAGCACAGCTCAGACTCGCTCATTCTTGCTTCAGAAAGTGGTACCGAAAAAATCAACGAAGGATATGAAAACGCCAAAAATCTTGGTGAACGTTTTGCAAGCATCAAGAACTCTGCCGAAGTTACAGCCGCATCTGCCGGAGATATCACAGAAATCATTCAGCAGCAGACAACAGCTTCTGAACAGATTCTTATTGCTCTCAAACAGATTTCTGCCGGCGTAGAAAACTTCACAGTTGCTACAGATAACATTTCTACCTCTTCTGAACACATCCGCAAGATGTCGGAAGAAATGAACAACAGCGTAAAATCGGCTGAAGAAGAAAAGAAAGGAATTAAAGCCTGAATATGGAACAAATAGACGCTAAAGCAGAAGAAGAAATCAAAGAGCTTTACGAAGGTTCGCAGGGCTCCTATCTGATTTTTTCTATAAAAGAACATCGCTATGCTCTCAGATCAAGCCTGATTCAGGAAATTATTTATGGCTCAAAAATTCATACCATTCCTTTTACTCCTGATTATATTGAAGGTGTTCTAAACTGCCGCGGAAATCCTTTTACTGTAATTAACGTGCTTAAAATGAATAAGGTTGAAGACAACGAAATTAATGAAAAAGTCTTTCTGCTTTTTAAGCGCGAAGATGACAATTTCTGTATTCATATTTCTAACATTGAAGTTTTCTTTGAACCTGAAGAAGATGATATTCTTGCAGATAAAGTAAAATACAAATTTAAATATATCCCTATTTTTGATGCAGACAGTATTGAAGAGAGGCTTTGCGAAGATTTAGGAAAGGACGAATAGCGTATGGGTGAAGCAAAAATCAAAGTTCTTATTGTAGATGACTCCGCAATTGCACGTGGCATTTTTGAAAAGGCCTTTAACAATACCCAGAAATTCCAGGTTGTTGGCATGGTTTCGAACGGACGCAAGGCTGTGGATTTTTGTAAAGAAAATGAAGTCCACCTTGTCGTAACAGATTATGACATGCCCGAAATGAACGGAATTGAAGAAACAAGAATTCTTGCAAAAGAACTGGGAAAACCTGTTTGTATTTATTCAGAAGATAACAGCATAAAGACAGATGCCCTTGAAGCCGGCGCAATGCTTTTTCAGATTAAACCAAGCTTCTCGTCATTCAGTTCGCAGGGCATGGTTTTGTTCATCAAAAAAATTGAAGACTCTATAAAAAATGAAAATATAGCGATTCCTGCTTCTGAGCCTGCGCAAGCTAAAGAAATTAAAACCAAGCACTTCCCTTCTCACTCCTTTAAGATTTTGTGTATGGGAGCTTCTACCGGAGGCCCTACCGCAGTTCAAACTGTTCTTAAAGGACTTGGTTCAAACTTCCCGCTTCCAATTCTTTATGTTCAGCATATAGACATTGGCTCTGACTTAAAAATGGTGAACTGGTTTAAAACAACCTGTCCGAACATTCCTATGGAGCTTGCAAAAGACGGTCAGATTGCCCAGAACGGTCACGTATATATGGCTCCGGCCGACAAACATCTTGTTATTGATTTTATAAATAAAGAAGGAAAACCAGTTCTTAAGCTTTCTGATGAGCCTCCGGAACGATTCTTAAAGCCTGCAGTAAATAAGCTTTTTAGAAGCGCCGCTGCCCTTTATGAAAAGCAATGCCTTGCTGTACTGCTTACCGGAATGGGACGCGATGGAGCCGAAGGCTGCAAAGAAATTGTAGATAAAGGCGGTTGCACAATTGTAGAAGATAAATCTACCTGTGCTGTATTTGGAATGCCTGCTGCCGCAATAGAACTTGAAGCTGCAACAAAGATTTTACCAAGAGGAACTATTGCCGCAGAGATATTACAACTCATATGAGGTTTTATGGACGAACTTGAGTTTGCTAAAATAATTGAACTGATTACTCTGCGAACAGGCATAATTCCACGCGACAGCCATATTACGGGCATTAAGAATTTTATAAATAAACGACTTAAAGAACTTGAACAAACAGGCGCGGCAACTTATTACGATCTTCTTTGTTCAAGCCAGGACGAAATGATTTCTTTAATAAACAGCGCAACTGTAAATGAAACTTATTTCTTTAGAGAAGAAGCCCAGTTCAAGCTGCTTAAAGAAAAAATATTCCCTGAGCTAAAAATGGCAGCTCCAACAAAAACACTCAGAATCTGGAGTGCAGCTTCTTCTTCGGGTGAAGAAATTTATTCTCTTTTACTTCTTGCAGATTCGATGAACTTTAAAACTTCCTGCATTGCAAGTGACATTAATACAAGAGTTCTTGATGACTGCGCAAAAGGCTGTTACAAAAAGAATGCAATCCGCTCAGTTGACGGTGCAGCTTTTCATAACCTGTTGCTTCCATACAAACAGAAGGACGAAAGCTTTATTCTTCCAAAATCACTTTGCGACCGTGTTGAAAGAAGGCAGATCAATCTTTCAAGAATGATGGACTTCCCAAAAAATCAGGACATTATTTTTATACGAAATGTATTTATATATTTTAGTAACGAAATGAAAAAACAAATCCTTAACACAATTGCAGAGAATTCTCTGGCACCAGGCGGATATCTTTTTGTTTCCATGAATGAAGTTGCAACAGTAGATGCCATGCTCATTCCTCCTTCGCTGGAAAAGCTTGTTGATGGAAAAGTTTTTTATTTTCGTAAGAAAAATCAAACGGGGGTGCTTTAATGAAAGAACCTGATGATATAATCAAAAGCTATATCGAAGAAACAAGACACCTCATTCAGGAATTAACTGCCGACCAGAAAGATTATATACAGACTTTGAAATTCATAAGCATGACAAAAGATAATTCAAGGATTCTTGGATTCACTCCTGTTTATTATCTTTACAAAGCCGTAGAAGATATTTATAAAGCGCTGTGCGACGACAAGCTTGTATTTTCAAAAAACCTGAATCTCCTTTTAAAAATCGTTGCCGACAAGCTTGAAGAATGCTGCCAGCTCATTGAAACTCATTCTCCGGATATAAATGAAGTTGATGTTAAGCAATATCTTCTTTACTGTGATAAAGCAGTTGCCGGAGAAATTTTTGATCCTAATCATATTGTAAAAAATCCGGATGCAGAAAAATGGCTTGAGCAAAAAGCAAAGGCCCTTAAAACTCAAAAACGAAAAACACGGAAAAAGAAGGCCTCAATTCTTTCAATTCCATCAGATAAGATTACAGAAATTGTAAACCTGCAGGAAGAAATGATTGCGCGTACTTACATAATAAATAATCAGGTTTCTATGCTCAAAGCGGCAATTGCCGACAAAGATATGCACGCAATAAATGAGGCATACAAGCTGCTTGCAAATGATACTCAGAACCTGCAGAATTCTCTTTTGCTTACACATGAAAATCTTCTTTCGCTTATACAGGATGACACGTTCCTTAAAAACCATCAGGAATACCAGGGCTTCTTTGTAATGGCAAACGGCGCCAAATACCTCATTCCATCCGAATATATCCACGACGTTATCTGCGAAAGTCCACTCAATTATGAGACTGTACAAAATCAGAAAATCGTTAAGTATGTTATTGAAAGCGAATCTGGAAACGAAGAAGATGCCGTAACAGAAGATATTCCTGTATATAATCTGTCTTCCCTCTTCCCGGGACAAAAAGCAACAAAGATGAATATTCTGGACACAATTTTGATTGTTGATTATCAGTCGCAGAAAATTGGAATTATTGTAGAAAGTGTTCAAAAATTTGTTTCTGTTATAAAGAAAAATCTTCCGCCTTCATTTGAAAGATTTAAGTCTGTAGAAGGCCTTGCCTTTGACGAAAAATACGACATGATTCCAATTCTTCATATCCCGGCAATTATGAAAATGTTCAGATCGCTCCGCGGTTATGATGTTAAAAAGTTTGAAGCAATTACCAAGAAGCATATTAATAAAATTCTTATTGTTGATGATTCCGAAACAACAAGACAGATTGAGCGAACAATTCTTCTTACAAATAATTTCCTTGTAGAAGAAGCGTCAGACGGAATTGATGCAATGGAAAAGCTTAAGAAAAAGCAGTTTGATTTGATTCTTTGTGATGATGAAATGCCGCGAATGAACGGCGATATACTTTTGGACAACATCAGGCGAATGGAAAATTATAAAACTGTTCCCGTTGTTGCACTGGCAGACAGGCCTTTGGGCAAAGCAGATGCTTTTGTGAGCAAATCTGATTTCTCCAGAGAGCAGCTTATCCAAACACTTAAGAGGATGTTAGACAATGAGTAAAAAAATTTTAGTTTTAGAACCATCAACAACAACTCAATCAATCATAACAGCTAAGCTCCGTAAAAGTGAGTTCAGGGCTGTATATGAAACAAACGGTATTAACTTTCTTGTTACCCTGTGCGATATTATGCCTCAAGCCGTCCTCATTAATGCAAAGAGTATTAATCCAAAAAGCAGCGAGCTCATTCGTCTTATAAAGAGCATGGAAAAGCTTAAAAAAATCCCGATTGGAGTTTATGCTGCAGGAGATTTTTATTTTGAATCTCACTTTATGATTAACACAGGCGCAGATCTTTTTATTCATTTTGAACCAGATACGATTGTAGAAAAAATCAAAGAGCTCATAGCAAGCAAAAATAATCCTGAGCGCCCGGCTTCAATGGACAGCGATATTCTTAAAAGCGGAATTGCAGAAAAGGTTTTTGGACTCATGGATAACATTGATAATATTGAAGTTCTTGCCGACCATGCCCTTAATCTGCTTACAGAATTCTGTGAGGTTCCGGCAGTTTCAATGTTCCTTAATGAAGAAGATGGCGTAGAAGGCTTTTATCTTTGCTCCTCAAACTTTACAGAAGCAGAAGAGTCTGATTTCTTAAAGGTATGCATTACAGACTTTGATGAAAAAATCCCTGATTCAAATGTAAGAAAGATTACACCAAAGAAGGTAACACCTGTTCTTGAGCTTGAAAAGTATCATATAAGTGAAATTCCTCTTTCTGCATTCCAGAGCATAACACTCAAAGGCTTAAATGATATTTCTATTGGAACTGTAAACGTTGTGCGCGAAGGAACCTTTACAACACATCAGCTTGATCTTTTAAATTTCTGTATTGAGCTTGTTAATCCGCTTATAAACAATGCAATGTATCTTAAGAAAAAAATCAAGTTCGAAGATAACATTCGTAAAGCCTTCAGTCGATTTGTTCCAGCACAGATTATTGATGAACTTGTAAAAAATGCAGAACAGTCAGACAAGGTAAGCGTTGGCGAAAAACGAGACGTTGCAATTTTGTTCAGTGATATTCGTTCCTTTACAAGCATAAGCGAACACAACAAGCCTGAAACTATTGTGGCCTTTTTGAACCGTTACTTTACAGTTATGTGTACTGTAATTAAAAAGCATGGTGGTACTGTAGACAAGTTTATTGGTGATGCGATCATGGCGCTTTTTGGTGCCCCTGTAAGCTACGAAGACAATTCCCGCCGTGCCGTTGCTGCTGCTTATGAAATGCGCGAGGCTCTTGAAAAGGTTGCGCTTGAAGATCTTGTTATGCCTGATGGCATGAAGTTTAATATTGGTATTGGTATTCACTACGGAGACGTAATTGTAGGTTCCATTGGTTCTACAGATAAGACAGACTATTCTGTAATTGGTGATAACGTAAACCTTGCTTCGCGAATGGAAGGTCTTACAAAAACTTACGGCTCTATGATTCTTGTTACCGATGCCGTTAAAAATGATATTTACAAAACAACAGGTGATACAGGCGGCTTTGAGTTCCGTTACCTTGATGATGTAAAGGTTAAAGGTAAGGAAAAGGCTGTTCCAATTTATGCAATTGACCAGGGACCTGATGATTTTTCTAAGGAATACCGCGACTCATATTCAAAGGGCTTAGATTTATACAAACAGGGAATCTGGAATCTTGCACGTGATTATTTTGAAAAGGCTCTTGCCGAAGCTCCAAATGATAAAGCTTCAAGGCTCATGCTTGACCGTTGTATAGACTTTATTCAAAATCCTCCGGAAAACTGGGACGGTGCAATTACTTTCCACACGAAATAATTCCGCCGCCAATGATAACGCCATCCTGGTATAAAACTACAGACTGACCGGGAGCAACTGCATGCTGAGGTGTTTCAAACATTACCTCCCATTCAGTTCCTTCCGGATTATTGCGACGGATTTTTGCTTTAACCGGACGGCTTGCAAGACGGATTTTTACCATTGCTTCTATTGGTTCGCATTCTGGTGGAGGGACAACATCTCCTGCCCATACAAAATCATCTGCAATAAGACCTGCAGAATCAAGCGCGCTAGACGGTGCAAGAACAACAACATTATTTTTTGCGTCAATTGAATGAACATAAACAGGATAGCTTACTGCAACTCCAAGTCCACGTCTCTGCCCTATTGTATAATGCTCAATTCCTCTGTGACGGCCAAGCACGTGACCATCTAAATCTATAATGTCTCCCGGGATAGAAGGCTTATCGGCAAAAAGCAAATCAAAATATTCGGCACTTATAAAATCCTGACTTTCGGCACGTTCTGCAGCAGCGAGGCCTGCTTTTTTTGCAAGCTCAAATACTTCACTTTTTTTCATGAGGGCAAGCGGGAATCTAACTTTTTCCAAAACGCTTGATGGAACTCTGTAAACAAAATATGTCTGGTCCTTTGAAATATCAGTTGCAGAGGCAATCATATAAGGTCTGTTACTTGTGCCAAACAATCCCTCTTCCGGTCTTACAATTTTTGCGTAGTGGCCTGTACAAAAATAATCAAACTTAATTCCAAGGTTTTCTACGCCCTGCAAAAGCGCACCAAACTTAATCATTCTGTTACAACGTATACAAGGATTTGGTGTACGACCCGCACGATATTCGCTTTTAAAATATTCAATTACTTCGCGCTTGTACTGTTCCTTAACATCAATTACGTGATACTCAATATCATACTTAGCACAAAAGCGGCGGCATTCTTCAATATCATCAGCTTCACCAGGGCCAAAGCAGGCATCCTTTACAGCCTTAGCATCGTCACTTTTAAGAACAGGAAATGAATCATCCCAAAGAGACATGGTAACGCCAATTACTTTACAGCCACGCTCCTTGAGCATATAAGCAGTTAAGGTTGAATCAACACCGCCAGACATTCCAACAACAACAGTGTCTCCTGCCTGTGGCATTTCTTGATCAATATAATTCATAAGAATAAAAGTCCTTTATTATTTTTTCATGAGGTCTGCAATTGTAACGCTGTTCAAATAGCCCGAGATTCTTTTGTCGAGCTCTGTCCAAAGAGGAAGCGTTCTGCAGTTCTTTGCTTTATCGCAGGGAGCAGCACCACATTCAAGGCAGGCTACCGGAGCAAGAGTTCCTTCTGTGAGTGTAAGGATTTCGCCAACCTTATATTCTTCGGGCTTGCGGTTGAGCTTGTAGCCGCCACCTTTTCCGTGAACGCCTTGAACGAATCCGCTTTTAGAAAGGATTGTCATTATTGCTTCAATATATTTTTGAGAAATATCCTGGCGCTGGGCAATATCCTTTAATGGAACAAATGTTTCTGAACCCTGCTCTGCAAGGTCAATCATAACTCTGAGTGCATATCTTCCGCGTGTTGAAACTATCATGCCTGCATTATAACATGAGCCATCATTTTCAACAAGGTATTCTAGTAGGTAGGTAGGTATTAAGGCAGAGCACTAACAGAGGCCTTACCCCATAACTCCAACAAATGCCGTAACTGATTTTTCTGGGGACATTACAAGGGTATCCATAAGTGTAAGTCCTATGCGCTGGCATGGCAAAAGACGGAAAAATGATTTTTGGACATCAAGCGAAAGGTCGCCATAACCGGGACTGAATCTTGGACGAGTAGTTTTTCCCTGAGACTCAGCATCCTGTTTTATGTTTTCATTAAGTAAATCAACACATTTTTCTATATACATTGCGCCTGTTGCCTGAAAAACAGCCGCCTTTACCTGATCTTTTACCTGGGCACGTCGAATAAGTTGATCACATTGAGGCCCAAGCGTAGCAGCAAAAAGCACAATCTGACTGCAATCACGCAAATTTCGGGCAAGATCCTTAGATTTTATTGTTACATCAGAAAAAGCCACAAGCCCAAAATCCTTTTTTTCATCATATTCAACAGTTAAATCAAACTTTTCACAGACGCTTTGAGGCTGTATAACTTCAAGCATTTCACCTGCAGCAGCTTTTATAAGAGTAGAAACCTGTTCATCTGGCACAACGACCTTTTGATACCCAAGATATCGTGCAATTTCGGAATAATCACGTTCTGTGGGAGTCATTTGATTTTTTGAAGGTATAAAAAACTGCGGCATACACTAAATATACCCTCCCCCACGGTTATGTATCAAGTAGTGCCAGCCGCACATCCTATATTGTTTTTTTTGCAAAAATTGAAATCTCAGTGTAAAATATAATACTATGGAAAACATTGAGTTGCAAAATAAAAAACTTATTCTTGTTGTTGATGATGAAGAGATAAACCGCGAGCTTTTAGGAAATATTCTTCAAGAAAAATACAGGGTAGAATATGCCTGTGATGGTGAAGAAGCAATGCAGTGCATTAGACGCGATAGAAATATGCTTTCGTGCATTCTTCTTGATTTGTCTATGCCTAAAAAAAGCGGACTCGAAGTACTTTCCGAAATCCGTGCCGATGATGCATTAAGCCACATTCCCGTAATGATTCTTACTGCTCATCAGGAAGCAGAAATTGAAAGTCTTGAGCACGGGGCCTACGACTTCATTGTTAAGCCTTTTGAAATGCCTCGCCTTATTCTTGCACGTGTAGCAAAGACAATTCTTCACGCCGAAGAAACATATATTATCCGCGAAACAGAAAAAGATAAGCTTACAGACCTTCCAAATCTTATGTTCTTTACAAAGCTTTGCGAGCTTGAACGCATGAACCTTAAGAAAATGGGTTCTAAAGCTGCATACGCTTTCTTTAATATTTTGAACATGAAGGCCTACAATACTCATTACAGTTTTTCAGAAGGAGACAAGCTGCTTTACCGTGTTGGTCAGATGCTTCAGACATGCTTTACAGATATGCCTGTTTGCCGCCTGAGTGATGACCACTTTGCCGTTATGGGCGATGCAACTGAGTTCCCAAAAATGATTCCAACCTTCCTCGAAAAAATCAAAAGTACAGGACGCGGAAAAGTTATTGATTTCCAGGTTGGTGTTTTTATTGAACAGGACGAACCTGTAGATCCTTCAAGCGCAATTGATTATGCACATCTTGCCTGCAATCATATTCGTGGAGATATGAGCAAGCATATCTTTGTTTTTGACAACACTGTTTTAAAGCAGTTCGAAGACAGACAGCATGTTCTTGAATTCTTTGATCAGGCACTTCGCGAGCATTGGGTAAAGGTTTTCTATCAGCCAATAGTTCGCGCTATTACAGGAGAAATCTGTAACTTTGAAGCTCTTGCACGCTGGCAGGATCCTAGAAAAGGAATGCTCAACCCTGGAATCTTTATTCCTGTAATTGAAGATTACAAGCTTAGTGCAAAGATGGATTTGTACATGGTAGAAGAAGTTTGCCGCGAAGCCGAAGAGCGCAAGGAAAAAGGAATCAGACAAGTTCCAATAAGCGTAAACTTTTCGCGCAACGATTTTGACCAGTGCGACATGGTAGAAGAAATTTCAAAAATTACAAACAAATACAACTACCCTCACGAGCTTATGATTATTGAAGTTACCGAAAGTGCTTTCTCAAGTAATCATGATTATCTTCAGGAACAGATTGACCGCTTCCACAAAGCAGGCTTTAAAGTTTGGATGGATGACTTTGGAGACGGCTTTGCATCTCTTAATGCTTTGCAGAAGCACAACTTTGACCTTATCAAGCTTGATATGGGCTTTATGCGTGAGTTTAATCCAGAAGGAAAGAACGGCCAGATTATTACAGACATCATCCGCATGGCACAGCACCTTGGCATTCACACACTCTGCGAAGGTATAGAAAACCGCGAGCAGCTTGAGTTCCTTCAGGATGTTGGCTGTGAAAAAATTCAGGGCTACTACTACGGAAAACCAATGTCTACAACAGACTTCCTTCTTGAAGCTCGTACCGGAAAAATGGCAAGAATTGAAGGCACAGAAAATGCAGAATTCTTTGAAGACCGCTGGGGCTTCTGGTTTACAAAAGATATGTTCAACGAAGTACCAGGTTCCATTCTTGTTTACAAGGCATCGGGCAACGAAGATATTCTTTATGTTTCAAAAGAAATTCTTGGGCTTTTTGAATGCGATACAATAAAGGAATTCCTTGAATACACAAAGCACAGCTTCCGTAATGTTGTACATCCAAAGGATCTTGAAAAAACCGAAAACGCAATCTGGAGTCAGATTAATTCAAGCAATAAAATGCGCGACTATGTTAAATACCGCATAATTACAAAGAAAGGAAACGTCAAAGTTGTAGAAGATCTTGGACACCTTGTTCATCATAAAGTCTACGGCAACATTTTCTTTGTATTTATGTATGACGAAAAAGAGAGATTACCCATAGGATAGCATGTCTGCGAGGTAGCTATGACAAAAGAAGAATTAATATCTGCCGGAGCCGATTACGAAGGCGGATTAACTTTGTGCATGAACAATGAAGAGTTTTATTTCAGAATTCTTCGTAAGGGGCTTGCAAACGAGAAATTTGATTCACTCAAAAAAAATCTGGATGACAAAAATCTTGATGCTGCTTTTGAAGATGCTCATGCCCTTAAAGGAGTCGTGGGAAATCTTCACCTTACTCCACTTTATAAAGCTGTAGAAGCAATTGTAGAACCTCTGCGCAGGCGGGATTCCGAAAGTGACTATCAGGCTTTATACGAACAGATAAATGAACAACTCAAAATTTTCAGAGAGATTTCAAATAACTAAAAGAGGAAACCTTGCTCTATGAAAAAGTTCCTTCTTCTTATAGCGAACATTTTAATTATAGTTTTTGTTATTGTTTTTATTTCAAACTATGCAAGGCACGAACGCCAGATAGACCGCGAAATAGAAATGAACAGCTTTAAAAACATCACCTTTAGTGCAGAGCTTGTAACAACAAATTATCTTGAAGGTGAACAGCGTACCTGTAACTCCTGGGCAAATTATATAAATTCTCAAAACATGACAATGCAGCAGGCTGTAGATTATGTAACTACAGCAAAAACAAATGCCAGAGTTTCCGGCCATATTATAAATATAAACACGCTTAAAGGACTTTCGACAAACGCAAATCCAAATAACCCGGAAGATTTTACAGTGTCGTATGAGTATCTGCCGATTCTTCACACTGCCGATGAACTTAAAGGCGAAATTAATGTAACACGCAGTTACACAAATCCTGTAACAGGAATACAGTCAATTGCCTTCTACAACATAATTGAATTGCTTAATGAGGAAACTGGTGTAAAAGAAAGCGCCTATCTTTTAAGGGTAGTTCCGGTTTCTACTGTAGAAGAAAAATGGGCTTTCCCAACCGATAAATACAAGAATGCAGATATTGCAATTATTGACCAGGACGGAAACTACATCATCAAGGGTAATGCATTTAAAAACTCAAATATTTTTGAATTCTATGATTCCTATAATTCAAAATCATCCCCGGATTATATTGATTTAAAAAGCACTCTTAAACAAACCTCGGGCACCTTTGAAATGAAAAACTCAAAGGGTCAGCAAAGCTTTAATGCCTTTACAATTGTAAACACAAACAAGGAATGGTACATTGTTTCTACAATTCCAATTGAAGACCTTTCTTCACAAACCATAGACTGGGCCTTGCTTGGAATAGTTGTTGCATCTCTTGTTCTGCTCATGATTTTTGATATTACTTCAATGCTCTATCTTAATCATAAGCTTGAAATTGCAGCAAAAGCAGCAGATGCGGCTAACCAGGCCAAGACAGACTTCCTTTCTACAATGTCGCATGATATTCGTACTCCAATGAATGCCATCATAGGTCTTACAACAATCACAGAGAAAAACATAAACGATCCTGTTTCTGTTGCAACAAACCTCAAAAAGATTTCTATGGCGAGCAATCACCTGCTCACACTCATAAATGATATTCTTGATATTTCAAAGGTCGAAAGCGGTAAGATTACACTCGCCCCTGTAAGCTTTTCTATTGTTGAATCTGCAGAAAACCTTGTTAATATTTCTCAACCGATTGTGCGCGAAAAAAACATTGATTTTCGTTTTAGAATCAGAAATATTACAAACGAGTTTTTGTTTGCAGATAAGCTGCGCATAAATCAGATATTCATAAACATTCTTTCAAATGCCCTTAAATATACTCCAAAGGGTGGTCAGGTTTGTGTAGACATGAACGAAGAGCCAAGTGAAACACAGGGATCAATCACCTTAAACTACACTGTTACAGACACAGGCATTGGTATGTCAAAAGGGTTCATGGAAAAAATGTACGAGCCTTTTGTACGCCAGACAGACAGCCGCATAAATACAATTCAGGGGACAGGTCTTGGTCTTGCAATTACAAAACAGATGATAGACCTTATGAACGGTTCTATTGAATGTCAGAGTCAGGTTGGCGAAGGTACTACATTTAAGATTTCTTTAACAATTCCTGTATCAGAAATGCAGGAAGCCGAAATGGTTCTTCCTCCTATAAACGTTCTTCTTATTGATGATGATGACGTTCTGCTTGAAACTGCCCAGGACACACTTAAAGTACTTGGAGCAAATGCAGAAGTTGCCGGATCAAGTTCAGAGGGTTTAAGTCTTTTGGAGCATTCAATAAAAGACAAAAATCCATTCAATATCATAATTCTTGACTGGCAGATGCCTGGCATGAACGGCATAGAGCTTACAAGAAAAATCCGAGAAAAAGCTGGAAACGATATTCCTATTCTTCTTGTTTCTGCTTACGACTGGTCTAATATTGAAGAAGAAGCTAAAAATGCAGGCATTAATGGCTTTATAAGTAAACCGCTTTTCCGCTCTTCACTCTACAAAAAAATTTCGGAAGTTTTAAATATCCAGACAGAACAGGATGCTCAGGAAGAAAGCGACACAGATATTGCCGGTATGAATATACTGATTGCCGAAGACATAGACATCAACTATGAAATTGTAAGCACCTTCCTTGAAATGCACGGTATTACTTCTGTGCGTGCTGCAAACGGAGAAGAAGCCGTAACTCTTATGGAAAGCGCCGTAGAAAAGCAATACGATATGATTTTTATGGATATCCAGATGCCTGTTATGAACGGACTTGATGCAACAAGAGCAATCCGCAAGCTGCCTAATCCTGTTGCACGCACAATTCCTATTATAGCCATGACTGCCGATGCTTTTTCCGAAAACGTAGCGGAATGTATGAAGGCCGGAATGAATGGCCACATTGCAAAACCAATTGATGTTAAACTTGTAATAAAAGAAATAAGAAGGATTAAAGAAGAATATGGTACTCAAATGTAAAAACAAAAACCTCGTTGTTATGGTGCTTTGTCTTGCACTTATAATGATAACTGCAGGCTGTAAAAACAAAAAATCTGGGAGAGCACAAGCCCAGGCAGAAAAGTCTTTTGTTCCTGCCCTTGCAACAGATACAAAAGCGTCTGTAAAGGTTGTTGGAAACTACAAAAACTTTGAAGCAATTGAAGCAGAGTTTGACCGCTTTAATCAGATTTATCCAAATGTTGAACTCAGTTTTTCTTTTCTTGATAATTATAATTCTGTAGTTTTATCTTCATTATATAGCGAAGAAGCACCTGATATTTTCTTTCTGTTTTCCTGGATGGTGGGCATGCCTAAATACGAACCGCTTTTTGAAATTGCCGAAGATTTATCGGATCCAAAGTATAACATAAACCTTGACTGCATATATGAAGGAAATCTCATTACAACTTCGGATGGCAAAAAACCTATGCTCCCGATGTTTTCGCAAGGTTTTGGAATGCTTGTTAATGAAGATTTGTTTAAAAAGGAAAATCTTTCAGTTCCTCAAACCTTTGATGAACTTATTGATGTATGCCAGAAGTTAAAGGCAGCAGGATACAAGTCTCCTATGATGGGCCACTATAGCAGTGATGCCGGCTGGTGTGCATCTATTTCGTATCCTTATGCACATTATCTTGTAAAGGATAATGCACAGGCACTTAATGATATTAATAATCTTAAATCTGGTGCTGGGGAATACTTACGCCCTCTTTATGAAACTGTTGAAAAACTTATACAAAATGGCTGTCTTGATCCTGATTACTGTAAGGCCCAGATTCCAGACAATTACAATGGCCTCATCTTAAGATTTTTCGAAGGTGATGTTCCAATGATGCTTATGGTAAACGACGTAGTTTCAGGAACAAAAAAGCGTGAAAGTAAATCTGAGCACTTCCAAAAGTCTCCATTTACATATAGAATATATCCAACTCCTGTTACAAAGGATGGTGGAATCTTCATCAGTAATTCAGGAGTCTGCTTAGCAGTAAATTCCAAGAGCAGGCAATTAGATGTGACTAACGAGTTTATACGTTTTCTTGCTCAAACAAAGGAGCTCAATAACCTTGCCAATATCAAGCGCCTTATTCCAATAACAAAAAACTTCTCCTCTGATGATTTTTTTGCACCAATGGAAAAAGGCGAAAAGGTTTACGCAAATTCTTTAGGAATATTAGATGAAGCATTAAGACAAATCCGTAAAGACTGTTACGACATTGGAAACGGTATTTTGACCGTTGACCAGGCTGTAGAGTCTTTTGGAACAAAAAAAACACAATAAGGATTGGTTGAATTATGAAAAAATTATTAACGGTTGCACTTGTAATTTTTTGTATTGCCGGATCTTTATCCTGCAAACCAAAAAAATCTGACCAGCCCGGACAATTTGGAAGCTTTCCAAAGAAGTCTGAAAAAACAAGTAAGGCTGCAGATCCTGCAGAAAGCTTTACTCCGGAATTTCTCTTTGATTCCTCAAAGGCAGTAAAAGATGAAGGACAGAAGGATTTTTCTTCTATCACCGGCTTTGAACTTACAAAGAACATGAGGACTGGATGGAACCTCGGAAATACCTTTGATGCTACAGGCACATCGGGAATTGGTTCTGAAATGAGCTGGGGTCAGCCACATACAGAAAAAGAAATGATTGATGGTCTTGCAAAAAGTGGAATTAAAACTATAAGAATTCCTGTTACCTGGCACAATCATATTTCTAACAAAGAAACTTATACAATTAACACAGACTGGATGAAACGTGTTAAGACAGTTGTTGACTGGGCAATTGAAAATGACATGTATGTTATTATAAATATACATCACGACGATTATGACAAAGAAACTAAAATGCCTAAGTGTAGTGGTATTTATCCAAACTCTACAAACCTTGTAGAATCTCAGCGCTATCTTTACAACATCTGGGGCCAGATTGCTACAGCTTTTAATAACGGCTACGATGAGCACTTGATTTTTGAAACTATGAATGAACCACGTCCAAAAGGAACTCCGGACGAATGGTGGTTCAGTGGCAGTTCCCGCAGTATTGATGCTGCAAGAAGTTTGAATCAGATGAATCAGACAGCACTTGATGCCATCAGAGCAACAGGCGGAAACAATGCAAAACGTTTTGTAATGTGCCCTGCCCTTGCCGCCAGCGAAAATGCTGCTTCTTCTTCTCTTTTCAAAATGCCTACAGATGTAGAAAGAGGAAGACTTATTCTTTCTATTCACGCATACACTCCATATTCCTTTGCAATGGAATCTCCTGGACAGCGCGAATTTACTTCACAGCACAAAACAGAGCTTAAGAATATGTTCACCAAGCTTAATGACAAGTTTATTGTTAATAAATATCCTGTAATCATTGGCGAATATGGCGCAACAAACAAAGAAAATCTTGAAGAAAGACTTGCCTGGTTTGATTTCTTCCTTACTACAGCAAAGAGTTATGGTATTCCATGCTGCTTGTGGGATAATGGTGTTTGGGAAGTTGCTAAAGGCAGCACGGACTACAGCGAGCACTACGGCTACTACAACCGCAAAACACAAACCTGGTACTTCCCTGAAATTATTAATCAGATTGTAGAGTCTACAAAATAGATAGTTAAAAAAAGATTCCCCGGTCAAGCCGGGGAATGAGTCGTACGCTTCGCGTACTTACCGACTTTTGCTTCGCAAAAGTCGCTTTGTCATTGTCGGGCTTGACCCGACAATACACTTACTAAAGCAAAGGCTTCATAGCTGTCATGTAAGCACGGAGTTTGCGTCCAACAACCTCGATTGGGTGGTTGCGGATTTCTTCATTTACGGCTACAAGCTCTGTGTTATTTACTGAATTATCCTTTACATCAAGACCCTTTCCAATTACATCTGTATGAAGGTTAGGCATTAAATCCTTAGCCATCATTGGAGCAGCTACACGGCTGAACAAGTAACATCCGTATTCTGCTGTATCAGAAATAACGCGGTTCATTTCGTAAAGGCGTTTGCGGTCAATAAGGTTTGCAATAAGAGGAACTTCGTGAAGTGATTCGTAGTATGCTGATTCTTCCTTAATTCCTGCATCAACCATTGTTTCAAATGCAAGTTCACAACCAGCTTTTACCATTGCAACAAGAAGGATTCCCTTATCAAAGTATTCCTGTTCTGTAATTTCTTCGCTTGATTCTGCATTCTTTTCAAATGGAAGCTTTCCTGTATCTTCACGCCATGCAAGAAGATCCTTGTCACCAGCTGCCCAGTCCTGCATCATTGTGCTAGAGAACTTACCGCTGATAATATCATCCATGTGCTTCTGATAAAGAGGAGCAAGGAGCTTTTTAATATCTTTAGAAATCTGATTAGCCTTGATTTTTGCAGGGTTAGAAAGACGGTCCATCATGTTTGTAATTCCACCCCATTTAAGAGCTTCACTTACAACGTTCCAGCCGTGCATAAGAAGCTTTGTTGCATATTCAGGAGCAATTCCTTCACTAACCATTTTGTCGTAACAAACAATTGTACCGGCCTGGAGCATACCACAGAGGATTGTCTGTTCACCCATAAGGTCAGACTTAACTTCTGCAATAAATGAGCTTTCAAGAACACCAGCCTTTGAACCACCCATACCAACAGCAAGAGCTTTAGCATAAGCCCAGCCCTTTCCTTCAGGGTCATTTGCAGGGTGAACAGCAATAAGATCTGGTACACCAAATCCACGCTGGAATTCGTGCCAAACTTCTGTACCTGGTCCTTTTGGAGCACACATTACAACAGTAATATCAGGACGGATAATCATTCCTTCTTCAATCATGTTGAAGCCGTGGCTGTACCACAAAGCAGAGCCCTGCTTCATTTTTCCCATAATGTCGTTGATTACTTTTGAATGCTGCTTATCTGGAGTAAGGTTTCCTACTAAGTCTGCTGTAGGAATCATTTCATCGTATGTACCTACTTTAAATCCGTTTTCTGTAGCGTTTTTCCATGACTGACGTTTTTCGGCAATAGCACTGTCGCGCAATGCATAAGAAACATCAAGACCGCTGTCACGCAAACAAAGACCCTGGTTCAAGCCCTGTGCACCACAACCTACAATAACAATCTTTTTTCCTTTAAGGGCGTTTACACCGTCCGCAAATTCTTCTTTAGCCATAGAACGGCAGTGTCCAAGCTGAAGTCTAGCCTCTCTCCATGGAATTTTGTTGAAATAATTTTCACCCATTTTGTACCTCGTTTTTAACGCGTTTTTATTGATAGTATCTTTAATTATAATTCAAACACGCATTCTCGTAAAGACGTTGATGTTAATCGATGTTATCGGGGATACGCTTTTTCATCCAAAGGTAACGAAGCCATGCGGTAAGGGCACTCATAAACCACACAATACCTACAGACCACCAGATGCCCCATAACCCTATTACAGGAATTGCAGTGAGCAAAAACGGAACTGTAAATCTTCCAATAACTTCGGTGATTCCATTTATGAGAGAGAAGAAGGCATCGCCAATTCCGTTCAAAACTCCACGCACAACATAAATAATCCCAAGAAATACGTAGAAGAAGCTTGTGATTTTAAGAGCAGTTGCACCCATGTGAATAACTTCTGCATCTTTTACAAAAAGCCCTGTGATTGCGTTACCAAAGAACTGCATAACAGGAAGCATAGTCAGAGAGAAGATTGCCATCATGAGCATGCTTTTTCTGTAGCCTTCGAGTACGCGAGCTTTTTTCTTTGCACCATAATTCTGACCGCTGTAAGTTGCAAGAGCAGCACCAAGAGTCTGGTATGGCTGATGTATTACCTGTTCAACACGACTTGTGGCGGTAAAGGCGGCAACAGCAACAGGACCAAAATTATTTACAACGCGCTGCAAAGCCATACACGAAATGGCAATCAACGAAAACTGAAGAGAAAGAGGAACGCCCAAACGAATACATTTCCACAAGATTTCACCGCTAAGATGAAGATCGTTTTTTTTAATCTTAAAATATGGATTTGTCCTGATTGCAAAAATCATACAAAGAATACAGCAGATTCCGTTCGAAATAAATGTTGCAACTCCGGCTCCAACAACGCCAAGCTTAAGATTATAAACAAAAACAAGATCAAGAATGATATTGAGAATACAGCCAAAAATCAAAAAGTAAAGCGGCGTTTTTGAATCTCCAAGGGCACGAAGCATTGAAGAAACAAAGTTATAAACAGAAACAAGAAAAAGATTAATGCACATGATTTTCATGTACGCAACCGCATCTGTAAGAATTAAATCTGGAGTCTTAAGAAAAACAAGGATTGGTCGCGCAGCAAAAAAAGCAATTGTTCCAATAACAAGTGGAACTACAATCATTATAAAAGCCGCATTAACAATACAGTTTTTTACCTTAACATCATTTCCTTCGCCAAAAAAGTGCGAGGTTACAATTCCACCGGCAGAACCTACTCCGTTACAAAGCGCAAAAAAGAAAAAGGTTAAAGAGTTTGTTGCTCCAATTGAGGCCAGCGCCTGAGCACCAATAATCCGACCTACAATTACAGAGTCTGCAAGATTGTAAAACTGCTGAAAAATATTACCTATTAACATTGGCACAGAAAAAGCAAGCAAAAGCTTAACAGTGTTTCCCTGTGTCATGTTTATCATATTACTCTTCATATTTTTAATTATATTATTCGGTATGCAAATAAAATTGTACGTTTATACTTAAAGATAGAAGAAATAAAATCAAAATGTTGATAAAATGAAGTTATGGAGGCTTGTAATGGCAAAAATTCAAGTGGCTGCCGTATTTTCTGACAATATGGTTTTGCAACGCAATAAAATAATCAATGTTTTTGGCTGGATTAGCTGGGATGATTCTGAAAAAAAAGAAATATATGTAAAGGCTGAGCTTTTCAATAAAAAAGGTGATTTACTTGGAGAAAATACTCGCATCTATACCAACCCCGTAACAAAATGGGTTATTTCGCTGCCTTCACAAGAAGCACAGGAAGAATGCACTCTCAAAATCTGGCTTAATCAAAGCGATGACCCTGTTGTTTTTTCAAACATCGCTATTGGAGAAGTATGGCTTGCGGGCGGTCAGTCTAACATGGAGTTTGAACTTGGTAATTGTACTGAAGGTCCTAAGGAGCTTGAAGACACAAGTGGAGAAGGCGGCGCTAAAAATGTTCGCTTTTACTATACAAATAAAATTGCCTGGATAGACGAGCACTTTTATGAAGCAGAAAAAAATACAGCCTGGCAAACATGGGATTCCGCTAACAAGAATGCGTGGTCTGCAGTAGGCTTCTTTTTTGCAAAAAAGCTTGCCCAGGATTTAAGCTGCACTGTTGGTGTAATTGGCTGTAACTGGGGCGGAACAAGTGCAAGTGCCTGGGTACGCCGCGAATATCTTGAAAAGGATGAAGACCTTCGCACATATCTTACAGAACAGGAAGAAGCAACTGCCGGAAAATCAATTGAGCAGCAGTGCCGTGAATATGAAGAATACGAAATTGTGCAGGCAGAATGGCAGAAAAAATGCGATGCGCTATATGCAGCAAATCCAGACATGACCTGGAACAAGGCGCAGGAAATTCTTGGAAACTCTCCATGGCCGGGTCCACACTCCTGTAAAAATCCTTTCCGCCCGTGCGGACTTTATGACTGCATGTTGAACCGCGTACTTCCTTATACGCTAAAAGGCGTTATCTGGTACCAGGGCGAATGTGATGATCACAAGCCATACAGCTACGCAAAGCTTTTCTCAAAACTCATAGATAACTGGCGAACAGACTGGAAGGATCCAGAGTTGCCATTTGTTTTTGTTCAACTTCCAAATCATCGAAACGAATACGATAAAGATTTTAAACACTGGTGTTTAGTTCGTGCTGCTCAGGAAAAAGTTCATCATATGGTAAAGAACGCTTTTATGACATGCGCACTTGATCTTGGACAATTCAACGACATTCATCCAAAAGCAAAAAAAGTCCTTGCAGAACGAATGGAAGAGAATGCGCTTGCAAATGTTTATAATCTTAAAAATGCACAGGATGTTCTTTCGCCAATGCTAAAGAGCTATACAATAAAGGGCGCAGACCCTGCCAACACAAATTCCTTTGGCAAAATAATCCTGACTTTTGAAAATGCAGCCACAGGTTTTGTTGCCCGCGAAGATAAAATCAACCTTGATTATTACAAGCGCATGGAGCAGCATCAGGGAAACAATGTTTCACCGGCATTTACAGGCTTTGAAATTGCAGGTGACGACGGAATCTTCTACCCTGCCGCATATCGCCTTGGCCAGCAGAAAGAGGATTTTAATACAATAACACTTTCTTCTCCGCTTGTAAAAAATCCTGTTAGCGCAAGATACGCCTGGTACAACTATGGCCCTGTAAATATTTTTGGAAAAAATGGCTTGCCCCTTGCTCCATTCATGATATAATAATTGTATGAATCGACGGATAGCTGTACTTGCTTGTGGCTGGAGCTCTTACTTTCTCAAACAATTTGTTCAGGGAATGATGAATGCTGTAGAAGGTAAGAACATAGATATTTACGTATTTAACACATATAAATACACAGAATATTCAGGCTTTCCAAACTACACAGGTTTTTCAATTTTTAACCTCATCAATTACGAAGATTTTGACGGTGTTGTTGTACTTTCCGATTTAATTGACAACGCCCGTGTTCTTGAACGAGAACGACTTAAAATCATTAAATCTCAAAAACCAGCTATTACTATAAATAAAAAACTCCAGGGAATCTGCTGTCTTCGCGTAGATAATTATTCGGGAATGTATCAGGTTATTTCGCATGTTATAAGAATGCATAATGCTAAAGACATTGCTTATATTGCCGGAAAAGAAAATGCAGTTGATATCGCAGAACGCTACAAGGCTTACAGGACAGCCTTAGAAGATAACAACATCCAGATAAACATGGACAGAGTTTACACAATCGATTCGTGCGATTACCACTGTGCATATAAATTCTTTGACGACTTAGTAAAATCTGGAAAAGAGCTTCCTCAGGCCTTCTGCTGTGCAAACGACCTCATTGCTCTTGCCCTGCTTAAGGTTTGTGTTGAAAATAAAATCAAAGTTCCGGAGCAGATGAAAATTATTGGCTTTGATAACATGGTTCAGACTCAATGCACAAAACCTTCAATTACAACTGTAAATAACAATGCAGAGCTTTTAGGAACAGAAGCAGTAAACCGCCTGATAAACGGAATTAATCCAATGCAGACTTTGAGTGTAAAAAGTAATCCGGTGCTCAGACAGTCGTGCGGCTGCAGTTATTCAACCACTTCTGCACAAAATCTTTTTACTCTTAATATCCTTGATGAAGCAAATAAAAAAGAAGCCTTTGATTCTCACCTTGAAACAATGGGCGAAATTTATACAGAAGCCGCAGACGTATTTACACTGCTTACAAATATAGAAAATTTCTTTGTAAAGTCGCATAGCTTTGAGGGAACAGATTTTTGTATCTTTATGAAATCTGACTGGACTTCGGTACTTATAAACTCTGCCGAAAATCTTCCGCAAAATCTTTCTTATGGCACTCAGGTTCAATCATTATGTTCTGTTCAGGGCAACAAGAAATATCTTCGTGAAATGATTCCTATCAGAGACCTAATTCCTGCCAAAATGAAAACAAGCGACAAGAGTAATGTTTTCCTCTTTATGCCAATTTTCCATCACTCTTATGTTTACGGATATTTTGTAACTAAAAACAATCTTACAATGATTGATAACCGCTACGGATATTTGTGGACACGCAACATGGGAACTGGCATTGAACATTTTAGAAAAAAGAATATGTTCAAACAGATGAGCCAGCAGTACTTAAGGCTTTCTACAAAGGATGCTCTTTCTGGCGCCCTCAACCGTCAGGGTCTTGATAAGCTTGCAAAACCATTTTATGCTTCGAACAAAAAGAACGGACTTACTACTGTTCTCTTCTTTGTTGATATTAACAAGATGAAGCACATCAACGATAAGTTCGGACACCTTCACGGAGACCTTGCCGTAAAAACTGTTGCGGCCGCAGTTCTTGAAACAATTCCTAAAAACTGGCTTTGTATTCGTTATGGTGGAGATGAATTCCTTGTTGTTGGAAACAGCAAAAACTATAATGGCGAAGACTACTGCTCAATGATAAAGGATCGACTTGCTAAAAAAACTTCTATCATGCATTTGCCATATAATCTTTCTGCGAGTGTTGGAACATATTCAGTTCCTCCTCAGATGGACATCACTCTGGAGCAGGCTGTAGAAACTGTTGATAATATCATGTATGAACAGAAGCAGGCCTTCCACAAAGAAGATGACAATAAAAAGAAAGAAAAAGAATCTGAACCTAAAGCGTAAGTGATTTTTGTAACGCTTACATCTTTTCGTAGAAGCTGTAGTTATAACCGTTATCTACAGTTATTGGCGCTGGCGCTGCTTCAAAATAAACCACACCGTTTCTCTTAACATTCAAAGTAAATGATGGAGCTTTACCGTCTACAGGTTTTGTGGCTATTGCAGGATGTGCGGCAGCCTTCAAAAGCTCAATCTGTTCGTCGTTTATATTTGCAGGCTCTCCCAAATCGTGCCAAACCTTAAGAGGATTACAGCATTCTTCATCAACTGTTTTTGTAAGAAGAGTCACACGCTTGTCGCCAAATGCAGGCAAAGAAATATCTATGCTTAGCTGATTTTGTTTTGTTTCGAGTGTAAGGTTCCAGGCAATGCCTTTATATGTACCCGCGCCCGTTTTTACAATTACAATATTCTTGTCGCGGTAAACGCATTTTTCTTCATTCTGTTTAAGATCCTTAAAAAATTTAAAAGTCCAGTAAGTTGGTTTTGGAATGCTGCCGTTTGCTAAAAGGCCAAAGCCTCCGTGAAAAGGAGTAAACGGAATTCCATTTTCTTCAAAAACATCACCAAAGGTCCAGTAAGAATAGCCTGTTGCGTAGTCTCCAATTTCGGCAAGAGTTCGTCCAATATATGCAGCATTAAGATTTGTATCGTGGAGCGGACAGTTTGGAATATATGATGTATTAAACTCAGTTATATAAAACGGAAGATTTTTGTAATCAGGATATTTGTTGATGATTTTGCGACAGTCGCGTAAAGTCTGCAAAGTTTCATCAAGCGGCATGAGCTTTGCATAGCCGTAATGGCCTTTGTAATTTGGAAAATCTGTTGTGTAATGATGACGAGAAATAAAATCAATCGGAGGCTTTTTCTTTGTTAAAAAATCAAGGAACCCAACCATCCATTTCTTGTCAGCGCCACCACAAATTGCAGGACCTCCAACTTTAAATGCCTTGTTTACTTTTTTGATTGCCTTTGCAGTCTGCTCATAAAGCTTAAAGTACTCTTCCATGTCTGCATTTGTCCAGAAGCCCGGAAGATTTGGTTCATTCCAAACTTCTATTGGCCAGGTAAGAACTTCTGCTTCACCGTAACGTGCAATCAAATGGCGCAGCGTTGCCTGCACAAGGTCAGTCCATTTTTTGTAATCGTTTGGAGGAGTTGTATGACCCTGCCAATAAAACATTGTATTATCGCCAGAGGCAAGTTTTTTAGGCATAAAACCAAGCTCAAGGAAGGGTCTGATGTTCAACTCAAGATAAGCGTCTACAACACGGTCAAGATAAGTAAAATTATATTCTGTAATTCTTTTTGCGTTTTTATCTACGTATTCAGCGTATTCTTTGTAGCTTGGAAAATCCCCGAACTTTTTTGCAAGTCCGTCTCTATCTTTAAATTCCTGATAGATTCCAACGTCATCACAAAAAAGTCCATGGCCACGGATAAACTTAAAGCCAATATCTTTTTGAACAACCTTAAGCTGGTCAAGATATTCTTTAGTCAGTGCAAGGCCCATTCGGCCAGTTCCCACGCAAAAGTCTACATTGTTATTAAACTTTACCTTTTCTTTTCCGGTAAGCTTGATTTTATAGGCCTTATTTACCATTCCATTCCGTCCATTGTTTTAATAGAACCGTCTGGATTAAATGTAAGCTCGCGGAATTTTACGTTACGCTTCTGGTTTACACCATTTGAACGTTCACAGTCGTGGTAGAAGAGATACCACTTTCCCTTGTATTCAAGAATTGAGTGGTGTGTTGTCCATCCAAGTACTGGAGTAAGGATTTTTCCACCGTATGTGTATGGTCCGTATACATTCTTACTTGTTGCATAGCACAAGAAGTGTGTTGTTCCTGTTGAATATGTAAAGTAATATGTGTCGCCTTTCTTGAAAAGCCATGGATCTTCAAAGTAGCGGCGGTCTTCGTCTTTTCCAAGCAAAGGCTTTCCGTTTTCGTCAACAATTACAAGGTCGCGTGGTGCTTCTGCAAGCTCTGTCATGTTTTCTTTCATAAGAGCGATTTTTGGAGTACAAGCTTCTTCTTCGCGTGGTTCCTTGTTTTCGGCACCCCATGTGTTGTTGCGGTACTGATCAAGCTGACCACCCCACAATCCACCGAATGTAAGATAATATTTTCCGTCTGTATCTGGGAAACAGCATGGGTCAATACTGTAAGTTCCCTGAATGTAGTTATCTTCTGGCTTGAAAGGTCCTTCTGGTTTGTCACCAAGAGCAACACCTACTCTGAACATTCCTGTTTTATCGCGTGCAGGGAAGAAGAAATAATATTTTCCCTTGCGTTCTACACAATCTGGAGCCCAAAGCTGCTTGCTTGCCCATTTAACATCATCAAGAGTAAATACACAGCCGCAATCACGTGGATAAGTTTCTGTGTCTTTCATCTCGTAAACATGATAATCTTTCATATCATACTGATCACCATTGTCGTTATTTTCAACATCAGCGTCTTCATCGTGTGAAGGGTAGATATAGATTTTTCCGTTAAAAACATGTGCTGATGGATCTGCAGTATAAAGGTCATTTACCAAAGGTCTTCTTTCAATCATAATTTAAAATCTCCTGATTATTTTATTATATTTATTTTACATCAATACTAGTATTTTACAATCAGAAATTCCACCTAATGTGGATCTTGACTACTGCAAGCTTCCAGGAGCTTCTACAGTTGCATTTTTAGAGGCACACCAGGTTCCCTTTTCCAGGGCCTTCTGCATATCGCCGGAATTTACATATTCATATAAAAAGCCTGCATTAAAGCTGTCGCCACAGGCAGTTGTATTTACCGGGACTACCTTTTGAACAGGGCATTCAAAAAAATCTCCGCGGCATGCAGCAAGAGTAGATTCTGTTCCGCGTGTAATAACTATGATATTATTAAGCTCAAGACTCTTCTGGCAGATATTTTCCTGATTTGCAGTCATCCCAAAGGTTGCCATAAATTCTTCATCGTTTATTTTGATTATTTGTGGGACAGCATTTTTAAGTGTGGAAAGAAGTTCGCTTCCTATAAAATCTGCAAGAACAAGTTTTCCTTTATCAAGAGCAATTCCGCAGATTGTTGCATAAATATCTGGCGACCATTTTCCCTGACGGCTTCCTGCAAGAATCATTGCATCACATTCATCAAGTTTTTCTGTAAGAAGTTTTAAAAGTTTGATTTCATATTTTGAATAATCATCTTCGGGAACTGGTTCACCTGCAATAATTTCTGTTGTTGTTTTTGCATTTGTGTCGAGCAGTGTCCAGCAGTCGCGGATTTTTCCAGGAACATCAACCCAAGAAAGTCCAAGTCCATCTTTTTGTGCTAGCTCAATAAACTCTGCGGAATTCTTCATGCCAAGCGGACATACAGTTACAGCACAATCCTTTTCAAGCTGAGCCAGAACGCGTGCCGAATTTACAGCTTTTCCCGAAGCATAAAGATTATAATGATTTGCGCGGTTTACTTTTGCAAGATTTAAGTTTTCAAAAACTACAGTCCGTTGATAAGTTGCACTCATACAAACGCACAGGATTTTTTTCATGGGCTAACCTTATCCTACAAGCGCACTTGAAATATTAAAGCAGTTATCACCAATGTGTTCGATTGCGCGTACAATATCGATATACAAAAGCTCGGCTTTAACGTCGGCACCACTTTCGAGTCGCTTGCGGGCAACCTTCTTAAGAGACTTGCGGAAGGCATCAATTCCATCCTCAAGTTCGCGGGCCAGCTCAAGCTTTTCCGGAGTAATTGTTTTGTTTATATTAATGCGGATAAACTGCAGGAACTGTCTTACAAGCTCAATATATGGAAGAAGCTTTTCGAGATCTTCTGATTTGAAATCCATCTTCTTTTCAATAGAACGGCAGATAAGCATGATTGTTCCGTAGCAGCTGTCGCTCATGTTTTCAAGTTCATCAACAATCTGAATCATATTACTTACGTGATTCAACTGCTTTTCTGTAAGCTGAAGACTTTCGCATTTAATAAGGTAATGAGTAATCTGCTCATGCATCTGGTCAACATAACCTTCTGTCTCGGCCATGCGTTCCTGATACTTTTCCTTAAAGTCTTCATTTCGTTTTGTAACACCAATCTGAATCTTATCAAACATGTCTGTTACAACATCAGTCATATCGGCAATTGCCTTTTCAACCTGAATGATGTGAGTAGCAACGCTGTCTTTTGTAGCAAGCTCTGTAAACTCAAGACGGAATACTTTCTTGTCATCAATTGGATCATTTTTAATGATGAGCTGGGAAAGTTTAACAAGAGGTGCTTGTAATGGCAAAAGAATGATTGTAGACAATGTCTTAAATACAGTATGAAGCATTGAAATACGGATTGCCATATTTGAAGATGCACGTCCTGGAGTAAGCCAAACAACTAGCGATAAGAAATGCTTAAAGAATAAAAGAGCTATAACTGTTCCAAATACATTAAAGAACACATGTATTAAAGCAGAACGTCTTGCATCGGCAGAGGTACCCATTGCAGCAAGAATAGCATCTATGGTAGAACCAATGTTACTTCCAAGAGTCATGACAGCAGCAAGTTCCCAGGAAATAAGATTGTTATAAGCCATTGTAATTACGATTGCAGAAAAAGCTGATGATGAGTGTAATAGGGCTGTAATTAAAATACCAATAATAAAACCAATTAATAAAGCTAAAAATCCCGAGCCTTGAATTTTAAAGAGCCAGCCAAGTTGTTCTGGTGTAAATACATCGCTTAAGCCCGAAAGTCCAAGGAAAAGCATACCAAATCCCATGATAGCTTCACCAAGGTTTTTACCTGTATTCTTTTTAATTAATCTGAAAAGGAAGTAACCAAGTCCAAAAAGAGGTATTGCAAAAGCCGAAATTTTAAAATTGAAACCAAAAATTGCAACAATCCAGGCAGTAATTGTAGTACCAATGTTGGCGCCGAAGATAACACCAACAGACTGGGTAAGACTCATAAGACCGGCATTTACAAAAGTAACAACCATTACAGTTGTAGCACCCGATGACTGAATAATCATCGTTACAATAAGACCGGTAAGTAACGCAACAAAACGGTTGCCTGTAATTACACTAAGAGCACGCTGAAGCTTTTCGCCTGCACTTTTCTGTACTCCATCTGACATGAGCTTCATTCCATAAAGAAGGAAGCCAAGACTACCAAGGAGCTGAATAATTGGTGCTATGACACTCATAAGATGAATAATAATAAAAATACAGACTTTTTTCAATGAATTCTTATACAAGTGACAGAAATCACATATTATAGAAGGCCTGTAAAAAAATGGCGCGAAACCGAATTTCAGATTACAAAAATGCTCTACACTGCTGCCGCGAAAGCGGCAACGTATATAATTACAAGGCAGTGTAGCGCATAGGCGGTGAACCGCCGGTTTTGGAATCTGAATATTCGGTTGGGAGCCATTTTTTTTACATGAATGCATTATGTGATTTCTGTAACTGGAATATGTTATACAATGACAAAATTCTGTTTCCGTGATAGTATAACAACAAATGAAAAAGATTATTGTTTGTATTTTAATATCATTATCATTCATCATGTTTGCCGGATGTAAGAAGAATAAGGCGCCTGTCGTAGAAGCTGACTCTATTCAATTAAATATACAGCCTTCGGCTAATGAAAGCGTTTTGACGTCTGAGAATCAGACCTGGCATGTTACTAATAAGCGTGTTTGTATTATTTTTGGTTATGATTTTAATTCGCCGGATGCGGTGGAGAAGTTTACGGCGCTTTTGGGGGCGCGATATGGGCTTGAAGGTGATGGGGGGCTCATTTATACGATGATTTATCCGGATAGCTTTAAGCATGGGGCTAAGGGATACGCTACAGAGCTTACTGCAGCCCTTACAGGAACAGACAAAGATCTGGCAGGTATAATCATTCTTGGTGCACCGGAAAATACTCATAAGGCTTTTGCGAAGCTTCAGGATTTTTGGGAGATGGGGGTTCCCTACCCTATTTATGCGCTCTTCCCTCAGGATGATGTTCTTGGACTTGAATCTACCTGCGATTTTGTTTTGGACAAGGAACAGGTTACAGATTTAACAGGCGACGTTGCCCCGGAAGAAACTGTAAGCGAAATTATTCTTGAAGCTCCAGAGGTTCTTACAGACTGTATTGATTATATGCTCGAAATTGAAGGTCCGTTTGTAAAAGACAGCACTCTTCCAAAGCACATAACCCAGATGCTTAAAAACAAAAAGATTCATCATTATGTTGATCCGGAATCTGGCATTCAGTCTATAAATCATTTTGTTCTTAACTGATGATAACTTTACAGCAAAACTCAAATTATCTTATAGGTTCTCTTTCTGATATTGCGGCTCTTGAAGCAAAGGAGCAGGCACGCATTCTTACAATTTCTGATTCCCATGGCGACTGGCGATGTCTGCTGCGTATTGTAAAGCAATTTGGACCAACCTGCGATGCTCTTGTAATAACAGGTGACTGCTGGCGCGATCTTGCAGAACTGCTCGAACTTGCAAATGAAAACGATGCTATATGCCAGGTTATCCCTCCAGTTTTAGGCTTTGTCCGTGGAAACGGTGATCCTTCTTATTTTCCAGTTTCTTATGATATTGGAAAAGCTAACGCAAACGCCCGCACTCTTCCAAAGGGTTCTGTTATAATGCCAGACAGACTTGTGCTCACTGCAAACGGCCAGCAGATTCTTTTTGTTCATGGCCACATGGAAGGAGTTGATTACGGCTACAACAAGCTTGGTCTTGATGCCAAAATGCTTGGAGTTCATTATGCAGTTCACGGGCATACACATGTTTCTGCTTTTGAACAGCGTGGTGATTTTACATTTATAAACCCGGGAAGTATAAGCAGACCAAGAGGCGGAAGCCCCGCAAGCTTTGCGATTCTTACAGTTGAAAAGACTTTTATAGACGCAGCATTCCTTCGCATAAATGACCCTATGGGCGAAGAAAGCTCATATTCGATTTTTAATCCTTTATAAAATCCTCATCGTGGCCAGGGTACACATGAGTGCCAGAAGGGATTTTTTCACGGAGCATTGCAATGCTGTGAATAATCTGTGCTTCATCTCCACCAGCCATATCTGTTCGACCATAGCCGCCATAAGCAAAAATTGTGTCCCCGGAAATCATGACGTTTTCTTTTTCATTATACAAACAGATTGAACCAGGTGTGTGGCCAGGAGTAGAAATAACCTTCCAGTTTTCTCCGCCAAGGCCAGCTCCAACTACACTCTCAAGAGTCATGCCGTCTACCAAAGCAATATCTGCAGGAGGCTGTTCTGCAACCGCTTGCACCAATTCATGAAGTCCAAAAAACTGAATTACAGAATCTCCCATTGGACCTGGAGGATTAATCAGTTCATTTATTTCTGCTTTATGGATTGCGATTTTTGCTTTTGGGAATGCTTCTTTTACTGTAGCAATTCCCGTGATGTGGTCAAAATGTGAATGTGTAAGAATGATTGCTTTACAATCAAGCTTATGATTTTTTAAATATCCGGTAACAGCATCTTTGTCACCGGAATAAAAAGAAGCAGCCGGATCCACTACAAAACAGGCTTTGTTTTCAAGCGGAACAACGAGTGTATTTACTTTGAAAAAGCCTGTTCTGATTATATGAATCTTGCTGTTCATGAATTAGATATTTCCAAATGGTTCTTTATCGGCAGCAGCTTTTTCTGCAGCGGCATAAGCGGCAGCGTCTTCTTCTGACATTGCTGGAGCTTCTTCTGCAGGAGCCTGTGCAGCTGTATTTTCTGAATACTCTGTATCTTCATTTACAGAATCAGCAGTATCATCAGCATCTGCATCAGCATCTGACTTCTGGCGAGAGAAGCTTACTGCAAGCTTGCGTCCGCGATAATCATATCCATTGAGTTTATCAATTACTGTCTGACAATCTTCTGTATAAAGCTGAACAAAAGAATAGTTTGCAAGAACTTTAATATCACCAATTCTTTCGCGGTCAATTCCACCTACAGCAACAATAAGACCAACAAGGTCGCGTGGATAAACTCTGCGGTTTTTACCAATGCTGATAAAGATTGAAGTTGCCTTATCTGGATCAATTTCTACGCGTGGGTGATGAGGTCTTTCTTCTGTTGCAGTTTCTGTTGTTGTATTTTCTGTAGCCTTATATTCTGATTTATAGTTGTTATTCTTATAATCATTTTTAAAGTCGCGGTTGTTTCTAGAATTAAAGCGACTTGCATTGCGTCCACCTCTTCCAAAAGAGTGGAAATGTTTGAGGGATTCTTTAAGCATGTATGCAATAACATACTTGCGGCGTGTAAGAGGAACATACTTCTTAAAGAGCTTTGCTAATTCAACAAGTGTATCAATATCCTCTTCTGTTGTAATTTTTTCAACTGCAGTTTCAAGAAATTCAGCTGTTTTTTCTTCGTCAATTTCAAAACCACGATTATAATTGTTGTATCCCATAATTAAATTCTCCTGTGTAAAGCCTGTTGTGGCTGTTTTTTTTAAAATCACTGCAAACTTACAGCGAAGCCCGAATCAATCTTGTCAAAACCTGTACGTAATAATAAGGGTTCAAGAAAATCGGGTATAAACATTTTTGGCAAAATAAGCCATTTCTTTCCTAGTTTTTTAAATTCCGAAAGGCACATTGAAATTAATTCTGTACCAATTCCCAAACCACGGAAAGTTTCAGGAACAAAAAGGCTTGTCAAAACCATAACCTCTTCCTGTTTCTTTGATACGTAAGCTGCCGTAATGCAACCTGCAAAATCATTAGAAAAACTGCGGCAAACAAATCCAAGATTGCCTTTAGATTCGGCTAACTCAAACTGTTCATACCATAAATTGTAAACTGCCTGAGCAAGTTCTTCATCCAGATTTTCATTACGTGCTTTAAAAGCTGCGTTCACAAAAAGCATGAGTTCTTCTTTATTTGACTTTGATTCATATGCCGTAAAAGAAAAATCATCATGAATCAGACTGTCATCCGACTCGGGCACATAATCAAGTTTTTCAAGTCCCCATACTTCACGCAGATTATTATACCAGTTGTTTATATAACACATCATTTTTTCGTTTTTATAAATGTGCCACTTTTTTTCAACTTCCGGATAATCTTTTATTACATTTCTAAAATTCCTGAATACCCCCCTTCCAGAATGGAGAACTTCCTGTAAAGCTTCATGCGCTATAGGTGCATTAAGTCTTTCAACAAAATCCTCGCGAAGCTTAAAGCCTGCAGCAGAATCCCACTCTGGTAAATCGTAAAAGAATTCGTCATCACCTTTAAGACCGTCAGTTTTTTGCACAAGCTTATTCTGAGCCGCATCTACAAGAAACTGCTCTTCCTGATTTTCGAGCGCAGATTGAATCTCATTCAAAAGACTTTCGGTCAAAGAAAAGGTCATTACTTTAATTCTTCACGCTTTGTAATAATCTTGCTGATTAAACCATACTTAACAGCTTCATCTGCATCAAGCCAGTAATCACGATCTGTATCTTTTGTTACCTGCTCGAGTGAAACACCTGTTGCATCAGAAATAATCTTGTTTAATTTTGCACGGATTTTTTCCATATCCTTTGCATAAATTTCAATATCAGTTGCAACACCGCGCATTCCACCTAAAGGCTGATGGATAAGATAACGGCTGTTTGGAAGTCCAACTCTCTGCTCCTTTGGAACTGCAAGAAGAACAAGTGTAGCTGCAGAAGCAATAAGCCCCATTCCAACAAGATAAACAGGTGATTTTACAAAGCGGATTACATCATAAATTGCAAAGCCTGCATCTACATCACCGCCTGGTGAGTCAATGTACATATAAATCGGCTCATTATTCTCTGAATCAAGGATTAAAAGCTGACGTGCAATAGAATCTGCAAGGTCCTTGTTAATTTCGCCTGTAAGGATTATCTGACGTGTTTTAAGAAATCTGTCGGCAAAAGGCTCTTCTTTTTTCTGCTTTTTCTCTTCGTCATCATCATCAAAACGAGGAGAATTTGTCATAATACTCATAAATTTTTCCATATATATAAATATATTAAAATTTTATGCTACTGACAAGTATAATAAACCCTGATTGCTGCTTGTCCAAAAAAATCCAAAACGGGCTTTCTTTTTGTTGCTTTAAATGACTTTTGGAATATACTATATATAGGAGGAAATTTCGTATGGGAAAGAAGAACTCTAAAAAAGAAAAATTAGTTGTCGACAGCGTAGATAAGGCTTTAAAATCCTATATGGACGATAATATTTCTCCGGAAAATTACAAAAAGCTTATTTTTAAGCTTCAAGGCGGACTTGTAAAAGCCGTACTTCGAGAAGAACTTACAGTCCAAGAATATGCAAAAACAGATAAGCTCCTTGGCGAACTGGAAAACAGAAAAAACAATTCAAATAATAATTCAGAAGATGATGCAAAAAGCGATACAGATAGCGATGCAGAAAATAAATCAGAACAATAGTATTAAGGCATCACTTTTCTAAATTGCATTTATGTGAATCTATGGTATAATTAAGTATTATATAAGTAGGAGCATACCTCAATGGCAGACGCAGAGTTAGACCCAGAAATTGCTGCTTTACTTTCGGGAGCAGGGGCAAGTACAGAATCTACAATTTCAATAGAAGATATAGATAATATGCCGAGTTCATCGGCTTCTTTTGATTTGTCTAAAAATTCAGCACCTTCAAGTACACCCGCAGGAGGTGGAGGTGTTCACGAGGTAAATTTAAGTCTTAAAGAATTTGCTCCTTTGGAAAAGCTTAAAAATGAAGAATCTAGCGGTGTTTATGACGACCCTAAATATTATAAAACAGTTTTAACAAACGAAAATCAGTCGGCACAGCGTGTTCACCAGATTCTTTCTAAATATCTTACATGCCAGGATCCAAAAGACCGTGCAGTTTACCGCCAGCAGATTGTAACATGTTACTGGGAGCTTTTGCGCGGAATGGCTCCAAAAATGGCCGAAATCAACCTGCCAATGCCAAAGCGCATGCTCATGAGATTCGGTGTTCTTCTTCCTTCACTTTTCAAAGCAGAACAAAAGGAATTTTTCTCACGCATTATTTATGAAAACAAACCTCAGGAGCCTATTCTTTACGTTGATGAATGGTTCAAAGAAATTGCTTCTGGCCGAATGAACAATTCCATGACAGATGAAAAGAAAACTCCACAGAGAAATCTTTCACCTGAACAGGCTGCTACTGCAGAACAGTCACGACTTATGCAGCTTCAGTCTAAAAACTCAGGAAAGCTTCAGAGCTCAGAAAATATCCTTAACATAAAAGAAAATGAACGTTCAATGCTTGAAATTGAACTTAGAAACAGAATAGACTCTCTTTGCCAGCATAGTCCGATTATTGGCATGGAAC